>JALWSB010000145.1 GCA_027080345.1 Robiginitomaculum sp. | reverse complement strand
GCGCACAGGCGGCGGCAGCCACCATTTAAAAGCCCCGCGCAGGCCCTTTAATACTTTACTGTTTTTCTCAAACTTTTGCGCCCCGCCGGCGGCCAGCAAAACCAGCCCCCGTACGGTTTCGCTGTTCTGTGTCGCATAGGCGCGCGCCGCGCGGTTCCCAAAAGCATGGCCGACAAGAAAAATGTTCTCATCCGCGCCGATACCCGCATCATCGCGCGCCGCCGCCGCATCGTCGGCCAGATCAAAAAGTGTAAAGTGCGGGGCCGGGTGCCCAATGCGTGCGGCCCCGACCCCGCGCGCCTCAATCCCGATTGTGCGAAAACCGGCGGCGTTCAAAGCCAAAGCCAGTTCATTAAAATCACTGACCGAACGCCCAAGACTGGCCATCAGCATCACATAAGGCCCGCTGTGCCCGGAGATATAATAGGCGATTTTTGCCCCGTCCGGGCGCGTAATGCCATGATAATCGCCAACCGGGCGGCGCGCCGGGCGCGGATAAACCCACGCCCCATAGGCGAGCACGAGCGCCATGAAAAGCAATGCAATGCGAAAAATAATTGGCTTCATGATCACCCCCTTTGCCTGTGCAATTTCATTAGCACAAATTCAAAGGGATTAACACGACAAGACTGGGGAGCAGAATTTATTTTGCCACCAGCGTGCGCCGGGCGCTGGCCGGGAAATGGTAAAGGAAATGGTGGGCGATACTGGGATTGAACCAGTGACCCCTACAATGTCAATGTAGTGCTCTCCCGCTGAGCTAATCGCCCTTAAAACCTCAAAGCGCATACCTTCAGGTCAAGAGCCGCGTCTATAGCCAAGCGCGCGGCCCTGTGCAAGGGCTGGTTTCAGTGATCAGGATTTAAAGGGATATTTTAAGCGGCCATGACCCGCTCAACCTCGGCAACCAGTTCGCGCAGGTGAAACGGTTTGGACAACACCTTGGCATCTTTTGGGGCGTTGGACCCAGGGTTTAAGGCCACAGCGGCAAAACCGGTAATAAACATAATTTTCAGCGATTTGTCTTTTTCGGCGGCGCGGCGCGCCAGCTCGATACCATCGACGCCCGGCATAACAATGTCGGTAAGAAGAAGATCAAAATCAGCGGGCGTGCTTTTTAACGCATCCATGCCCTCATCGCCATCAGCGCACGAGATAACCTCATGTCCCGCCCGCTCCAGCGCATTGACCAGAAAGCCGCGCATCGAATCATCATCTTCTGCCAGTAAAATACGTGCCATAACCCGCTCCTAAACCCAAAATCAGACCTTTTTCAGGCCATTTCTTATTATCTGAAGCGCAGCATACACAAAGGAGGTAAAAGGAGAGTAAAGCCCCCACAACTTGACGGCACCACCCGGCGCAGCCCAAAATAAAGTATGAATTTATGGCAAAAACCCCGGCCGCACCGGCCCGTGAGCATGTGTCCGTGGGACGGCCTTGATAATCCGGTCAGCATTTATGCTGCGCATGAGCCAACGGTACCGGCTATTTTTGCCTCGCCGCATTCGGGGCGCCATTACCCGAAACGCTTTTGCGCCCTGACCGATCTTGATGATGATTGTTTACGCAGCGCCGAAGATGCCTGGGTCGATCAGTTATTTGACTTCATTCCCAAAACCGGGGCAAGGCTGATCTGCGCCCGCTTTCCGCGCATCATGATTGATGTCAATCGCCATGCGCTGGATCTCGATGCGCGCATGTATAAAGACCCGGTAAAGACCTGGCGTTTCAGGCACAATGCGCGCATCAGCGCCGGCATTGGCCTTATTCCCTCTGTTGTGCGCACGCACCTGCCCATTTATGCGGGCAAAATTCCTTTTTGCGAGGCGCGGGACCGATTGCATTATTTATACACGCCCTACCATCAGGCTCTGCGCACATCGATTGATGCGGTCAAGGCCCGTTTTGGCCACGCCCTTTTGATCGATTGCCATTCCATGCCATCTTCATGTGCCCATACGGCGGAAAAGGGCCGCGTTGATATTGTGCTGGGGGATCGCCACGGGCGCGCCTGCGCCCCGGTATTAATCGATACCGTACAGACCGCCTTTGAAAAAGCGGGCTATAAAGTTGCCCGCAACACCCCCTATGCCGGGGGTTATACCACCGCGCATTATGGGCGGCCGGAAGAGGCCGTCCACGCCTTGCAAATAGAAATTGCCCGCGACCTTTATATGGATGAGCAAAGCCTTATTCCCCATGAAGGGTTTACCACCCTGCACACCCACCTGCATCGTATCAGCAAGGCCATTTGTCAATTGGCAAATGTGAAAACCATATTTTGATAAAAAAACCGCGCCCAAAGGCGCGGTCAGGTGTAGGGAGGAAACGCCCTTAAAAGGGCATTAAGGGTATGAACGGGGGGAGATTTGTCATACCTTGCGCGTTAATAATATGTTGCGTTGCACAAAAATCAAGGGTGCGGCGCACAAATTTACGCCCAAATTCTGTTTTTACCCATTGACCCCCGGCCCCGGGGGCGGCAAAACCCCCTTTTCCCACCGCACCAGGATAAAATGATGCGTAATATCGCAATTATTGCCCATGTTGATCATGGCAAAACGACTCTTGTTGACCAAATGCTTATCCAGACCGGCACCTTTGCTGAACACGAGCAACGCCCGGATCGGGCGCTGGACAGCAATGATCAGGAACGCGAACGCGGCATTACCATTATGGCCAAATGCGCCAGCGTGCAGTGGAAAGACACGCGCATCAATATTATTGACACGCCAGGGCATGCGGATTTTGGCGGCGAGGTTGAGCGCATTCTTTCCATGGTCGATAGCGCCTTATTGCTCATTGATGCTGCCGAAGGGCCAATGCCGCAAACGCGGTTTGTCTTGTCCAAGGCTTTGGGTCTGGGCCTGAAACCCATTGTTGTTCTGAACAAGGTTGATCGCACCGGCGCCGATCCTGAAGCCGCGTTGAATGCGGTTTTTGATCTTTTTTCTGATCTTGGGGCCAATGAGGAACAGCTCGATTTTCCGTTTCTCTATGCCGCCGGACGCGATGGCTGGGCCAGTCTGGAGCCAACCATGAAAGGCACGGATCTGACCCCGCTTTTTGAAACCATCGTCAAACATACCCCGCCGCCAAAGGCGCTGGAGGCCCTGGACCAGCCATTTTCCATGCTGATATCCATGCTTGATGCCGATCCTTATGTCGGCCGGGTGCTGACCGGACGGGTCGAAAGCGGCACGGTCGCGGTTGGCGATATGGTTCATGCCATCAGCCGTGATGGTGATATCATTGAAAAGGCCCGCTTGAGCAAGCTCTTTATAATGACGGGCATGGAGCGGGTCCCGGCGCAAACCGCCAAAGCAGGCGATATTGTCGCCATTGCCGGGCTTTCGAACGCCAATGTGGCCGACACGCTGGCCGATGTGGCGGTTGGCACCCCGATTCACGCGACCCCGGTTGACCCGCCGACAATGTCGGTAACCGTATCGATTAATGACAGCCCGCTTTCCGGGCGGGATGGCAAAAAGGTGCAATCGCGCCTGATCCGCGAACGACTCTACCATGAGGCACGCAGCAATGTCGCCATCGAGGTCAGCGATGCGCCGGACCGGGATGCCTTTGTGCTGGCCGGGCGCGGCGAATTGCAATTGGGCGTATTGATAGAAACATTACGCCGGGAAGATTTCGAACTGTCGGTTTCGCGCCCGCAAGTGCTGTCGCGGCTGGATGATGAGGGCAAGCGCCTTGAACCTATCGAAGAGGTAACCTGTGATGTCGGGGCCGATCATGCCGGCGCCGTCATCGAAAGCCTGACTGCGCGGCGCGCCGATCTGACCAGCATGACACCGGCAGGGGCTGGTCACACCCGGCTGATCTTCGAGGCCCCATCAAGGGCGCTGATTGGCTATAGCGGCCGGTTCTTGACCGAAACCCGCGGTGAAGGGGTGCTCAACCGGGTATTTTCCCACTGGGGGGCCTGGCGCGGCCAGATTGAAAGCCGGGGGCGCGGCGCGCTGATCTCCATGGTTGCAGGCAAAACGTCTGCCTTTGCGTTGATGAATCTGGAGCCGCGTGGCACTTTGTTTATTGGCCCGGGCGAAGATGTTTATCCGGGCATGATTATCGGCGAGGCGACACGGGGCGGCGATCTGAACGTCAATCCGGTGAAAGGCAAAAAGCTCAGTAATGTGCGCGCCTCTGGCAAGGACGATGCCGTTACTCTGGTTCCGCCAAAGCGTCTCAATCTGGAACAGGCCATCGCCTGGATCGCCGATGACGAGCAGGTTGAGGTGACGCCAAACGTGGTACGTGTGCGAAAATCGGAACGCGATCCCATAAAACGCAAGCAAAATCAAAAGCTTAAAGATTAGCCTTCGTTCGGCACGAGATTTGCTCTCGTTTGACATACGCCATCAGGCGAATTGTCGAAGTGAGAGTTAAGGAAAAATCTTATGGCCAATGCAATTGATATTCATGTCGGGCGCCGTTTGCGTCGTCGTCGCCGCCTTTTGGGCATGACCCAGCAGGGGCTTGGCGAACAGGTCGGCATCCGCTTCCAGCAGATTCAAAAATATGAATGTGCCGCCAACCGGATCAGCGCCAGCCGTTTGTTTGATCTTTCCGAAGCCCTGCACGTACCTGTGCAATATTTTTATGACGGCCTGTCGAATGAAAACGCGGCCAATGATACGGGCTTTTTACCCTCCGATATCATGTCACAAAAAGAAACCATGGAAATGGTCCGCGCCTATTATCTGCTTGATGAAGGCCCGCGCCGTCGGCTGCTGGAGCTGGCCAAGGTTATGGGTGGTACGGCCGCCAGCGCCGATTAAGGCATAAGAGGACTCGTCGGCTGGGCGGTTTGGCGCTACAAACCGCCTATGACAAACGATCCTTCTTTGCATGGCAATACCCTTGCCGCTTTTGCCCGCACGCTGGCCGATGCGGCCCGCACGGTCAGCATGCGCCATTTTGGCACCGGTCTGGATGCGCAAGGCAAGCCGGCCGCTGGCGGTTTTGACCCGGTCACCATCGCCGACCGGGGTGCGGAAGAGGCTATGCGCAGCCTGATCACGGCGCATTATCCCGATCACGGTATTCGCGGCGAGGAATACGGCATTCACCAACCGGATGCCGCGCATAAATGGGTGCTGGACCCCATTGATGGTACCCGCGCCTATATTTCTCATCTGCCGGTATGGGGCACACTGATTGCCCTGATCGGAGATGGCACGGACCCGGCTCGCCCTGTCTTGGGGGTGATGGACCAGCCGGTGCTGGATGAGCGCTTTGAGGGCGATGGCAACACCGCCAGCGTAACTTGCGCCAACACGCACCACCCCATCACCACCCGGATGTGCGCTGATCTGGCCCAGGCCACCTTATCGACCACCGATCCTTATTTGTTTCCCGCCTCTGAAAAAGAGGGTTTTGAAGCCTTGCGGTCCGCCACCCGCCTGCAACGCTATGGCCTTGATTGTTATGGCTTTGCCACACTGGCGCGCGGCGGGCTGGATCTGGTGGTTGAGACCGGATTGCAGGATTATGACATTGCCGCATTGATCCCGATCATTGAAGGGGCGGGCGGGCAGATCACCAGCTGGGATGGCGGTCCGGCATGGCATGGCGGCCAGGTGTTGGCCAGCGGCGATGCGCGCATTCACGAACAGGCGCTGGCGATTTTACGGCCCTTTGCCCGGTCATGATCGTATTACAAAAAAACAACTTTCCTTTTTTTCATTCCCTGTCCATATTCCGCTTATGAATGATTGTATTTTTTCGCTTGAAAACATTTGCAAATCCTTTGCCGGCAAAGCCGCCGTGCGGGATCTCGATTTTTCCCTTAAAAAAGGCTCCATAACCGGGTTTCTAGGCCCTAACGGGGCCGGAAAATCGACCTCTTTGCGCATTGGTCTGGGTATTATCCGCCCGGACAAGGGCAAAGCCTTGTTGTTTGGCAATCCGCCCACCTATAAGGCACTGGACCGGGTCGGGTTTTTACCGGAGGAGCGCGGGCTTTATCGTAAAATGAAGACCCTGGCGGCCATTGTCCATTTTGCCCGTCTTAAAGGCATGCACACAAAAGCGGCGCGCAAACAAGGCATGGCATTGCTGGAACGCTTTGAGCTGGGAGGCATTGCCAACAAAAAGATCAAAACTCTCTCCAAGGGCATGGCGCAAAAGGTCCAGATCATCACCGCCATTGTGCATGCGCCTGAGCTGGTTATTCTTGACGAACCGTTTTCCGGCCTTGACCCGGTCAATCAGAAAATTCTCGAAGATCTGGTGCGTGAGCTGGCGCAAAACGGCGCAACGGTGCTGTTTTCCACCCATGTCATGGAACATGCCGAACGTTTGTGCGACCGCATCATGCTGTTGTCGCAAGGGCGCAAAATCTTTGACGGCACCGTTACCCAGGCGCTGGACGCCATTCCGCGCAGCGTCTGGCTGCAAACCAGCAATAAAGAAGGCCCGGCCGCCGTTATTGGTGATCTGGCGCTTGGCGTTTCGCCGCAAACCTTTGGCCCGAACAACGCCCAGGGATGGCGGGTCGATCTGGCCCCGGGCACAGACATTCAGGATATCTTGCGGGTCTGCATTGCCGGGGGCATAAATCTACAGGCTTTTGAGCCCAGAAGACGCCATTTACACGATGTTTTCATGCATCTGGTCGGTCAATCAAATACTGCGGAGAGCACCTGATGCGCCATCTCTACCTTATCGCCAGACGGGAATACCTGTCTTATGTGGCTACACCGGGTTTTTGGGCAACGCTGGCCTTTGTGCCGCTGTTTATGGTTTTGGGCATGGCCCTGCCCTTGCTGATGGAAGGCACAACACCGACCCGCTATTTCACCGTTATTGACGCCAGCGGAGAATATAAAGACGCCATTGCCAAGCGCCTTGAAAGCCAAATGCAAGAGCAGATAAAAACAACCTTGAATGCATTGGAAAGCATGCCTGGTCAGGAAGAAAAGGTGGCGCGCGCCAAAGCCGCTTTTGCGGCGGGCGCGGACAGCGAGACCATTAAAAAAGAACTTGGCCCGCAAGCCAGCATGGCCTTTAGCGCCGCCAAACGCCCGGCCTATATTCTGGTGCCACCACCAGCACCCAATGCACAAGGCTTGCGCCCTTATCTTCTTGAAGAAAAACTCATCGAGACCCCTGACGGCCCCAAAACGCTTTATGCGGCCGCTTTGTTCGACACCACGGGAGATGTGGTGGATATTGATTATTGGAGCCGTAATATTACCGAAGGCAGTTTGAAAGGTCTGATCCGTCGGGCTGTACGCGATAAAATGCGCTCGGACGCATTTTCACGCGCCGGTATAGAAACAGAAATCGTTAATGAGATTAATGAGTTAACACCGGAAATATCCTCATTATCACCGGAAAAAGAAGCCGGTAATGCCAAGGTGACCACGCGGGACACCATCCCCTATTTTGCCGCGGTTGTGTTTGCCTTTATTTTGTGGAGCGTTGTGTTTTCCGTTGCCGGCATGCTGCTGTCGAGCATTATCGAAGAGCGTTCGGGAAAAATCCTTGATTCCTTGCTGGTTGCCGCGCCGATCCGCTCCATATTGATGGGTAAACTGGTCGGGGTTGCCGCCGTCAGCTTTACCCTTTTGGCCGCCTGGGGCATTACCGGCGGGATCATGGCAACCTTGGCCGGGCAGCTTTTGCCCGCTGGCGATGGCAGCATTAAGGGCATGGCTTTGTTAAGCGCCGCGCTCGATCCGGGCCTTCTTGTCGCTTTTGCCGGGTATTTTATCTTTGGTTATCTGATGTATGGCTCGATTTTTCTGGCTCTTGGCTCTTTATGCGAATCCACACAAGAGGCGCAAACCCTTATGGGGCCGCTGATTTTTGTTCTGATGATTCCCATGCTGGCCTTGTCCTTTGCGATCAAGGATCCGACATCGCCGATTTTGGGTATATTGTCCTGGATACCATTGTTTACGCCCTATATCATGCTGGCGCGCTTGCCCACCGATCCGCCGCTTGTGGATATTATCGGCACGACTTTGGTGATGATTGTCACCACCATATTTGTGATGTGGGCGGCGGCGCGGGTTTTTCGCGCCGGGACCATGAACCATGCCGGTGTTGATTATTTCAAAACCCTGTTTCGGCGCAAAAATCGCAAGATGGCGCGCACCTGACGGTATTTTCGGGAAAGTCATGACAGCCTGCGACAAAATTGCATAAAACACTTGCAGTTCCGGTTTTTCTTCCCATATCCGGCATGAACGGCCGTCACGGCCCGGGACAAAACATATAAGGAGATCATAAAGGTCTGGTGCCTTCGTAAAAGGGCTGGCCGGTTTGATTTGCCGCAAAGGAGAATGATATGAGTAAAGTTATTGGTATTGACCTTGGTACGACCAATTCATGCGTTGCCGTTATGGACGGCAAGGCCCCCAAAGTTATTGAAAATGCCGAAGGCATGCGCACGACCCCGTCTGTTGTGGCGTTTACCGAGGACGGTGAACGCCTGATTGGCCAGACGGCGCGGCGTCAGGCGGTGACCAACCCCGAACAGACCTTTTTCGCCATCAAGCGCCTGATTGGCCGCAAAATGGACGATCCGATGGTCAAAAAAGATTCCGACATGGTACCTTATAAAATCGTACCTGGCCCCAATGGCGATGCCTGGGTGCAAGGGCGCGATAAAAAGATATCTCCATCTGAAATTTCTGCTTTTATTTTGCAAAAAATGAAAGAAACGGCTGAGAGCTATCTTGGCCAACCGGTCACCCAGGCGGTGATTACCGTACCGGCTTATTTTAATGACGCCCAGCGTCAGGCGACCAAGGATGCGGGCAAAATTGCCGGTCTTGAAGTGCTGCGCATTATCAACGAGCCAACAGCGGCGGCCCTGGCTTATGGCCTCGACAAGGATGATGGTAAAACCATCGCCGTTTATGACCTTGGCGGTGGTACATTTGATGTCTCCATCCTGGAAATTGGCGATGGCGTCTTTGAAGTCAAATCCACCAATGGGGATACCTTCCTGGGCGGCGAAGACTTTGACATGCGCCTGGTCGATTACATGGCCGACGAGTTCAAGAAGGACAACGGCGTTGATCTGCGCAAGGACAAGCTGGCGGTGCAGCGCCTGCGCGAAGAAGCGGAAAAAGCCAAGAAAGAGCTGTCTTCGGCCAGCCAGTATGAGGTCAATCTGCCCTTTATTACCGCCGATGCCTCCGGGCCGAAGCATTTGACCATGAAAATCACCCGCGCCAAGCTCGAATCCTTGGTGGCGGACCTGATCAAGCGTACCATCGAGCCGTGCAAGAAAGCCCTTAAAGACGCCGGTCTTTCGGCCAGTGATGTTGATGAGGTTATTCTGGTCGGTGGCCAGACGCGCATGCCCAAGGTCCAGGAAGAGGTCAAAAAGTTCTTTGGCCGTGACCCTCATAAGGGCGTTAATCCGGACGAAGTGGTGGCCATGGGTGCCGCCATTCAGGGCGGCGTGCTGCAAGGCGATGTCAAGGACGTGCTGCTTCTGGACGTGACGCCGCTGTCCCTGGGTATTGAAACCCTGGGCGGTGTGTTCACGCGCCTCATTGATCGCAATACCACCATCCCGACCAAGAAGAGCCAGACCTTCTCCACCGCCGAGGACAACCAGTCGGCGGTGACCATTCGGGTCTTCCAGGGTGAGCGCGAAATGGCCGCCGATAACAAGGTGCTGGGTCAGTTTGACCTTGTGGGTATTCCGCCGGCCCCGCGCGGTGTTCCGCAGATCGAGGTTACCTTCGATATTGACGCCAACGGCATTGTCTCGGTCTCGGCCAAGGACAAGGCCACCGGCAAGGAACAGTCAATCCGCATTCAGGCCTCTGGCGGTCTTTCCGATGAAGACATCGAAAAAATGGTCAAGGACGCTGAAAACAATGCGGAAGAAGACAAAAAACGCCGCGAAATGGTAGAGGCCAAAAATCAAGCCGAAGCGCTGTTGCATCAAACCGAGTCGCAGCTTTCTGAGCATGGTGACAAGGTCTCCGACGAAGAAAAAGCGGCCATTGAAGCGGCTGCTGCGGACCTTAAAACCGCCCTTGAAGGCGACGATGCGGCGGATATCTCCACCAAGGCGCAAGGTCTTGCGCAAGCGGCGATGAAGCTGGGCGAGGCCATTTACAAGGCCAGCAATGAAGACGTCGAGCACGAAGTTGGCGAAGCGCCCGGGGCAGACGATGCCGAAGAGGTGGTCGACGCCGAGTTCGAAGAAGTTGACGACGATGACAAGAAAAGTGCGTAAGGCAACTTTCTTGATGTAAATGATATGCCGCCAGTGCGTTTGCGCTGGCGGCATTATCGCTTGAGGCCTGCTGACGGATATATGTGACCATGAGTGCGACCAAAACCTGTTATTATGAATCCCTTGGTGTTGCCCGCAATGCGGATGGGAAAACGCTGAAAAGCGCCTATCGCAAGCTGGCCATGGAATTGCATCCGGACAGAAACCCCGATGACCCGGAGGCCGAAGCGCGCTTTAAAGAGGTCAGCGAGGCCTATTCGGTTTTGTCGGACCCGCAAAAACGCGCCGCCTATGACCGTTTTGGTCATGAGGGTGTTTCAGGCCAGGCCCAGAGCGGTCATCGCGCCGATTTTAGTGATATTTTTGAACAGGTGTTTGGTGACGCTTTTGGCGATATTTTTGGTGGCGGCAGTCGCGGCGGTAATGGCGCGGCGCGCGGCTCTGATCTGCGCTACCCTTTGGAAATAGACCTTGAAGACGCCTTTTTGGGGCGCGAGGCCAAAATCACCGTGCCGACCAGCAAAACCTGCGACACCTGCGCAGGCTCCGGCGCGGCGCCGGGAACGGATATAGAAACCTGTGCCCATTGCCAGGGGGCCGGACGGGTGCGTATGCGCCAGGGCTTTTTCACCATGGAACAAACCTGCCGTGCTTGCGGTGGACAGGGCCAGACGGTCAAAACCCCGTGCCCTGATTGTGATGGTGTCGGGGCCGTGGCCACCCGGCGCGAATTATCGGTTAAGATCCCCGCCGGGGTTGAAGATGGCATGCGTATCCGCCTTGCCAATGAAGGTGAGGCTGGGGTGCGCGGTGGCCCTGCCGGCGATCTTTATATTTTCATTTCCGTACGTCCGCACGATCTTTTTGAACGCGACGGGGCCGATCTTTATTGCCGCGCCCCAACGCCCATGTGCACGGCCGCCCTTGGCGGCGAAATTGAATTGCCGACCATTGATGGGGGCCATAAAAACGTTTCCATTTCCCCCGGCGCGCAAACCGGCAAACGCCTGCGCTTGCGCGGTCAGGGCATGCCCCGTTTGCGCGGCGGCGGCCGCGGCGAAATGATTGTCGAATTGTTTGTTGAAACCCCGCGCAATCTCAATGCCCGGCAAAAAGAGCTACTTTCCGCCTTTCGCGCTGAATGCTGCCCGGAAAAAAGTCCCGGCTGTCATCCTGAGCACGAAGGCTTTTTTGAAAAGGCACGCGGGTTCTGGGATCGGGTAACTGGTGATGGCGATCACCCGGCCTGATTGTCCAGATCGTTTGCCAAAAAAAACAATGTCTCTACGGGTGCGTCTAACGTCTGTGCCAATTTTAACGCGAGCACCGTCGAGGGGATGAAAACGGCGTTCTCAACCGTGTTGATGGTTTTGCGCGTCACCCCGACTTTTTGCGCCAGCGCCTCTTGCGTCATATTATGCCGGGCGCGCCATTCTTTCAGGCGGTTGCCCAAAATGGTGGTACGCGGCGGACTCATTGTTGTGCCGCCATGCCATCAGCGCGCCGTTCGATAACCACATAGGAAAACAAGGGCGCGACGATCACCACAACAAAAATAAGGTGAACAATACCGCGTACCGGAATGTCCATAAAAGAAAGAGCGATATAAGAAATGGTGATCACCACGAAAGTGATAAAATAGCCAGATGTGATGGCCTTGGCCCGCACATTACGTGCCCATTCATCGTCCAGAACGCACCCGGCGCGGGCTTTTTTTACTTTGCGTTGAAAACGCACAAAATAAATCATCGCCCCAATCCATAAAAGGGAGCCAACAACGCTCATACTATCCCCCAAAGTATGAAAAAAAGTATGCCCCCCGGCCCATTCGCTTACCGTCATGCCGCCCTGCCAGACAAGGAATGCCAAGGCGCTGAAAAACAGGCTAATGCTGCGGCGGCGGGTCAGTTTTTCCATTTCATCCATAATAATCTCCTGTCATGTGATATCTTGGATGTAACATATAGGTTATATTATATAACGTCAAGGTTACATGCTCTCGCATAAAAAGACCCGCCTGGTCGCATATATGATCAGACGAGCCAAACCCGGGCTTGCCGGATTATTTGTTTTGCGCGATCCAGTGATCAACCTGTGCCTCAAGAAGGCTCAAAGGCAGATCGCCATTTTGCAAAACCACATCATGAAAATCGCGAATGTCGAATTTATCGCCAAGCGCATCCTGGGCGCGTTTGCGTAAAACAAGGATAAAATCCATTCCGGTTTTATAGGCTGTCGCCTGCCCCGGCATAACGATATAGCGCTCTATTTCCGCCACCACATCGCTTTTGGGCATGCCGGTATTTTGCGACATATAGGCAATGGCCTGTTCACGGGTCCAACGTTTGCGGTGAATGCCGGTGTCAACGACCAGCCGCACCGCGCGAAAAAGCTCGCCCTGCAAGCGCCCAAGATTGTCCAGTGGGTCCTCTTCCAGCCCCATTTCATGGGCCAAATGCTCGGCGTAAAGCGCCCAGCCTTCGGCATAGGCGGTAAAGCCCAAAAGTTTGCGAAATGTGGGCAGGCCTTTGAGTTCAGACTGGATTGATTTTTGCAGATGGTGTCCCGGAACCCCTTCATGATAGGCCAGTGTGCGCATGCCCCATTTGGTGGTGACTTTGATATCATAAAGGTTGGCAAAGAAAATGCCCGGTCGGGAGCCATCCAAAGAGGGTTGGTTATAATAAGCCCCTGGCGCGGTTTTTTCACGAAATTTCGGGATGCGGCGCACGGTAATGGCGCTTTTATGGCGCAGGCGAAACCAGGGTTTCAGCTTGCCATCCACTTCGGTTAAAATATCACGATAGCCCTGAAGTATCTCTTCGCGGCCCGCATCGCTGTCTTCAAAATATTGCGCCGGATCGTCAGCCAGCAATTGCATGGCGTGGGCAAAGCCCTGGCTGGTGTCATAACCCGCCGCCGTCAACAGCGTCAGCATTTGCGCCTGAATGCGGTCCACTTCGGCCAGACCGTGGGCATGGATTTCGTCGGCGGTCATGTTGGTGGTGGTGGCTTCTTTTAGCTTCAGATTATAAAACGCCTCACCATTGGGAAATTTCCATACCCCGTCATCAGAGGTGGTTTTAGGCTTCAGCGCCGCAAAATAATCAATCAGGCGCTGATAGGCCGGATAAACCGAGGCGGTGATTTCACGATCCGCCCTGGTCAGCCAGTCTTTGGTTTTGTCATCATCAAATTTTGCCTTTTTCATTTTTTTGGCAAAAGACGTATAAAGAATGTTTTCCTTTGGCGGCGTGGCGACAAAGCCGCGCATTTCATCAAGCACCCGCTCAACCACAAAGGTGGGCGGAATAATGCCCTTTTCCTCGCGAATACGCAGGCCCTCAATAACCTGATCAAATTGTTTGCCGACTTTGTTCAGGCGGGAAATATAGGCCGCCGCGTCCTTGTCTTTTTCCACCCAGTGCTGCACGGCCATGAATTCGGGGTAGCCGTTCTGGACGCCAAACAACTGGTTGACCGGATAGTTGTGATAGCGAAACTCATCCGACAAAGCGAGCTGGGTTTCCATAAAGTCATTCATCACCTGTTTGGACAGAAGCTGGCTGGGATTAAGGTTTTTATCCTTATAAGCCTGCAATTGCCGATATTCTTTTTTCAGGCGGGCCAGCACTTTGTCGTTATGCGCATCGGAATAATCGCCAAGATCATCCTCGTAAAAATGCAAAGGTGTGTTTTTCAGTATTCTGATAGAAGTCAGTAATTCGGGGCTGTCAAAAGCAAATTCAATGAATACTTTTTCAAAAAAATGATTGATAAAAAACGGCCGAAAAAACAAAAGATTGATAATAAAAATACTGGCTGTGACAAAAATAATCGCCAGTGGCCATAAAATCAGCTTTTTTATCATTGCACTTCCCCCTCGAAATTTTTGCGCATTTTATCCGCTCATTTCAGTGATGGCGAGTGAATTAATATTAATCTGGCGCTCTTATGCGTGCTTTGCCGCAATAATGTCCGCCACACGCAAAGCGTTGGCAATTGCCGTCAGTGCCGGATTAACCGCCGTCGAGGTGACAAAAACCGAGGTGTCGGCGACATAGAGATTATCAATTTCATGGGCTTTGCAATTGGCATCAACCACCGATGTTGCCGGGTCATTTCCCATGCGCAAAGTGCCGCATTGGTGCGCCGTGCCATAAAGCGGAATAATGGCATCCATCTCGGCGCGGTGGCCTTCGAGGCAATGGCAGATACGCCCCGCCCGGCGCATAATGGCGTGGAATTTTTTGATCAGGCGTTTGTGGGCAACCAGATTATTGGGCCAGTACTCAAGGCAAATCCCCCCATTATCACCCAGCCGCACCCGGT
>JALWSB010000144.1 GCA_027080345.1 Robiginitomaculum sp. | reverse complement strand
TGATTGTTTTCCGCATTGGCAATCGCTGATTCAAGGCATTTGCGTACCGGCAGGGCAATCCGCTTGCGCGAAAATTCCAGCTCGGCCATGGCCTTTTCAACTTTCATGCCGCGAATGCTCTGGGCCACCAGATTGAGTTTTTGCCCTGACGTGCGCAACATGCGCGCTTTGGCAAAAGCCTCATTGTCGGCCAGGCGCCGCGAATTTGTCGACTTGCCCATAATTAACCGCGCCTCGCTTTCTTGTCCGCCGTGTGCCCGTAATAGGTACGGGTCGGGGAAAATTCACCCAGTTTATGACCAATCATGTCTTCAGTGATCAGAACCGGGACAAACTTTTTGCCATTGTGGACCTGAAATGTCAGGCCAACGAATTGTGGCAAAATCGTTGAGCGGCGCGACCAGGTCTTGATTGCTCTTTTACGACCTTCTTCGTGCGACTTTTCCGCTTTTTTCAGCAGATAGCCATCAACAAACGGCCCTTTCCATACAGAACGTGGCATGTCGGCCTCCTAACGCTTTTTCTTCATGTGCCGCGAGCGGATAATCAATTTATCCGACGCTTTGTTTTTCTTGCGGGTGCGCGCCCCTTTGGTGGGTTTGCCCCACGGGGTCACCGGATGACGACCACCGGAGGTGCGGCCTTCGCCGCCGCCATGCGGGTGATCAACCGGGTTCATGGCCACACCACGAACACTTGGGCGTTTACCCAGCCAGCGCTTGCGCCCGGCCTTGCCCAGATTGATATTCATGTGATCGGGGTTCGATACCGCACCAACAGAGGCCAGGCAGCGATCCGGAATGTTGCGCATTTCGCCGGATTTAAGCCGCACTTGCGCAAAGCCGCCATCGCGGCCAACAAGCTGGCAATACGCCCCGGCAGAGCGGGCAATCTGACCACCTTTTCCCGGCTTCATCTCGATATTGTGGATGATCGTACCCACCGGCATGGCGCGCAGCGGCATGCAATTGCCCGGCTTGATGTCGACATTTTTGAGCGAAGACACGACCGTGTCACCCTCGGCCAGCCTTTGCGGCGCCAGAATATAGGCTTTTTCTCCGTCCTGATACTCAATCAGAGCGATAAAAGCGGTCCGGTTCGGGTCATATTCCAGGCGCACCACAGTGGCTGGCATATCAAACTTGCACCGCTTGAAATCCACCATGCGGTAAAGCCGTTTGGCCCCGCCACCACGGCGGCGCATGGTCACACGGCCCTTATTGTTACGCCCACCCTTTTTACTCAGACCCTCAACGAGGTTCTTTTCCGGGCGCCCTTTCCACAAACCGCTGCGGTCAACAATGACCAAAGCACGGCGGCTGGGAGATGTTGGATTAAAATGCTTGAGAGCCATGTCTCTTTCCTACCTCTCAAAGACCCGTCGAGACGTCGATGGAATCACCATCTTTTAACGTCACAATGGCTTTTTTAACTTCAACGCGCTGGCCAAGGTGGCCGCGAAACCGCTTGACCTTGCCCTTTGTGCGTATGGTGTTGACCTTTTCGACACTGACTTTGAAAAGCGCCTCAACAGCGGCGGCAATTTCTTTTTTGTTGGCGTCAATAGCGACCTTGAAAACAACCTTGTTATGCTCGGAAAGCAAGGTCGCCTTTTCGGTAATCACCGGCGAAATAATGGTGTTGTAATGCTGCTCGGTAATCATTTGAACCGTGCCTCCAGATCTTCAACCGCTGATTTGGACAGGACCAGCGTGTGGCGGCGCAAAATATCATAAACGTTGATCCCCGCGCTCGGCAGAACATCAACATTGGGGATATTACGCGAGGCGCGCGCCAGATTTTCATCCATTTCCCGTCCCCCGACAATCAGCGCATTTTTAATGCCCAGCTTGTCAAAAGAAGACAGTAAATCTTTGGTTTTAAGCGACTTGGCCTTTACATCATCGACAATGATCAATTCCTTGGCCCCGGCCTTGGCCGACAGCGCGTGACGCAAAGCCAGTTTGCGGACTTTCTTTTGCAAGCCGTGCGCATGGCTGCGCACAACCGGACCAAAAGCACGTCCGCCCCCAACAAAAATATTGGAGCGCCGCGAGCCGTGACGGGCGGTGCCGCCGCCTTTTTGATTGCCAAAACGCTTGCCGGTCAGGGAGATTTCAGAACGTCCCTTGACCTTGTGCGTGCCGGCCTGACGCTTGGCCAGTTGATAGCGCACCATACGGTGCAGCAAATCTTTACGCGGGGTCAGGCCGAACACATCATCAGAAAGTTCAATATCGCCAGCGGCCTTGGCGGCCAGTGTTGTCATTTTCAGTTTCATTTGTCGCCACCTTCCTCTTGTGCCGGGGCCTCAACAGGGGCTTCTTGCGCAGGGGCTTCAGCCTTGGCAGTTTTCAAAACGCCCGGCATCGGCACATCGGCACCGGCACCTTTGATGGCATCACGAATTTCGATCCACGAGCCTTTTGAACCAGGCACGGCACCGCGCACCAGGACCAGGCCCCGCTCTGCATCAACGCGCACCACTTCGATATTTTGCGTGGTGGCACGGCGCGCGCCCATCTGGCCGGCCATTTTCTTGCCTTTGAACACCTTGCCCGGATCCTGACACTGACCGGTTGAGCCGTGACTACGGTGCGAAATTGACACACCGTGCGTGGCCCGCAACCCGCCAAAGTTATGGCGTTTCATGGCCCCGGCAAAACCTTTACCAATGCTGATGCCCGCCACATCGACCTTTTGCCCCGGAATGAAGTGTTCGGCTGATAATTCAGCCCCAACATCCAACAGGCAATCGTCGGAAACGCGAAACTCGACAACCTTGCGGCGTGGCTCGACCTTAGCTTTGGCAAAATGCCCACGCATGGCTTTGGAGGTGCGCGAAACCTTGGCTTTACCCGCCCCCAATTGCACGGCGCAATAGCCGTCTTTATCCATTGTTTTTTGACCAACCACATGACAGCCATCAAGCTGTAATACGGTAACCGGAATATGTGCGCCGTCTTCAGAGAAGACCCGGCTCATGCCCAGTTTTTTTGCAATAAGACCCGAACGCATAATTTACGCCCCCAGCTTGATTTCGACGTCAACACCAGCCGACAGATCCAGCTTCATCAACGCATCAACGGTTTGCGGTGTTGGATCAACAATATCCAGCACCCGCTTGTGTACCCGGATTTCAAATTGTTCCCGCGATTTTTTGTTCACGTGTGGTGAACGGTTGACGGTAAACTTCTCGATCCGTGTCGGCAGCGGAATCGGTCCACGGACCGACGCGCCTGTGCGCTTGGCCGTGTTGATGATTTCAACCGCCGAATGGTCCAGCACCCGATGATCGAATGCCTTCAGGCGAATTCTTATATTTTGACGGTCCATAGCTATCGTCCGCTAATTAAACTTGAACTTCTAAAAAACGTGGCACCCGCCAGGGCGCCACGTTTGATGACTTACTCGATAATTTTACTGACCACGCCGGCGCCGACGGTGCGGCCCCCTTCACGAATGGCGAAGCGCAGCTTCTCTTCCATCGCGATCGGTTGGATCAGTTCAACATTCACATTCACATTGTCGCCCGGCATAACCATTTCGGTACCCTCTGGCAGCGTCACAACACCGGTCACGTCCGTCGTACGGAAGTAAAACTGCGGCCGGTAATTGGTGAAAAACGGTGTGTGGCGGCCACCTTCATCCTTGGTCAGGATATAGGCTTCGGCAACAAATTTGGTGTGCGGCGTAATCGAACCAGGCTGGCACAAAACCTGACCGCGCTCAACGCCATCACGCTCAACACCGCGCAAAAGCGCGCCAATATTGTCACCCGCTTCACCACGATCAAGAAGCTTGCGGAACATTTCAACGCCCGTACACACCG
>JALWSB010000143.1 GCA_027080345.1 Robiginitomaculum sp. | reverse complement strand
CTGGCCGTTGGTTCATCAAGCAGCCAGAGTGGGCTTTGCTGTAAAAACAGTCGTGCCAATGCCAGACGGCGTTTTTGCCCGGCAGATAAAAGACCGACCTGTTGCCCCATGGCGTGGGCCAGGCCAACCCGTTCCAAAACGTTGTCTATATTGTGTGCGGTGCGGTATAATCTGGCCCAGAACCGTAAATTCTCTCGTGTGGTCAGGGGCGCTTTCAAGGCGTGTTCATGGCCTTGATAGGCGATCATGCCCATGGCCGATATTGTTTGCCAGTTTTTCCCGTCATGGCTTGTTTCCAGCGTGCCTTCGGCGCGTGGCGTCAAACCGGCAATGACCCGCAAAAGACTGGTTTTCCCCGACCCGTTCGGCCCGCGTAATATCAACGCCTGACCTGATTGCAGCGTAAAGGAAACGCCGCGAAAAATCGGCACACCACCGCGATCACAACCAAGCTCATGGGCGCGTATTGTCAAAGGTTTATGGGTGGTCATGGTCATCGGAGGGCGTTTGCGCTGCACCATGGCGGCGCAGTATAAAAAACACCGCAATGCCGCCGCCCAAAAACAAAATCCATGGCGCAAACCACAAGGGCAGGGTGCGGGTTTTGACCGGCGGTTTTAACAAGATCAAATCCCCATAGCGGGCGGAAAGATAGGCCTTGATCTGATCATCGCTTTGTCCCTGGGCAATGCGTTCGCGCACCAAAACGCGCAAATCACTGGCGATATCGGCATTTGAATCATGGATGGACTGGGCAATGCAGGTCGGGCAGCGCAATTGTTTGAAGAGGGTTTGCGCCCGGGCTTCTTGCGCGGGATCAGGCAGCGGTGTTTCAACCAGAGCAAACCCGCAAAGCAGCATAAACGAACACGCGGCCAGCACCAGTCTCATGTCATGGCCCCTTCTGGTGTCGGTGAAAGTTTAGCCTGCATGCGCTGCCTCGATAAAGCGCGCGCCGCGGCCAGAGCACCAAGGAGTATGCCAAATCCGGCCAGCGCGCAGCCGGTCCATATCCAGCCGATAAGCGGGCGTAGATAAAGCCGTAATGCCCAACCCGAAATGCGGGTTTTCTGGCCGTCCTTGTCGGTCAGCGCCGATACGGTGACATGCAGATCCGACAAGGGTGTCGAATAAATCGCCGCCTCTGTTGTTGGCATTTTACTGGCCGGGTAATAGCGCCGCTCTGGATATAACGTATGGCTGACTTTGCCGTCCTTGCCAAGAAGGTCAACTTTTGCCCGATCGGCAATAAAATTGGCTCCGCGCTTTTGCGTAATGCCGTCAAAACGGGCTTTGATATGACCCAGTTCGACAATTTGTCCGGGCCTCACCACCATTGTGGTTTCGGATGAAAACAATGCCGTGCCAACCATGCCAATGGCGGCAATGGCCAGCCCTAAATGCCCCATGATCAGGCTGATATCCTGCATACGCATTGTGCTGCGCTGGCGTTGGTACCCATATTGGCCAACACCGGCGGCGATAAAGACCGCCGCTCCCATGGCCAGCGGTCCCAATATTCCGTGCGGGTGCAAGACGTAAGTCAGCGTTGCGGCGATCAGGGCCAGGGTCAGCGCCAGCCGCCCGCGCCCCAAAGCCTGCATCAGGCTACCTTTGCGCCACAAGGCCAGTGGCACCAGTCCCATGGCGGCCATACCAACCACAAACAAGGGCAGGGCGGTCGCATCATAAAACGGCGCCCCGACAGACAGAGGCGCGCCATTAAAGGCGTCAATCAGCAAAGGATAGAGCGTGCCGAGCAATATGGTCGCCGCCGTGGTACTCATCACCAGATTGTTGATCAAAATCATGGCTTCGCGCGATGCCGGACTGAACCGCACAGTCTGCGTTGCCGGTTTCCTGTATAAAAGGAACAAAAGCGTTGCGCCGCCAATCACGATGACGAGATAGAAAAGAATGGCCAGCCCGCGCGCCGGGTCCACCGCAAAGGCGTGCACCGATGTGATCAGGCCCGAGCGGACGATAAATGTACCGATCAGGCTTAACGAAAAGCCGGTAATGGCCAAAATCACCGTCCAGTTGGCAAAGCCGCCGCGCCGCTCCAGAACCATCAAAGAGTGCACCATCGCACCGCCGATTAACCAGGGCAGCAGCGACGCGTTTTCCACCGGATCCCAGAACCAGTAGCCGCCCCAGCCCAGTTCGCGGTACGCCCACCAGGACCCAAGACCGATACCGAGGGTCAAAAACCCAAACGCGGTCATCGCCCAGGGCTTGGTGCGCCGCGCCCAGTCGGCATTGATTTGCCCGCTAACCAGCCCGGCCAGCGCCAAGGCAAACGGCACCGCCATGCCGACATAGCCCATATAAAGAATGGGTGGATGAATGATCAGACCGATGTCTTGTAAAAGCGGGTTAAGACCCCGCCCGTCCACCGGTGCTGGTGCGACCCGTAAAAACGGGTTGGAAGCAAAGGCGATGAAAGCAAATACGCCCGCTGATAAAAGCCCCATAATACCCAAAGCGATCCGGCTTTCTTTGGAGAATGCGCTTTGTACGCTGGCGTAAAACGCTCCATAAAGCGACAATAACAAGGCCCAGAGCAGCATTGAGCCTTCATGATTGCCCCAGGTGGCGGCGATTTTGTAAAATATTGGCTTGGTTGAATGACTGTTGGCAACAACGGTGACGACAGAAAAGTCAGAGCTGGCAAAACTCATCAGCAAAAACGCAAAAGCGGCCAGGGCCGCCGCCGCTTGTGCCTGCGCCGCCGTGATGGCGAGCGGGAAGCGCGTCCTGGCGCTCGCTCTTTTGCCCAAAAACACGCTTGCGCTTTGGGTCAGGGCACTGGCCAGCGCCAAAAGGAGGGCGAGAAATCCGAGTTCAGCTGTCATGGGCGCAAAATATGCTCTTTTGACGCAGAGTCTACAAAGATTGCGGCCCGTGGGCAGTTTGTCGCAGAATCCGATAATTTTACCAAATTTGGATCCTGGGTCTTAGTCCCGGTCTTGCGCAAACACCAATCCAGTCTGGCCTGTTGGTGCGCGAGGGCGCAAGTTCATTCACACCCCCGATTTTACGGCGGCGCGGGCCTTTCTTGCATTGTCTTCAATTGCGCTCCAGTCGTGCGCCTTAATAAGGGCGCGGCTGGCCACCCATGACCCACCGACGCAGATGACATTGGGTTGCCGCAGATAGGCATTGGCCGTGTCAGGACCAATGCCGCCCGTGGGACAGAAGACCACATTCCCAAATGGTCCACCCAGGGCCTTGAGGTAGGTCACACCGCCGGCGGCCTCAGCAGGAAAGAATTTTAAAAAATGATAGTCATGATCACGGGCGCGCATGATATCTGTCGGCGTCGCCACCCCCGGCAAAAAAGGCAATGCCAAGGCTTTTGCCGCTTTGGCGAGCGGGTTCGTCAGGCCCGGAGAGACCAAAAAATCAGCACCATGCTCGGCGGCGCGCCGCGCATCATCCGCGCACAATACTGTTCCCATACCAATGATCAAATCCGGGCAGGCCGCTTTCATCGCGTGCAAGGCAGGTAAAGCGGCAGGGGTGCGCAGAGTTAATTCGACCACAGACAGGCCACCGGCTTGCAAAGCATGAGATAAATCAGCAGCAATAGCGGCATCATCAATTTCGATTACCGGGATCACCCCGGCGGTTTGGCAGGTTTTTTGAAAGTCAGAGCTCATTTTGTGCTCCTTTTAATAAATGGGCGGCGCCGATAAGGGCTGTAATTTGTGAGGTTAACAAGTAAACCGGGACGCGGGAGAGATAGGTCTCTTGCGGACCTTTGGTGCCAAAGCGGGCGTTGAAATCGCTTTTCAAAAAAACATCGACAATTTTTG
This sequence comes from Robiginitomaculum sp., assembly GCA_027080345.1. GTDB lineage: Bacteria > Pseudomonadota > Alphaproteobacteria > Caulobacterales > Maricaulaceae > Robiginitomaculum_B. Next base: position 10,765 of record JALWSB010000143.1, on the reverse strand, counting down.
GCACAATGCCGCCCGCCAGAATAACACCGCCGCGGGCACCGGTGGTCACCGCGACATTGCCGGCAAAGCTGCCCAAAATGGCGCAAAACACGGTAACGGCCTTTTTGGCAATGGGGTCATCATTGCTATACGCGGCGGTGGTGATTTCAGACGGGCGCAGTGACACTCTGGGCTTGTTGGCCAGTACACACAAAGCACGGTGGATATTAACCAGCCCGCGCCCGGAAAGCAGATGTTCGAACAACACGGTTTTATGCTCGTGCATGATCAGGCGTAAAATATCTATCTCTTCTTGTGTTTGCGGCGCGAATGCGGCGTGCCCACCCTCGGTAGCAATAATATGCACCCGATCCCCACAGGGCACCAACAGGCCAAGCCCAAGCCCTGTACCCGGTCCCAGAACCGCCACTGGCGCCGTGCTGTCGGCGGTTCCCTCGCGCACAATGATACGCTCATCATCTTGCATAAACCGCGCGCCGCTGGTCATGGCCTGAAAGTCATTGACCACCATCATTGTGTTGAGGTGCAGGGCGGTTTTTACGTCGTTACTGTCCAGAACCCAGGGTGAGTTGGTAAAGCGATAGACGCCGTTTGCGGGCTGGGCAGCCACCGCAAAACAGGCCTGTTTCGGGCATGAAATTGGTAGATACTCTCTATACGCATTGACGGCCCCTGAAAGACTGTCGAAGTCTTCGGCTTTGGAGTTTTGCTGGTGTTTGAGGACAAATCCGGCCGGGCCGTGATCAGGGACAGCAATGGCAAAACGTGCATTGGTTCCGCCAATGTCGGCCACCAATATATGCCCGGCTGTGCTCACAGCACGTCATCCCAACCAAAACTGAGCGCGCCCGTTTCCGCGCTAGAAACCTGCGCCCGCATGCTGGTAAAAAGCTCTCGCCCCATGCCGGTCTGATGCTGCGCAAGATCAGTGGTAACTGGCAGGCGGGCATTAAATTCCTGTTCATCCAGCAAAGCCTCCAGACTGCCCGCAACAGCATCCAGCCGGATTAAATCGCCATCACGGATCTTGGCAATAGGGCCATCGCTTAAGGTTTCGGGGCTAAGGTGGATGGCCGCCGGTACTTTTCCCGATGCGCCGGACATACGCCCATCCGTAACCAACGCCACCTTGAGACCTTTATCTTGTAAAACACTCAAAACCGGGGTCAGGCGGTGCAGTTCGGGCATGCCGTTTGCGCGTGGCCCCTGAAAGCGGACCACAGCAATAAAATCGTGTGTCAGCTCCCCTTTGTCAAAGCGCGCTATCAGGTCTTCTTGCGAGTCAAAGCACAAGGCCGGGGCCTCAACGATATGGTGCTCAGGAGCAACGGCAGAAACCTTGATAACGGCCCGGCCCAAATTGCCGTGCAATACTCTCAAGCCCCCGGCCTTGCTAATGGGTTTTTTTATGGTGGCTACAATATCAGGATTACCGGAACGTGCCGCCCCGGTGCGCCATTCCAGCATATCGTCCACCAAAAACGGTTCTTGGGTATAGGCGTGCAAACCTTTGCCCGCAATGGTGGTGACATCGGCGTGCAACAGCCCGGCATCCAAAAGCTGGTTAATAATAAAACCAAGACCGCCAGCGGCATGAAACTGGTTCACATCGGCAGGTCCGTTGGGGTAGATGCGGCATAAAAGTGGTGTTATCGCCGACAAATCAGCAAAATCATTCCAGTTGACGATCAGGCCAGCGGCGCGGGCAATGGCGATGATATGAATGGTGTGATTGGTAGAGCCGCCGGTGGCATTGAGACCGATAATGGCGTTCACAATAGCACGGGCATCAACAATATCGCAAATCGGGGTATAGGCGTTGCCAAGGCGCGTAATTTGTGCGGCGCGCTGCGCCGCTGCGCTGGTCAGGGCATCACGCAGTGGCGTGCCCGGATTAATAAAGGCGGCGCCGGGCAGGTGCAGCCCCATGATCTCCATCAGCATTTGATTGGAGTTGGCGGTGCCATAAAATGTACAGGTGCCCGGTGCGTGATAGCTTTGGCTTTCGGCCGCCAGCAGTTCATCGCGGCCGACCTTGCCTTGCGCATAAAGTTTGCGGATGCGGGTTTTTTCCTCATTAGGCAGACCCGAAGGCATGGGGCCTGCCGGGGCCAGCACAAAGGGCAAATGCCCAAAGCGCAATGCCCCGATAATCAGGCCCGGTACGATTTTGTCACACACCCCCAGCATGATCGCCCCGTCAAACATATCATGCGACAGCGCAATAGCGCTGGCCATGGCAATCGTGTCGCGTGAGAATAACGACAGTTCCATGCCAGGGCGTCCTTGTGTGATTCCGTCGCACATGGCCGGAACCCCACCGGCCATTTGTCCCACAGCGCCGACATCATGCAGCGCCTGTTTGATCAACTTCGGGTATTCACCAAAAGGTTGGTGTGCCGACAGCATATCGTTATAGGCGCTGATAATAGCGATATTGGGGGCTTTGCTCTTGCTCAGGGCCATCTTGTCCGCTGCGCTGCAGGCGGCAAACCCGTGAGCCAGATTACCGCAAGACAAATGCATGCGGTTTGGCCCACTCTCAGCGGCCCGGCGCATTTGATCCAGATATGTTTCACGGCTTTTGCGGCTACGCGCGGTAATGCGGGCGGTCACCTCTTGTAAAACAGAATGTACCATTATGCCTCCTTATGGGCTCCAGCACGGCCAAAAATTGTCCATTGATAAGCGTAAAACACCTCGAACAGGCATGGCTTTCGCCGGGCCCGGTTCCAGCGCTGCACTATAGGCCTCTTTTTTATCAGCGCCATTCAGGACCAGTACACATAAGCGGGCGTCTTTTAGCGCTGATATGCTCAGAGTCAGGCGCTTCGTATAAGGGCCGGTTATCAGGCTTTGCCGGGCCGTTATTGGCACACACAAAGCAGGGTTTTGGGGGTCCAGAGCCGCGTCCAGCCCCGCCGCCCCGGCAAACCAGGAGGCGGTATGCCCATCTTCCCCCATGCCAAGCACCACCACATCAAGCGGGTGGAACAGGCGAGCAAGGGCTGTGTTGGCGTTATCAGCCGCCTTTTCCGGCGTTTTCGCATTGCCTTTAAGGCTGATAAAGTTTGCCGCTGAGGCATTATTCTGCAACAGGGTTTCGCGCACCAGTTTTTCATTCGAGGCCTCATGGTCTGCCGGCACAAAACGCTCGTCCACCAAAGTGACATCGACTTTGGCCCAATCAAGATCAGTTTGCGACAGGCGCGCATACAGCCCGCGCGGTGTGCGGCCACCACTAAGCGCCAGACTGGCCCGGCCACGCTGGGCGATGGATAATGCCACATGCGCGCCGATTAATCCGGCCAGATGGCCCTCCATTTGCGACGTATTGGCAAAGCGGATAAGAGCCTGATCTTCTGGCTTATAAATCATCAAACCATTCCCGACCATCACGATCGATCAGCATGGCGCTCTGGGTCGGGCCATCGGTTCCCGCCGCATAGGACTGACATGGCATTTCGTCTGCATTCCAGGCGCTTAAAATGCCATCAATCCAGCCCCATGCAGCCTCGACCTCATCGCGGCGCATGAACAGACCCAAATCATTGCGCACCACCGCCATCAACACCCGCTCATAGGCATCGGGATAGCGGGCGCAAAAGGTATCAGCATAGCTTAGATTTAATGGCACATAGCGCAGGCGCATGCCCCCTGGTCCAGGGTCTTTGGTCATCAGCAATAATTTTACGCCCTCGTCGGGTTGCAGGCGGATAACCAGTCGGGTGGGGTGTAAATGCCCGGCTTCCGGTGCGGTCAACGGGTGGGCCACACGCTTGAACTGAATCATGATTTCAGAGCGGCGTTCTTTCATCCGTTTGCCGGTCCGCAAATAAAACGGCACCCCGGACCAGCGCCAATTGTCCACATAAGCCTTTAAGGCGGTAAAGGTCTCGGTATCACTATTTCGGCCCAATTCATCATCATAACCGGGCACCGCTTTGCCGCCAATGGCTCCATCGCGGTATTGCCCCCGCACGGTATCACGGGTCGCAGTTTTGGGCGTGATGGGGCGAAGCGCGCGCAATACCTTTATTTTTTCGTCACGAATGGTGTCTGCAGCAAAATCATTGGGTGGCTCCATCGCCACCAGGCAGAGCAATTGCAGCATATGGTTTTGCACCATATCGCGTAAGGCCCCGGATGTATCATAATAACTGGCACGCTCTCCAGCCCCCACAGTTTCGGCCACGGTAATCTGAACATGATCCACCACATTGCTATTCCAAACCGGCTCGAACAGCGAATTGGTAAAACGCAAAATCAGAAGATTCTGGACGGTTTCCTTGCCCAGATAATGATCGATACGAAAGATCGATTCTTCCGGAAAAACCCTGCCCACCGCATCATTGATAGCGCGCGCCGAATGAAGGTCATGGCCAATGGGTTTTTCCAGCACAATGCGTGCCTTGGGCGTGTTTAATTTATGCGCGCCTATATTGGCACTGACCGGGCCAAAAAGACTGGGTGGTAAAGCCAGATAGAATACACGTATTTTATCATCTCTGTCGGCAAGTCGGGTTTCCAGTGCGCTCCAGTCCGCATCTGTGCTGGCAACATCCAACGCACAATAGTGCAGATGTTCAGAAAAAGCCTTCCAGTCATCAGCACCATTTTTCTCTTCAGGAAAATAGGTGCGATAATGCTCTTCAACACGGGCAATAAAATCAGCCTGGCTCATGGCACTGCGCGCCGCACCGATAATTTTGCAGTCTTGCGGAATCTGCCCGTCGCGCCAGCGGTGAAACAAGGCGGGTAACAGCTTGCGCAAAGCCAAATCCCCGGTGGCCCCAAAGACAACTATATCAAACGGCTCAACAGGAAGCAGCTTTGAGCCGGTATTGGTTTGGGTATTGTTCATGGCATTTTACTACCAAAAATATGCGTATAAGAGGATAAGGATAACCGCCATACCTGCTGCGGCCAGATTATAGCGCCGGGAGGTCGTAAACGAGACATAAAGGACAATGGCAAGCAAAGAGACGCCGTAAAGCCCAGTATCAAAAAAACCAGCGTTGAGAGAAACATATTCTGTTCATATCCATCCATAAAACCAATCTGACGATATGCCATTTATGGGTAATTGTTCACCAAGTCATGGTTATAGCTGATTAGAGAACGCGGGCCAACCGCGACTGCCGCAACTGACGCCCGCCGGGATGAACGGCTGATTGATCTATATAGTTTCCCTGATACGCAGTCTCGTAAAATCACAAAACCCGCCAACCCCCGCAATGTCGGAGAAATAAGCAGGGCATATCCCGGGTTATGTTTAACAATGGGATGAATGGCGGGGCGGTCAGACTGAAGCGAAGTGGTCTCTCGAGCATTTTTCTTCCTCAAGAAGGGGAAGGGGGTCTTATCCATGAATTTGATTTCTTGGGTAAGAACTTTTGCAGGTTAATATCATGCGAGTTGCCTTTTTCAATCACCAAAATAGTACCTGTGCAGATTGATTAAGAAAGGTCTGGCGCAGAGTATATAGGGCATTGCCATTGTGCATGGATAATTCTCTTTTGGTATTGTTGCGATTAATATTGACCTTGCACAATCACAGGTTATGTTTGGTATATTATGGCTTGAAGGTAAATGCTGATTTTTATAATCAGGTGCGCCTCATAAGCTATAACGCTTGGAGGAGATGACCATATAACAAACCTTCCCAACACCCCCCTTTACGCCCACTCGACCGACCGGGAGGATCAGGCCGATTGGGAGCCGTTGAGTGAACACCTGGAAAAGGTTGGTGCGCATGCGGGTGCGAACGCCAGCGGTTTTGACGCAGCACTTTGGGGAGGCTATGCCGGGAGGCTGCATGATCTGGGCAAGGCCAAGCCCGGTTTTCAGGCTTATTTGCGCGGCAAGCGCGGCTCGGAACCCCATAGCGGCGAGGGCGCACGATATGCAGCCCAACACTTGGGCGGCCTGCCGGGCAAACTGATCGCCTATTGCATTGCCGGTCACCATGCGGGCCGACGCGTATGATACTTCGTCAGTGGTTGAACGCAGTTCAAATTTTTGATCCGGGGGATCAAAAATAACGAAAGAAGGCCCGGCAGGGCAAGGCATACCAGCGGCAAACAATCTGGGTGAGTTTCAATATACCGGGCAACGATGGCTGCAATCGGCGGGGCTTTATTATTACAAGGCCCGGATGTATGATCCAAAGCTCGGGCGGTTCTTGCAGACCGACCCGATCGGCTATGACGATGGCCTGAACTGGTACGCCTATGTCGGCAACGATCCGGTTAATGGGGCCGATCCGAGTGGGGAGAGGGCAACAATTGTAAAGTCTGGAAACAATATTCGTATAAATATAAAATTTTCAGTTTCGAAAGATCTTTATACCAAAAATAATTTTAATACCTTCAAAAAGGCTGCAGAAGCCGGTTTCCCCTCAAAAATAGGTCATTTTAATGTTTCTCTTAAAATTGAGAAAACCAATCTTATTGATAGGCTTACTGGTAATGGAAATAGCTTTAAAACAATCAATGATAAGGCCTTTCGATCATTTGCTGGTGAAAACACTGCAGGAACCGGCAATGTGGAATTCAAGCAAGGTGGGGCGTCAACAATTCGTGTTTCTGATTCTTTTTCAAAAATTTCTTCTGACTTAAAGCCGATTGTTGCGGCACATGAAATAGGCCATGCGTTGGGATTAAATACGGGCGGAGTTGATGGAAATGGGCACAGTGCTGCGCCTAACAACTTGATGACTCCGAGTGTAACTGTTGGCGATGCTGTACCTGCGGGCAATTTGACACCAGGCCAGCTAGATACAATTCTTGCTCATCCTGCCAATAAAGTTGAGGAGGATAAAGAATGAGAGGGTTGGTTATAATCATTTTTTGTTTTAGTGTACTTGTCGCATCTTGTGATAACAGAATTTGTAATAATGCCATAATTGGCGATGGGTTAAAACTGGGAAATGTGTTTTTTAGGCTAGAGGGGGAGATAAAGGAAATAAATATAAAAAGTGGTATTGATGTTATGTATTTTTCTTTTAAATCTGATTCGTGTGATGGAATTCTCGTTCACGGAACATTTTCATCAAATTTATTAAGTAATATTAATTTAGATAGTGCTTCTAAATTAAAAGACGGTATTTATCGATTTGCGGACGGAAGGTATATGATTTTAGGGCAATGGCTAAATGAGAAAGACCTTGTGGCATCAACGGAAATACTAATCAAATCATCAGACCATATTTGTGCAACAAAATGGATTGAAAAATCCATGTCCCTTTTTAAACCTCAATTCCGCTAATAGTATGGACGCCCCACGCGGCTTCTAAATGAGCCATAATGGTGCGTTGTTTGAACACACGCATTAAAAAATACCTCCATGACTATATCCATTACCACGATTGGCCTTGATTTGGCGGATGCGTATTTCAGCTGCACGGGGCTGATGCAGCGGGCAAGCGGTGTCAACAATCTTTTCCGGCGCGGTGTTTTGGTGTCGGACAATGCGCAAGCCTTGCGTAGCTGCACGTATTACGATGATTTGGGCAATGCGACGGCGCAGGTTTCGCCCAATGCCAATCTGGCCAGCTGTAATTGAAGGGGTGTGATGTTATGGGATTGACGATCAGAACCTTCGTGTTTTTTGTTGTTCTGCCTTTGATGTTTGGCGCCTTGGCGGTGCCGGCGCGAGGCGATGCGCCGGCGATGAGCGGCGGTTATGCGAGCAATACCCGTTATGATGTGGGTGGGCGTGTGACGGGCAGTTTTGGCGCCGACCCGGACGGGGGCGGGGCGCTGCCTTATCTGGCGACGCGCAACACGTATGATGCCAAGGGGCGTCTGGTCAGGGTTGAGACGGGGCGTCTTTCTGGTTATCAGCCGGTTTCGGTGGCGCCATCGTCGTGGAGCGGCTTTGTGGTGCACAGCACCACTGATTACAGCTATGACAGTTTGGGGCGGCGCACGGCGCAAAAGGTCAGCTCTGGCGGTGTGGCCTACGCCTTGACGCATTTTAGCTATGACGCGTTTGATCGCCAGACATGTACGGCGGGGCGGATGAATGCGGCGGTGTTTGCCAGCGTGACGAGCAATGCCTGCGCGCTGGGTCCGGCCGGGGCGTTTGGCCAGGATCGGATCACCCGCACAAGTTATGACTCGCTGAGCTATGTGCTGAAGGTGGAAAAGGCGGTGGGCACGCCGCTGGCGCAAAACTATGCGGTTTATACGCGCGATCTGGAGGGGCGGGCGCTGACGGTCATGGACGCCAATGGCAATCTGACCGATTATGATTATGACGGGTTCGGGCGCTTGAGCCGGATTAATTTTCCCTCCAAAACCACTACCTACGCGGTTAATTTCGCGGATTATGAGAGTTATACCTATGACGCCAATGGCAACCGGCTGAGCCTGCGCAAGCGCGACGGCCAGGTGATCACTTATGCTTATGATGCCCTGAACCGCTTGAGCGTCAAGACCACGCCGGCGGGCATGAGCAATGTGTATTATGGTTATAACCTGCAAGGCTTGCAGCTTTATGCACGCTTTGGCAGCAGCGCCGGCCAGGGGGTCAGCCAGGACTATGACGGCTTTGGGCGGGTCGTGCGCAGCGTCATCAATATGGGTGGGCAGACGCGGCAGATCTGGTCTCAATATGACAAGGACGGCAACCGCACGCGGATCACCCATGCGGATTTGCAGTATTTCAGCTATACCTATGACGGGCTTGACCGGATGAAGGGCATCAGGGAATCCGCCGCCACAACACTTCTTGATGTGAGCTATGACAATCACGGGCGGGCCGCGACTGTGATCGGCGGCAATGGAACGGCAACAAGCCGCAGCTGGGACGGGATTGATCGCCTGACGGGGTTGAATATCAACCTGTCGGGCACGTCCAATGACGCGGCGTGGGGGTATAGCTATACCCCGGCGAGCCAGGTGCGCACGCGCAGCATTGACAATGCGCAGTTTCGTCATGTTGGCAATGCCAATCAAAGCGGGGCTTATGCGGTTAACGGGCTGAACCAGTATACGTCTGCCGGGGGCGCGGTGATCACCCACGATGCCAATGGCAATCTGACGCGCAATGGCGCTACGTTTTATGCCTACGATGCTGAAAACCGTCTGATCTCGGTGTCGGGGGACAAGTCCGCCAGCCTGACCTATGACCCGCTGGGGCGGCTGTGGCAGGTGGTGTCCGGCGGCACGGTGCGTCAATATGTCTATGACGGCGATGCGCTGGTTATGGAATATAATGGCAGCGACCAGGTGCAGCGCCGCTATGTGCATGGGACAAGCGTTGACCAGCCGGAATTCTGGTATGAGGGCGCGAGCGTCAACGCCGCCACCCGGCGCATGTTGCACGGCGACCGCCAGGGCAGCATTGTGGCGCTCAGCACCGCCACCGGCGCGCTGATCCATGTCAATACGTACGACACATATGGCATACCGGCGACGGGCAATCTGGGTGAGTTTCAATATACCGGGCAACGCTGGCTACAAGCGGCGGGGCTGTACTATTACAAGGCCCGGATGTATGATCCAAAGCTCGGACGGTTCTTGCAGACCGACCCGATCGGCTATGACGATGGCTTGAACTGGTACGCCTATGTCGGCAACGATCCGGTTAATGGGGCCGATCCGAGTGGGTTGGCGTGTTGTGATCTGACGGTTTCTGGCGTTTACGAATACAAAGGAGAATTTGACAAGCCGGGTCAGAGCCTGAGCACGCAAGGTGAGCCATTTACAGATGCGGTTGAGGCATCTGCACTTGTACTTGCGACAACATTGTCACTGGCCACTCCCGGGCCTGAAGATATTGCCGCTGCTGCACTTTTAGCCCGGTCAGTAAAGGTTGTAAGAGCTTCAAGAGCTGTAAGAGGCAAAAGTGCCAACAGGCTCGCTCCGCGAAATGCAAAAAGTGCGACAAATGGAGTAAGGCTACAAAAACAGCTAGCCTCCCAATCCCAGGTTGATCAGCTTGCCAGCGGTGGCGGGAAAGTCCTGAGCCAGCCTGCTAAGCAGGCAAGCAGGATCGCTGCCGAGACAGGCGCAAACCCAAGCAATATACAGAAGGTCAGTTCTACTTCATTTCCGGCAAAAGACGGAAAAATTCTACAAACCCATGCATTTAGGAACGCTGAAACAAATGAAATTATACAACCAAAGACCGTGATTGAAGAGTGATAGATAAATTGAATTGTAGCGATGAAGGCCTTGTGTGATGAATACAATAAAAAAAATTACCGGAAAAAAAAAGAATATACATATTAATATAGTTCAGAGGCCAGATGGCAACTATATGCTTGAGCATTTTGAGAGAAAATTTGATCCCGAAGAGGGGGGGCATTATACGACTCAAGTGATGCATCCCAGCGGAATTTATGCAGATTTGAGCACGGCAGTTGAAGAAGCCAAGAGGCTTTTGTCAGTTTGAATTATAAAATTTTCGACCAGAGGCTCCTCAAAGTCGACCGGCGGCACGGTCCGTCAATATGTCTATGATGCTTCGAAAGTGGTTGGGCGCAGCCCAAATTTTTGATCCGGGGGATCAAAAATAACTGAGAAGGCGCTGGTTATGGAATATAATGGCAGCGACCAGGTGCAGCGCCGCTATGTGCATGGGACACGCGTTGACCAGCCGGAATTCTGGTATGAGGGCGCGAGCGTCAGCGCCGCCACCCGGCGCATGCTGCACGGCGACCGCCAGGGCAGCATTGTGGCGCTCAGCACCGCCACCGGCGCGCTGATCCATATCAATATGTATGATACTTCGGTAGTGGTTGAACGCAGTTCAA
>JALWSB010000142.1 GCA_027080345.1 Robiginitomaculum sp. | reverse complement strand
TCCATGTTCGTTGGGCCAAGAAGGCGGCGGCGAAATTTCGCTTTGCGACTGTTTTTTGATTTTTTCACCCCCGGCATCGTATGCCCGCCGCCATAAATACGCACCATTTCAAGGCGCGCTGGCGGACGGCACTTTTGCGCGCGCATGAGGGTGGCGGTGGTATCATCGTGCTTATTACGATCAGGCAAAGCGTGTGTTTGCACAGCGCCGCGACAATCCAAAGCGCGCTGCCAGTGGGCGAAAGTGTCCGGGCCGGACAATACATTGCCCCGGCTGCCCCTAAAGCCAACGCCGCCGCCGTTCCAGGGCATAAGCGGATCGGCATCACCATTGATCATCAAAAGCGGGCGCGGCCGGGCCGGTGCGCACTGGCGCAGGCTTTGCGGCAGGCCGGCAATCACGCTGGCAAAGCCGGCAAATACATCACTGGCCTGACAGGCCAGGCGCTGGGTCATCATGCCGCCATTGGAAACGCCAGTGACATAAATCCGCGCCGGATCGGCGGTACCCTTGGCGATCAAGGATTTGGCGAGGGTGCGTAAAAACCCCGTATCATCAGGCGCGGTGCCCCTGAACAGCTTTGTCCGTCCGCCGGTACGGCTATCATTCCAGTGCCGGTCAATGCCGTTGGGGTAAATAACGACAAAGCCCTTTTTGCGCGCCAAGGCATCATAAGAAAGGCTGCGGTGAATCTGCTTGGCCGAGCCGCCACCGCCATGCAGCACAAACAGGGTTGGCGCGGCCCGCCCGTGCGCCTTTTGCGGGATGAAAATTTCGTAACTGCGGGTGCGTCCGTCCGGGGCGGTGATGGTGTCGGCGCCTGCGGGATGACTGAAACCAAAAATCAACCCGGCGGCCAATGACCCCAGCACCGTAAATATTTTTTCCCTGTGCATTGTCTGCCCCTCGTTTGTTTGCCGTCATATGTTTTAGCGTAATTTATCTGGAACGGGAGAGCCTCGCATTTCCTGTCGCGCCTTGCTGTTCGAGGGCGGCTTCATTTGTGTCGCCTTCATGCGTTGACTTGGCAATTCAGAGGCGTAACGTCACCATAAGAGCGCTTGGGGGCGCTTTTTTGAGTCGCCACTATAAAAGAGGGCAGGGCATGAGTTCACACTGGTCTGATCCACGGCCATTATCGCCGTTCACATCCATCTGGCGCTGGCATATCACCATGCTGACATCGATACTGCACCGCGTCTCCGGCGTGGCGCTTTATGGCGGCGTTATGGTCATGATTGCCTGGCTTGGCGCGGCGGCGGCAGGGCCGCAATATTATGCCAGGCTGATGGGCCTGATGGCCAGTTGGCCAGGACGGCTGGTCTTGTTCGGTTTTACGCTGGCGCTCTGCTTTCATCTTTTTAATGGCGTGCGCCACCTCATTTGGGATGGCGGTCATGGCTATGACAAAAAAATTGCCAGCCGCAGCGCCTGGCTGGCCTTTATTCTGGCGTTTCTTTTGACGCTGGCGATCTGGACCGTGGCCTATAAGGGGCTGGGCCTTTTATAGGCCCGGAAAAGGTGATCTGATGACCATTAAACCAACACCATATAAACGCATTACCGGCCTTGGCGCGTCCGGGGGCGGGACCGGGCATTTTATCAAACAGCGGGTCACTGCATTGGTTTTGCTGGTGCTTGTGCCGCTGTTTTTATTGCAATTTTTGTCCAGCTTCACCTCTGGCTATGACGGGGTGATGGCCTGGCTGACGACCCCGTTCGGGGCTTTGCTGACCTTATTCATGCTCAGCGCCATGATCGCGCATATGCGCATCGGCCTTGGGGTGGTGATCGAAGATTATATAGGCGGCGCGGCGCGGGCGCTGGCGCTGATGCTCAATACATTTTTATGTGCAGCTCTTTGGGTGATTGCTCTGGCTGCACTGATCAAAATTTATTTCGGAGGCTAGCTGATGGCGGCGTATGAGTGGATCGACCATACCTATGACGTGGTTGTTGTCGGGGCCGGGGGCGCCGGTTTGCGTGCCGCCCTTGGCGCGGCGCAAGGGGGGTTGAAAACCGCCTGTATCTCCAAGGTGTTTCCCACCCGCAGCCATACGGTGGCGGCGCAAGGGGGCATTGCCGCTTCGCTTGGCAATATGTCAGACGATAGCTGGCAATGGCATATGTATGACACGGTCAAGGGCTCGGACTGGCTGGGCGATCAGGATGCCATTGAATATATGTGCCGCGAAGCGCCGCAAAGCGTTTATGAGCTGGAGCATTGGGGCCTGCCGTTTTCGCGCACCGAACAGGGCAAGATTTATCAACGGCCTTTCGGGGGCCATATGAAAGATTTTGGCAAAACCCCGGCGCAGCGCGCCTGCGCCGCCGCCGACCGCACCGGTCATACGCTGATCCACACGCTTTATGGCGAATGTGTGCGCGAGGAAACCTCGTTTTTTATCGAATACTTTGTGCTCGATCTGATTATGGAAAACGGCGAATGCCGCGGTGTTCTGGCCTGGAAGCTGGATGACGGCACCTTGCACCGCTTCAAGGCACAGGCGGTCATTCTGGCCACTGGCGGGTATGGCCGGGCATTTTTCTCCTGCACTTCGGCGCACACCTGCACCGGCGATGGCGGCGGCATGGTGCTGCGGGCCGGTCTGCCTTTGCAGGATCTGGAGTTCATGCAATTCCACCCGACCGGCGTTTATGGCGCCGGCATGTTAATCACCGAAGGGGCGCGCGGCGAGGGTGGCTATCTGGTCAATTCGGAAGGCGAACGCTTTATGGAACGCTATGCACCGTCGGCCAAGGATCTGGCCAGCCGCGATGTGGTCAGCCGCGCCATGACCATCGAGATACGCGAAGGGCGCGGCGTTGGCCCGAAAAAAGATCATATCTATCTGCATCTTGACCATTTGCCGGCGGAACTTCTTCACAAACGCCTGCCCGGCATATCGGAAAGTGCCAAAATCTTTGCCGATGTGGATGTGACCAAAGCGCCCATTCCGGTTTTGCCAACGGCGCACTATTGCATGGGCGGTGTGCCGACCAATTATCATGGCGAAGTGATCTGCCCGAAAGATGGCGATCCGGATGCCATTGTGCCGGGGCTTTATGCCGCCGGTGAAGCGGCGTCGGCCTCGGTGCACGGGGCCAACCGGCTTGGCTGTAATTCCCTTCTTGATATTGTGGTGTTTGGCCGCGCCGCCGGTATGCGCTGCGCCGATCAACTGACCGCCGGGGCGCGGCAACGCGAATTTGCCAAGGATTGCGGCGAAGCCACACTGGCGCGCTTTGACGCCACCCGCAATGCCAATGGGGGCACCTCGACGGCGGATTTGCGCCTGCATATGCAGACCACCATGCAAACCGACGCGGCGGTGTTTCGCACTGGTGAGAGCCTCGCCGAGGGCAAGAAAAACCTTGGCAAGGTGTGGGAGGCGGCCAAGGATATGAAGGTCACCGACCGCTCGATGATCTGGAATTCCGACCTTGTCGAAAGTTTTGAGTTCCAGAACCTTTTGGCGCAGGCCACCTGCCTGATCGAAGGGGCTTTGGCACGCGAGGAAAGCCGGGGCGCCCATGCCCGCGAGGACTTCCCCGACCGCGACGACAAAAAATGGATGAAGCACACGCTGTGCCGTGTCGACGAAAATGGCAAAGCCAGCCTCGATTACCGCCCGGTACACAGCTACACGCTCACCGACGAAATCGACTATATCAAACCAGCCGTACGGGTGTATTAACATGGCCCAGCTAACCCTACCCAAAAACTCCACCGTGCAAAAAGGCAAGCACTGGCCGGCCCCGGCGGGTGCGGACCCCAAAAATGTGCGCACTTTTCGCATTTATCGCTATGATCCCGATAGCGGGCAAAACCCGCGCTGGGACACTTATGATCTCGATACCACCCAATTCGGGCCGATGATGCTGCATGTGGTGATCTATATTAAGGATAATGTGGATTCGACGCTGACCTTTCGGCGTTCCTGCCGCGAAGGGGTGTGCGGCTCGTGCGCGATGAATATTGACGGGCGCAATACGGTGGCCTGCACCAAGCCCCTCGAAGACATCAAGTCCAAGGTGGTGACCATTGCGCCGCTGCCGCACCAGCCGGTGGTGAAAGACCTGGTGCCGGACTTGAACGAATTTTACGCCCAGCACGCGGCCATGCAGCCCTATTTGAAAACCACCACCCCGGCCCCGGACAAGGAATGGAAACAATCCATTGCCGATCGGGAAAAACTCGACGGGCTATACGAGTGTATTTTGTGCGCCTCGTGCTCGACTGCCTGCCCCAGTTATTGGTGGAATGGCGACAAATATCTTGGCCCGGCGGCTTTATTGCAGGCCTATCGCTGGCTGATCGACAGCCGCGACGAGGATACCGGCGCGCGTCTCGATGCGGTGGAAGATTCCTTCCGGCTTTATCGCTGTCACACCATTATGAATTGTACGCAAGTCTGTCCCAAGGGGCTGAACCCGGCCAAGGCCATTGGCGAGATCAAAAAAATGCTGGTCGAGCGAAAGGTTTAGGACCTAGCAATAGCGACCACGCCCTTTTTTGGCCTCTATTGCCCTGAAAAGACCTCAACACCTGCCCATTATTGCCGCGCTTTCGCGTCCATATTGGTTTGCAAAAGGGAGAGGTAACCAATGGCAATATCAGACACGCGCGTAACAAAGTCGGAAAATCATCACGCACCGGGCCTGAAGCTTTTATTGATTTGCGGCTTGATATTATTGATGAGCATACCGGCATTATTTGTTTATTTTGTGGTCTATGATCGCTCCAGCCGGGCAGATAAAACACGCGACCAAATCGCCCAGGCGGCGGGGGGCGCGCAAAGGCTTATTGGCCCTGTTTTGGCCATTCCGGTGGAGACTCTTGATAAACAGGGCCGCTGGGTGGTTACCGACATTGCCTTTATATTTGCTGAGAATGGCAGCGCCTCATCATCGTTTGATGTAACAACCAGACACAAATCCTTGTATGCCATGCAGGTCTATACGGGGAAAATAGACTTTCAAGCCCATTTTGACCTCTCTATGTTAAAAGCGATTGGCGATGAGGACACCAGATTACTGACGAAGCAGGGCCGGATTTTACTGGGGTTGAGTGATCGCCGCGGTGCATTGGGTGATGCTTGGCTGGATATAGAGGGCGCGCAGTCAGTGCGCTTTGAAACTTACGTCAGAGGGTTTTCAATTTACCGGAAAATAGCGGGTGGTGAGTTTAACAAAATGCCCGGGATTCTTAATTTTTTTTCGGTTAACCGGAGTCAAAGTAATATTCTCAGCGTTCCGGTTGGCCAGGTTTTGAGCGCGAATACACTGGACATAAAAGTGCGTATGCCTCTGGGGGGTGCACGGCAGGTGGAGTTTATTCCCTTCGCCCGTTCAACCAGTATTGATATTACATCCAACTGGCCTGACCCGGGCTTTGGCGGGGATTATTTGCCATCAGAAAAAAGCATCACTGCGCAGGGTTTTACGGCGAGCCGGACAATTCCGGCCTTGGCTTCCTCGATTCCACCTTTTGCGTATAACAGCGATTTGTCAAACTGGACCAAGAACCATCATGGCTTTTTGGTCAAGTTTGTCGATACGGCTTCGCCTTACCAGTATGTATCGCGGTCGCTGAAATATGCGCTTATGTTTATCGGCTTTGTATTTTTAACCTTTTTTCTGTTTGAAACAGCGGATGCCCGGCCTGTTCATGCGGCGCAATACGTATTGATTGGTATTGCCCAATCGGTTTTTTATCTGTTGCTTTTGGCGTTTTCCGAACGCATTGGTTTTGACGCGGCCTTCATTCTTGCCGCTTTGGCTACGGTTTTACTGCTCGGCATCTATGCCGGTTCAGTATTTGGAAAACGCCGGGGGCTGGCCGCCTTGGCTATTTTTGGTACGGTTTATGCCTTGATGTTTTTGCTTATGCGGATTGAGGATTTCGCGTTGATGGTTGGGGCTATTGCCAGCTTTGCCGCTATCGCCATTACGATGTGGATGACGCGCAAAGTAGATTGGTATGGCGCATTCCAACAAGCCGATAACGTGACAACAGACTGAATATTCGCAATAATATGTTATGCGTGTACAGGTAAAAGCACGTCCTTGATTGGTGGAGATAACATGCCTTTGGTTGATCCGGCAGATGAAGAGGCGCTCGGCGCGCTGGCTCCGGCCTTTGAACTGGTCGAAGCGCATATGGGATTTGTGCCCAATTCATTGAAAACCATGGCCCGGCGGCCCGATCTGGCGAATGCTTTTATGGGTCTCAGCTTTGCTGCGCTTGGTCCATCATCCAGTCTGGAGCAAGATTTAAAATCGCTGATTGGCCATGCGGCGAGCGCCGCCCATGGCTGTCTATATTGCCAGGCACATACGACCCACAGCGCCGCCCGCGCCGGGGTGGACGAGGCCAAACTCGCCGCCTTGTGGGATTATGAAAAAAGCCCGCTTTTCAGCGCGCCCGAGCGCGCCGCCATGCGCTTTGCCCAATGCGCCGCGCAAACGCCATCATTGGTTACGGATACGGAAATCAAGGATTTAAAAGCGCATTTCAATGATGACGAGATCACCGATATTGTCGCCGTGATAGCGCTGTTTGGTTTTCTCAATCGCTGGAATGACACCATGGCGACGACACTGGAAGACGCCCCGGCAGATGTCGCGGCCAGCGCCCTTGGCGGGCGCGGCTGGCAGGCGGGCAAGCATAAATCCTGATGTGCGGCCACCCTATTGTGGGCGGGCGGCACCAAAGGAGACATAACCGGCAAAGCGCGGCGCTTTGGGCATATAATCAGCGCTGACTTTTTCCAGGGCAAAGCCGCCATTTTCAAGAAGTTCCAAAGGTTTGCGGGTTAAATGACAGCCGCCACCAAGGCGTTTCCATACCGGCTCGATACGGCTTTGCCAGCGCGCCACGGCGGCATCGGGCGCGGCACCGTGTTCGGCAAAGATCAGCCGACCTTCGGGCTTTAACACCCGGCGCATTTCACTCACCGCCTGTTCGACGCCCGGAATGGTGCACAGGGTGAATGTCACCACCACCGTATCGGCGCTATTGTCCTCAAGCGGGATGGATTCAGCCTCAAGATCAAGAAGATCAACCGGCAGGGGGGAATTGGCAAGGCGCTCTTGCGCCAGTTTGCGAATATGGGCATCGGGTTCCAGCGCCCAATAATGCTCGATATTGCCCGGCCTGTAAAAGGGCAGATTATGACCTGAGCCAAAGCCGATTTCCAGCACCCGCCCGCGCGCTTCAGATACGGTTTGCGCGCGCACCTTTTTCATTTGCCCGGTCCCGCAGGCCAGATTGACCAGACGCGGCATAACGTGTTTTTGGTATAATCCCATCAGCCCAATCCTTCTGCATTTATGCCCATGACGAGGTCTGCCCCGGCGTAAATATCATCCGCTGCCCCCGGCACAGCGCTTAACACGGTTTGCGCGTAAAACCGGGCCAGGGCAATGCAGGTTTTGGCAAAGGAGACCTCTTCGCCATCCTTTATCATGCGCTGGGCAGCCAGCGCGCCAACGGCGAGATAATAGCCGCCAATTGTGTGTGCGGCTAGGGTTTGAAACGGCGTTGCCCCGGCCAGAATATCCGCTTTGGCACGCGCCGGGTCGCGCAACCAGGCGGTGATTTTTTCCAGTGTATCAATGGCGGCGCTCAAAGTGGACGCGATTTTGGGCAGTTCCGGGTTGGACGAGGTGGCGCAATCTTCCACCGTCTGGCGCATTTCCTCGATCAGGCTGGCCATGGGATAGCCATCCATCATATTCAGCTTGCGGCCGACAAGATCGATTGCCTGAATGCCATTGGTGCCTTCATAAATCGGGGTGATACGGGCATCGCGATAATGCTGCGCCGCGCCGGTTTCCTCGATAAAGCCCATGCCGCCATGCACCTGCACATTGTCGGAGCTGACCTCTACGCCAACATCAGAGCCAAAGGATTTGGCCAATGGTGTCAGTAATTCCTCGCGGGCTTTGGCGCGCAGACGCTCGTCTTCGTCGGGGTGGTGGGCGGCATAATCCGAGGCCACAGCGCAGGCCAGGCAGATCGAGCGCGCAGCGGCTATTTTGGCTTTCATGCGCATCAGGGTGCGGCGGATATCCGGGTGGTGAATAATCGCCGCCGGATATTCTGCCATATCGACGGCGCGGCCCTGTTTGCGCTCGCGGGCGTAAGAAAGTGCCTGTTGATAGGCCCGCTCGGCAATGCCAACTCCTTGCGCGCCGACATTCAGCCGCGCCGAGTTCATCATGATAAACATCATCGCCATGCCGCGGTTTTTTTCGCCCAAAAGCCAGCCCTTGGCCCCGCCATTGCCGCCATATTCCATCACGCATGTGGGGCTGCCATGAATGCCCAGCTTGTGCTCCAGACCAATGGCGCGCAGATCGTTGCGTGTCCCCGGCGCGCCATTTTCATCCAGAAGGAATTTAGGCACCAAAAACAGCGATAACCCTTTGGTGCCCGCCGGGGCGTCCGGGGTGCGCGCCAACACCAGATGAATAATATTGGGGGCGCAATCATGCTCACCCCAGGTGATGAATATTTTTTGCCCGTCAAGGCGCCATGAACCATCCTCATCCGGGCGCGCCATGGTGCGCAAAGCCCCGACATCAGAGCCAGCCTGGGGTTCAGTCAAATTCATGCTGGCGGACCATTCGCCGCTCATCAGCTTTGGCAGATAAAGGCGCTTTTGCTCGTCGGTGCCGGCGGTGGTTAAAACTTCGATGGCCCCCATGGTCAACATCGGCCCAAGGCCAAAAGCCATATTGGCCGATTGCAGCATTTCCATAAACGCCACGCCGAGCGCATTGGGCAGGCCCATGCCGCCTTCATCTTGCGCAAAGGAAAGCCCCTGCCAGCCGCCTTCGACAAACCGGGCGTAAGCTTTTTTGAAACCCGGCGCAGTGGTTACCTCGCCGTCTTTCAGTTTCGCGCCAAATTGATCGCCCTCGCGATTAAGCGGGGCCAGTACCCCGGCGCAAAACTTGCCCGCTTCTTCCAAAATGGCCCCGGTCAGATCCGGCGACAGATCGTCAAAGGCTCCGGTGGTTTTCAGGCCGTCCATCGCCACCACGTCTTCAAGGATGAAACGCAATTCACGGGTCGGGGCGCTATAGGGCATGGGAATGGTCCTTTATTGATACCATCTAACTTTAGGTGTTGGCGTGGTTTTGAAAAGGGGTAAAGTCTTGCGCCTGTGCACAAAGATGAGGAAAGAAGCCATGAAAGACCGTTTGAACCCGCATGTGCGCTGGTGCCTGCGCCGGGCCTTTATCACCATGCTGATCGTCGGGCCAATTTTGACCCTGATCAATCAGTGGGAGGCCTTGTGGCCGTTTGCGCCCAATTGGTGGAAACTGATCCTGACCTTTGCCGTGCCGTTCGCAGTCAGCTTAAGCGGTTCCTTGCCCGGTGGGACGAAGGAAAGTTAATCTTTCAATTTTTCCAAAAGCCACGTATAGCCAAGCGCCTCGCGCCGGGCGGTTTCTTGCAAGTTGGCGGCGGCGGAATGGCCCCCGGCGGTGTTTTCATAATAGAGAAAATCCTTGCCCTCATCTTCCAGAAGTTTGGCAAATTTGCGCGCATGGCCCGGATGCACCCGGTCGTCCTTGGTCGAGGTCATGAGGAAGATTTGCGGGTAATCGCGGTCCGCATGGACATTATGATAAGGCGAGATGGAGCGCAAAAACGCCCCTTCGACCGGATCGGTCGGGTCGCCATATTCGCCCATCCAACTGGCCCCGGCCAAAAGCTGGTTATAGCGCAGCATGTCAAGAAGCGGCACCTGGCACAAAACCGCATTCCATAAATCCGGGCGCTGGGTATACATCACGCCCATGAGCAGCCCGCCATTGGAGCCACCGCGAATACCCAAATGGCGCGGGCTGGTGACTTTGCTGGCGATCAGATCTTCGGCCACGGCAATGAAATCATCATAAATCACCTGGCGTTTGGTTTTCAGGCCCGCCTGATGCCATTTTGGCCCAAACTCGCCGCCACCGCGAATATTGGCCAGCACATAAGCGCCGCCGTTTTCCAGCCACAACTTGCCCAAAGTGGCCGAATAGCTGGGGGTCAAGGAGACCTGAAACCCGCCATAGCCATAAAGCAGGGTCGGGGTTGAGCCATCAAGCGGCATGTCTTTTTTATGGACCAGAAAATACGGCACTTTGGTGCCATCTTTTGACGTGGCCTCGTGTTGTTCCACCGTTAGATCAGCGCTGTCAAAGCGCGCGGGCAGGGCATACATGGTCTTGGCCGTATTGTCGGCAATATTGATATACCAAAGGGAATCGGGTTGCAGGAAACTTTCTATATTGGCGAAAATAACGTCCGAATGCCGATCCGCCGAGGATATGGAAATGGCCCCATTGGCCGGCAGATCAAGCTGGCGCGCCTGCCATTTGCCATCATCATAGGTATAGACGGAAACAACGCTGGAAACGTTTTTCAGCATGGTGACGATCAGGCCCGAGCGGGTAATATCGACACCGTCAATGGCGGAACGCGCATCAGGCGCAACAATCAAGGAGACGGGAGGCAGGGTTTTACTGGCCATGAAGTCAGCCAAAGAGAATGAAACCAGCGCCCCTTTTTCAAAGCGCGGGCCACCGGGTTTTGGTGTCCAGTCCTCTTCAAGGCTGATCACAAGTTGGCCCTGAAAAACGCCATTCAGGCTGGTTTTGGCGGGGATAGGCAGGCGCACCGGATCGCCGGCGGCGGGCAACCACCAATAGTTGGAATCATAAAACGTATTGGCCTCGACCGCGAACATGACCCGGCCATCATCGGTTTCCATGTCAAACGGCCACACCCCGACATCGCTATGATCGCCGCGTATCAGCTCTTGTGCCGCGTCCAGCGGCGTGCCGCGCTGCCAGCGTTTGACGACAAAGGGGTATCCCGAACTGGTCATGGTATCGTCGCCCCAATCGGTGGCGACCAATAGCGTATCTTCATCCTCCCAGGCCGTGCCGCCCTTGGCTTCGGGAATGACAAAGCCGCCGCTCACAAAGGTTTTGCTGGCAACATCAAATTCGCGCCGCACCGCCGCATCCTTGCCGCCATCCGAAAGCGTAATCATGCATTTTGTGTAATCGGGCGAAAGGCAGTCAACGCCTTTATAAACCCAGTTTTTGCCCTCGGTTTTCGATAAATCATCAAGATCCAGAAGCACATCCCAGACCGGCGCGCCGGTGACATAATCGGCCAGCGCCGTGCGTCGCCACAGACCATGAACGTGGTCGCTGTCCTGCCAGAAATTATACACATAACCGCCGCGATGCACCCCATAGGCGATTTTGTCCGTGGCGTTGAGAATCCCAAGAGCTTCATCCTTCAGCGTCTGGTAACGCGGGTCCGCCTCCAGTGTTGCCAGCGTGGTCTTGTTGTGGCTCTCAACCCAGGCCAGCGCCTTTTCGCCTTGCACATCTTCCAGCCACAGGCGCGAATCCGGGGGTAAGGTGAGGGTTTTTTTGGGCAAAGCAGGCGTTGTTTTTGTGTTCTTGTCGGTCATGGTTTTTTCTGGGTCTTTGGCTTTTTTATTGGGCGCGGCAGGCTGGCAGGCGGCTATTCCCGCCGCCAGTGCCAGAACAAGAAATCCCTGGACAAGACGCATTATAATCTCCTCAAATTCTGTGCGCTACAATGACCGCAAAATGCCCCTCGCGCAATGGTCCAAAAGTGACTATTCTTTAATTCATGATCTATTTTAAAATGAATGGCTGCGGCAATGAATTTGCCATTCTTGACGCCCGCCGTGCCGACAAACCATTTGCCCCTGACGCCGCTCAGGTGCGCCGCCTGGCCGCGCCGGGCACGCGCACGGCTTGTGATCAACTGATTGTCATGGACGCGCCGCAAAATGCAGATGCAGATATTGCCATGCGTATCTGGAATGCCGACGGGGGCGCGGTTGAGGCCTGCGGCAATGCCACGCGCTGCGTTGGCTGGTTGCTGATGCGTGAGGGGGCTACACCACCGGTGCGGATCCGAACAAAAGCCGGGCTGTTGCTGGCGCAAGGGGGCGCGGGGGGGCAGATTTGCGTTGATATGGGGCGGCCCCGGCTTGGTTGGGAAGATATTCCGCTGGCCGAGCGGATGGACACCCGCGGCATTGATATCAAGGTCGGGCCGATAGATGCGCCGGTGCTGGCCTTTCCCGGCGCGGTGAATATGGGCAATCCCCATGCGGTATTTTTTGTTGATGATGCGGCGGCGGTGGCGGTGGAGACGCTGGGGTCAATGCTGGAGCATCATCCGCTTTTTCCAGAACGGGCCAATATTGGCTTTGCGCAAATCATCGGCCCAAAAGAAATTCGCTTGCGCGTATGGGAGCGCGGAACCGGGCTGACCAAAGCCTGCGGCACCGGGGCCTGCGCTGCTTTGGTGGCGGCGCATCGGCGCGGGCTTGTGGGGCGCAAGGCGGCGCTGGTTCTTGATGGCGGGGTGCTCACTGTCGAATGGCGCGAAACGGATGATCATGTATTGATGAGCGGTCCGGTGGCACTGGAATATGAAGGTGTGATTGATACGGCCAATGTATAATTTGGCGATAATGTATCCCTTTATAATGACGGGAACGCCATAAACGGTTAAGGTTATCCACAAGAGCCGAGATATGACTTTTGGGGGTCTCAAGATGAATAAACGTTTGTTCGCTGGTTTATTGTTGATTGTCGGTGGCCTGGTCATTCTTGGCCTGATGTTTTTTGCGCAAAAAGAAAAGGACAAGGCCGATGTCACGCAAAGCATGATTAACAGGGCATTGGATATGAATGCCCGGCCGGAGACGACGACGAAGGCAGATGCCGAAAGCAATCCGCTGGACGAGTTGGCGACAGAGCCGCAAGGTCCCCATTTTTCCACCTCAATCGCCTGTTCATCAATTTGGGGCTCAACGCTGAGCGATTATTGCGCCGGCACGTCGCCTGATAATGACGACGAAGAAGAGGCTCTAACACTGTGCCTGAATATGGCGATGCAGGGCATGGAAGTGTTCGGTACGGATAAAAACCCGCTGAGCGCCAAGGTGGCGTTAACACCGCAAATGCGCAGAAAACTCGCCTGCCAGATGGATCGGCTTTATGGAGCCTCTGCCCGCTTTGCCGATGCCAGCGTTGAACAGATTTTGCAAGAGCATATGGTGGATGGCGGCTTTAAATAGGCGTGCCGATCAGGAATCATCCATATCGACCTGACGATACAAAAAATCGGCCCGTTTCATTAGCCGGAGGCAGCGCGGATGCGAAAGAAGTCCTCCAGATACTTGGTGAAAAGTGATCGGAATGCGTTTGGGCGCTGGGATAAGCCATAATCTGCTGCCTGACTGACCTTGCCTTTTAGCGTTCGCACCGCCACTTTGCAGACACTATGAGTACGACCGTGAAACATAAAACACAAGGCGCAAAGCTTGTTACTTTGGGGTGCCGCCTGAACACCTTTGAATCAGAGGTGATGGCGCGCCATGCCCGTGATGCGGGGCTGAGAGACGCGGTAATTATCAACACCTGCGCGGTGACCGGCGAGGCGGTGCGCAGCGCCCGCCAAGCGGTGCGCCGGGCCCGGCGGGACAACCCGGATGCCAAGGTGATTGTCACCGGCTGCGCCGCGCAGATTGACCCGGATGCCTTTGCCGCCATGGATGCGGTTGATCATGTGCTTGGAAACGCTGAAAAAATGCGCGCGCAAAGCTGGGCGTTTGATGGGCAAAGCCCTAAAGTTCAGGTGGCGGATATTCAAAACCAGACCCTGGCCAGAGCCCACACAATCGAGAAATTTTCCCACCGGGCGCGCACTTATGTCGAGGTGCAAAACGGCTGTGATCATCGCTGCACGTTTTGCATTATCCCCTTTGGCCGTGGTCCGGCGCGCTCCGTCCCGGTGGACGATGTGGTGGCGCAGGTCCGCAAACTGGCGCACAGCGGCGTTGCCGAAGTGGTTTTATCCGGCGTTGATATGACATCCTGGGGCAAGGATTTGCCCGGCGCGCCGCCTTTGGGCGTGCTGGTTGGGGCCATTTTGCGCAGCGTGCCAGAGCTGCCGCGCCTGCGCCTTTCTTCTATTGACGCGATTATGATTGATGCGCAACTGATGGATTTGATCGGCAATGAAGAGCGCCTGACCCCTTATCTGCACCTGTCCTTGCAGGCTGGTGACAATATGATTTTGAAACGGATGAAGCGCCGCCACAGCCGCGAGCAGGCGATTGATTTGTGCGCGCGCCTGAAAGAGGCGCGTCCGGATATTGCCTTTGGCGCGGACCTGATTGCCGGTTTTCCGACTGAGACCGACGCCATGTTTGAAAACTCGCTGGCGCTGGTCGAGGAATGCGGCCTTTCTTATTTGCACGTATTTCCCTTCAGCCCTCGTGAGGGCACCCCGGCGGCGCGCATGCCGCCTGTGCCGCGTGATGTGATCAAAACCCGTGCAGGGCGCTTGCGCGCGGCGGGCGAAGCGGCGCTGAGCCGCCATTTGCAAACCCATGTAGGCCAGCGCGGTGCGGTATTGGTCGAGCGGGAAAATTTTGGCCGCCTTGCGGATTTTACGCCGGTGCGGCTGGAAAATGCGGCGCCCCGCATCGGGGCCATTATTGATGTTGATATTATCGCCCATGACGGGGCGCAAGCGGTGGGGCGGATCAGCCAATGAGATGGTTCTGGCAAAAAAAGAAAGATCAGGAAAAACCTGACCATGATGATGTTCAGGTATCAGAAGATGAAGCGAAAACTGAACCTGCAACACCTGATGAACCGACACAAAATGTGGTTGACAGGCCTGAGCGCATAACCGAGGCATCCTTGCCAGAGCCAGAGCCAGAGCCAGAGCCAGAGCCAGAGCCAGAGCCAGAGCCAGAGCCAGAGCCAGAGCCAGAGCCAGAGCCAGAGCCAGAGCCAGAGCCAGAGCCAGAG
>JALWSB010000141.1 GCA_027080345.1 Robiginitomaculum sp. | reverse complement strand
TTACCCGGCATCTGCGTGAGGCAACATCACAGACACAAAAATCAGGAGAAAAACCTTGAGCCTTCCCCATATAACCCTCCTCGTGCTTGCGCTCTACATGGTACAAATATTTCTTCAGGAAACCACACGCTATCGGTTCAGCCTGCGGCTCATCATCGGCAATCGTGATAACCCGCCGTCCCCATCATTGCTTGCGGCCCGGTTTGATCGGGCCAAGAACAACCTTCTCGAAGCCCTGCCTTTTTTCCTCGGCCTCACCTTTCTGAACATGATCATACGCGAAGATACGACTGTGGCCGCTACTGGTGCCCTTGTTTTTCTGCTGGCCCGCATAGTTTACGTTCCAGCCTATTTAAGCGGCGTTCCATGGGTGCGTTCATTGATCTGGCTGGTGGCCAATGCCGGGCTTTTGATAATGGTCTGGCCACTGATTTGATGCACAGTGCTTTTGATCACCTCCGACCACGATCAGACAATGCGAAAAATGGTGGAGGTGAGAGGACCAACCTTGAACCGGAACCCAGAGCGCGACGGCGCGACGGCGATCGTTCGCCGCCCTGTCGCAAGGGGATTCTTCGCGCCGCGAGACAAAAGAAATGGTGGGCCCGGTAGGACTCGAACCTACGACCAGACCGTTATGAGCGGCCGGCTCTAACCAACTGAGCTACAGGCCCCCAAGAGGTTAGGGGGCGGTCTATAGCGCGCGCAGGCGGGCAAAGGAAGGGGGCAACTGTGCTGCATTTTGGCAAAGCCCGCCGCCATCAGGCGCTCATCCCCCACTCCTCCCCGGCGGCCCAGTTTTTGGCCAAAAAGCGATATGTCTCACGCCGCCGCTCTACGGTATCGTGCCGGGAGCCGATCCGCGCGCTCCAGGCTTTGAGCACTGGCTTCCACAGGCGGCAATCGGCGCGTAAATGATCACGTTGCAGACGCAAAGCGGTAATAAAGTCCGCATGATCTTTAACCATGGCGGGCGGGTCATCAAGAATGCTCTTCGCTTTGTTGAAAACACCTGTTGCCTTGCGCAAAGGTATGCGCATCAGAGCCAGCATGCGGGCATATTCCTCTCGCTCCTCATCCGTGGAACGGGGACTGTTTCTGGCTTTTTCAAAATGCTCCGGCAGGCAGAAAATAACCTGAAAATGCTCACGCAGGGCGATAATATAAGCGTATTCGCGCGCCAGATCATCCAGGCTTTGGGCCAGTTGATCACTGATTTGCGGACCATCCAACCCGACGCTTTTGGCCAGTTTTTCCAAAGCCGCCCCCATCCACTTCTCAGCAAAAGACCCGTCGGCAAAACTCAGGCAATAACTGTCATTGGGGGTTTCGTTTTCAACATATCCTGCCCAGGACAAGAGACTGTGATAAAACCGTCCACGGGCAATCATGCCGTGTTCCTTTGAAAACGACCAAGAGGCCGAGCCATCAATAATTTCGTGCGGAATGCTGTCGCCAACATAAATCCGCTGTACATGTTTCAAGGCCTGCCCGGCAAGATTGAGCAGGCGCGAATCATGGCTATCCGGCTCAATTTCAAACTCCCGGCGCAAGCGCGCAAAAGGAATACAGGCGACAAAACCGCCCATGGGAACATATTGGCTGGCTTCGCCAGACACCTCATCAAACGCAAGATAAGCCCCGGGCAAGCGAAAAACCGCTGCCTCGAAATTAAAATAGGCGGTTTGCCCCTGGGATGACAGGTTTTGGTCAGACATATATACACTTTATAAGTGTATTATTGAGAATGCGTTACGATTTTATGCTAATAGCGGCAAAACCGAAAAGGCACCGACTCCAGTATTGGAGCCGGTGCCTGGCTGGGGTTAGTTACAACCAGAGAACAGCACCCGCGCGAGGGACGTTAAGACGAGTACCAATCTCTGAAAATGAATATAGATTCGCGTGGCTGAACGCTGCATGAATGATTATGAACAGACGTAAAATTAAAGATTCTGGTCAAACCAGTCAAAGGGCTGGGGCCAGAAAGCCTTTGCTTTGCGGGCAAAAGCGCCGCTATGGCCGATACCGGATAGACCCAGGGTTTTGGGGTCCACCCAGACCTCCTCAAACGGCGCGTTTTTATATTGCGAACGGGTAAAACCGATTGAACGATGATTTACAATCGGGTCATCAATAAAGCCAAAATGGCGAATGGGAGCGGTGACCGCATCAAAATAAGCACCACCCAACAGCCTGTCGATATCCTTGCGGTAATATTGCGGGCTTAAGCACCAGCGCCGCCACTGGGAGAATACCGGCCCGGGCATATTGCTGCCCGGCCAATATTGGCCGCCGCGCAAATAGCCATGACGCCACAAAGACAAAGCGCCAGTGACAAAGAAAAACAAAAATTCCTTATGCCACTCGCTGGGCCAGTGTCGCATCCAAAAACCGTTTCCAACAGCAATCAAGGCATGGGCGCGGGCCAGATGCTGGTTAGCCATCAGGCCGACAAGCTGGCCCCCATAACTGTGCCCCAGGGTAAAAAGCGGCAAACCGGGAAACCGCGCCGCGAGGGCATCCAGTCCGGCGCGCGCATCAAAAGACCCCCAATCAAGCATGGTCGCCGGGCTGGCACGCATATCCTCAGGTTCAGAGCCGCCAATGCCGCGATAATCATAAGTCAGACAGGCATAGCCGCGCTGCGCCCCATAAATGGCAAAGTGATTATAAAAAGCCTTGGGATATCCTGTCCCGGACGAGATCAACAAAGCGGCGCGCGGCTTTGGCGGCAAATACAGACTGGCGGCAAGCGCATAGCCATCACTGGCATAAATGCGCATATCCTCTATCGATACCGTTTCAGGCATGGCATTATCTCCTTATCTGACTGTGCCCGATAACGCACACGTCAAGTCAAGTCGTTTTTGCAATTGCCGTTTGGAGACCCCGATGTCAAAAACCCACGCCCACCTGAAAACCCTGGGCATAGAGCTGCCCAAAGCCGCCGCCCCGGTGGCCAATTATGTGCCTTTTGTACGGAGTGGCAATGTACTGACCATTTCGGGGCAGATTTCGTTTGGCCCGGATGGCCTGATCCGTGGCCGCCTTGGTGAAAACATGGATGTGGATGCCGGCAAAGTCGCCGCCCGCTATTGCGCGCTCAACCTCATCGCCCAGGTCAATGCAGCGCTGGAGGGACAATTGGATTCTATGCTGCGGGTGGTGCGCCTTGGCGGTTTTGTCAATGCCAGCCCGGATTTTGAAGACATCCCCCATGTCATCAACGGGGCATCAGATTTAATGGTCGAGGTGTTTGGCGATCGGGGGCGCCATGCCCGCGCCGCCGTGGCCTGCCCGGTTCTGCCGCTCGGCGCGGCGGTGGAAGTCGATGGTGTGTTCGAGGTCAAATAGCTTTTGCCAGACCCAAGCCCCCCGCAAGAGCTAAGTCTGCGTCTGATCGGGCGCATTGCCGACTGTGATGAAACCGCATGGGACGGGCTGGCCGAACACGCAGGCGCACGGGGCAACCCGTTTGTGCGCTGGGGCTTTTTAAATGCCCTGGAACAATCGGGCTGCGTTGGCGGGCAAAGCGGCTGGTATCCGGCGCACCTGATTGCGCAAGACGCAAACGGGCATTTATGCGGGGCCGTGCCGCTTTATCTTAAAACCAATTCACAAGGCGAATACGTTTTCGATCACGCCTGGGCGCACGCTTATGAAAGCGCCGGGGGCACCTATTACCCTAAATTACAGGCCGCCATCCCCTTCACCCCGGTTCCCGGTCCGCGCCTGCTGGCCCCTAATAATGAGACCCGCAGCATACTCGCGGCAAGCCTTAAAAGCGCAGCAATCCAGCATGAGGCCGGGTCAGCCCATGTCACCTTTATGAGCCAGAAAGATTGGCCTTCTTTACGCAAAAACGGCTTTTGCGAACGTCATGACGTGCAATACCATTTTCATAATAAAGGCTATGATACTTATGAGGACTTTTTAACAAGCCTCGCCTCGCGCAAACGCAAGGCCTTGCGCAAAGAACGCAAGCGCGCTCAAGACGGTTTGCGGATCGTCCAATTAACCGGTGCCGATCTGAAAGAAGAGCATTGGGCCGCGTTTTTTGACTTTTACCAAGACACCGGCCGCCGCAAATGGGGCCAGCCTTACCTCAATTTTGATTTTTTCAGCCGTCTGCATGACCTCATGGCCGATGATATTTTACTGATCATGGCCGAGGAAAACGGGCAGTGGATTGCCGGGGCGCTTAATTTTATCGGGGACGATACGCTTTATGGCCGCTATTGGGGGCGCACCGTGGAGCGGCTCGGCCTGCATTTTGAATTGTGCTATCATCAGGCCATTGATGCGGCCTTGCAGCGCGGGCTGGCGCGCGTTGAGGCCGGAGCGCAAGGCCAGCATAAACTGGCGCGCGGGTATGAGCCGGTCATCACCCGCTCGGCGCATTGGTTCGCAGATCCGGGCTTTCACGATGCGGTCGCACACTATGTAGATGGTGAACGCCACAACATTCAGCGCGAGGTCAACGCCCTTGCCAACCTGACCCCTTTCAAGAAAGAATAAGCCATGGCCTCAACACGATTTGATTTTGAGACAAAAAGCGGCGACCAACTGGCCGCCCTTCTTGAGGAACCCGACGGGGAGATCAAGGCCTGCGCCCTTTTTGCCCATTGTTTTACCTGTTCAAAAGACATTCTGGCGGCGCGGGTTATCGCCCGCACGCTGGCGGCGACGGGCATTGGTGTCTTGCGTTTTGACTTTACCGGCCTTGGGCATTCGCAAGGTGAATTTGCCAACACCAATTTCAGCTCCAACATTGCCGACCTGATCAGCGCCGCCAACGCCTTGGCAAGCCGCATCGCCCCGCCGACCTTATTGATTGGCCACAGCCTTGGCGGGGCCGCCATTATCGCCGCCGCCCGGCATCTCCCCTCGGTGCGCGCCCTTGCCACCATTGGCGCGCCGGCCGACCCGGAACACGTGGTGCATAATCTTGGCCCGGCGATTTGCGAAATCGAGGACAAGGGCGAGGCCGAAGTGACCTTGGCCGGGCGGCCGTTTCGGGTCCAGAAACAGTTCCTCGACGATGTACGCGAACATAATCTCGATACCGACATTGCCAATCTAAAACGCGCCCTTTTGGTGATGCACGCCCCCACCGACCAAACCGTAGGCATAGAAAACGCCGCGCATATTTTCTCACTCGCCAAACACCCCAAAAGCTTTATCTCTCTTGATAAGGCCGACCATTTGCTGTCCGATGCGGGCGAAGCACGCTATGCCGCAAACGTCATTGCCGCCTGGGTCAGCCGCTATCTTTAATGCGCGCTCACGCCGCATGGACCGGCGCTGGCCTTTGCGTTAGCATTTGTTTTTATGCGTAACGCAAGAGGGATATTATGAGTTTGCACGGCACCTATGACCCAACCAATATTTTTGCCAAAATCCTGCGCGGCGAAGCGCCCTGTTGCAAGGTGATGGAGACTGATCACAGTCTGGCTTTTATGGACCTCTTCCCCCAGGCCCCCGGGCATACGCTGGTCATTCCCAAAGGCGCGGGGCGCAATCTTCTTGACACTGATGATGCAATTCTAAGTGCAGCCATAAAGGACGTGAAAAAAGTTGCCCAGGCTGTTGATATGGCCTTCGCGCCGGATGGCATTATTATCACCCAGTTTAATGGCGAGGCGGCCGGGCAATCGGTATTTCATCTGCATTTTCATATTATTCCGCGCTTTGAGAAACAGCCCTTTGAACGCCATGGACGCAGCCAGCCAGCGGACACCGAAGTTCTTCATGCCCAGGCCGCAAAAATCGCCGCCGCGCTCAAAAAACTTGGCGCATAATGCAAAACAGGGCCTGGGATCCTAAAATTGCCCAAATTGCTATCAAGAATGAACTGACCCGCCCGCTATAATGCTTTTGAGTTGCTCAAAACGGGCATTATCGGCTAGACTGTGGGTTCTGGCGCTATGTCAGAGCTTGTAAAATGACGCACAATTTGCGCCAGGCACCATAAAATCAGTGATATTACGCTGATCAAACCGTATCAGGGGATGCAGACTATGAGAGTATTTCGTTTTTTATTTCGTGAAGGCTCACCCTTCGTATTCACTGCGTTGATCGTTTTGTTTTCAGTGCAGATCACACCCATGTTGGCCTTACCAGCAAATGCCTATGGCATGTTTATTATCACGGTCATCGCGTTGATTTATCTGGGTATGCAAATGGCCCTCGCCGCCTTTGCCAAGGTCGGCCATGATGGTCCGCTGATTGATCTTTTCCTGTCCATGGTACCCCTTATCGCCCTGATTATCATTGAAGCGTTTGCTTTTGCCGGTATGATACATCTTGATACGTTCCAGCATATGGGCCTGATCATTGCCCTGGCCGTCATTGTAATGGATCTTGGGTTTAACACCCAGGTTCTTTTCAAGATGAACCGTCTGGCCAGCGATTTTGTGCAAATGGAATAGCCGGCGCAAAACAAAAAGGGCCCGGCCAGTTATCTGGCCAGACCCTTTTCCCCACCCCATTCGTGTAAAGCGTATTTAGCGCTGTTCGGTGACGTGCGCCGTTGGAAAGCCTGAATCGGCAACCGCACTGCGCTGGGTTTGCGCCGCCCCCTTGCTTTGATACGGCCCCACCAGCACCCGATGGATATAGCCATTATTGACCCAGGCGGTTTGCACGCTGACGTGGCCACCGGTGTGGATACGCTGTGCAACCGCTTCGGCCCGCTGGCGGCTTGAAAATGCCCCGGCCTGTACAAACCAGCCACCGACCGCAACCCGGGGCCGCGACAGAGCGATTTTATATTTGTCTTTTGACTCTTCGGGCCACCCCTGATCCGGCGTATAAGGCGCTGGCTTTGCGTAAGACTGCGCCCGTGCCGATGCGGGCCAGACTTTTGCCTGCCGTGGCTTGGCCGAAACGCGGCGCACGGGAAAACGCCCCCCTGAGCGCGTCGCCGGCCCCACATACTGGACCCGAACCCGTGTCGTCCCCTGTCCCAAATAACCCAATTCACGCGCCGACGCCTTTGACAGGTCGATCAAGCGATTGTTCACAAACGGCCCGCGATCATTCACCCGTACAATAATTTGCCGCCCATTGCGCAGATTTGTTACCCGCACAAGGCTGGGCAGAGGCAAGGTTGGATGCGCGGCGGTTAGCTTGTTCTGGTCAAAAATCTCGCCATTGGCGGTCTTGCGCCCGTCAAAGTTGGGGCCATACCAGGACCCTATGCCAGTTTCATCATAATCATCCTGACGGGCCGGCACATAGGTGCGCCCACCCACCTGATAGGGGCGGCCTATTTTTTGATGACTGCTCGAAGAGGCAATTTGTGGCTCGTCTTGTCTGCTGCCGCGCCTGTGATGGCGATGACCATAGCCGGAATTACCAACATGGATGTTAACGCCAACCGGCGCACCCCAGGTTTTGCCATTGGCACCAACCCGCACCGCACCGCCGGCACAGGCACTCAACGACAGTGTAACAATGGCCAGCATCAACAATCGACCTGGCTTATATAGACTATGCACCCCTGACTGAACCATTCTGGCTACCTCAACGCATGGACGCCTTTTTGCGTCTCTTTTTACCGGATCTTCCCGGCTCGTGAGGGACATTTATACACAATGACGTTGAATCTTGCGTTAAACGCCATGGTTACCAAAACATGACCAGCACCCAAACCTCTGCATACAACCGCTTGCCCATGCTCAAAAGCCTTGCTACCTCTTCGCGCCAAGGATGGGTGGCAGAGTGGTTGAATGCACTGGTCTTGAAAACCAGCGGGCGTGAAAGCGTCTCGGGGGTTCGAATCCCTCCCCATCCGCCACTTAACCCACTGTTATGCAGAATCAGACATATGGTCAGCTTATTCCCCCCGACATTACGGGGGTTAGCGGGTTTTGTGGTTTTGCGAGACCGCGCATCAGGGAAGCTATTTAAGGGTATTTTGGCCATTCGTCTCTGTTGGGTTTTTTTGAAGATTGAATATGTTAGCGACCTGGGGTTCAATCTTCCTGCCGATGGGAAATATGTGGAGTAAGGTGTGATGTGGAAAGTCCTCATGAGCAAATTTGCTACCCTCAATCCATTTTTTCTTGTGAGTATCATATTTGTATTTTTGGGCGTCTATGTTGTTGGCATAAGCTCAAAAAATCCGCAATTATACTTATTGGCTCTCTTTATGTGGCTTGTCGCCGCCTTAATACAAACGCTCTGGCCATTGGCCGCTTGCGTTTATCTCGCACCACTATCAGACCAGAAAAGCAATAAAATTCTAATACATTTGTTAAAATGGTGTTTTGTTTCTGTTGCGATATTTATAATACTTTTATTCGTTGCGCTAATGGACAAATATACAAATATTAATACAAGATATATAGATTACATGCATAACATTGCTGCGCCGGAGGTAATAATTGTGCTCTATGTATATTTCCGGTCAAGTTGGCAGGCAGCAAAAATGTTATTACAAGCTGAGCGGGGAAATGAGGTTCAGGCTGGTGAGGTTTTTGCGACGAGCCTGCTATTTATCTACTGGCTTCTGGGTGTGTTTTTTCTGCATGGGCGACTCAAGAAATTGCAAAGCAAGGTTGAGTGAACACCTACGGCTATGTCGGCGGCAACCCGTTCAAACTGCGATCTGAGTGGCAAGCCTGATCAAACTCATGCGTGACGGGGCATAACCTGTAAAATTCAACACCGGCTGTGTTGCCTGCAAATTACCATTCTCAGAAATTGGCTTGCCCTGAAAAGTATCATATCTGCTCTGTATGGCTCCAGACACTTCTCATAAATTCGTTCAACCTGGATAGGATGCCACGATGTTCAGTCTCAAAAGACTCTACAACCCAACGGGCCTTATAATGATGGCGTTCGGGCTAATTTTAACGGCGTGCGCGCCGCGTGATGAACTTATCTTACCTGCAGATCCGGATGCGTTGATTGCGGTAATAAACCCCAGAATATTTGCGCAGTGGAAACGCAAACTGAAAAATAGGAATATTTCTGTATATGGGTATCTCGTGTTTAAAGAAGATGAAGGCGCTTTTTTATTATTTTCAAATAAAGAGAACAGCGAAAAAGCAGATTGGAGAAAACATCCGAAACAATTTGTCCGCGTGCCGTCAACCGCAAAGGACGGGAATGCCTATAACGCGCCCCACAATTGTATCAATCAGAACGTATCACTTTTCGGGCACGTTGGACGTTTAAAAAGTGGTTCAGGCATAGGAATCGACAAAATATATATCCTCTCCGTTCGTAGAGACACCAGCACTGATTTTAACGAGGTGCCATGTTATTTTGGTCCTGATTACACCCCCTCTCCCCACATGGTCATATCGACCAAGGTCTTGTTGGGAAAGCTTGGATTCACGCCAGGAAAACCGGATGGTTACATGAACTCAACAGTCCAAAAGGCTATTTTGGCATATCAAGGCGAACACGGGCTTCCGCTAACCGGCATGACAAATGATGTCTTGTTGGTTGACCTGAGCAAAGAAGTGGTCGCACGAATTCATTCCAATGCGGCAGGAAGAAAAATAACGGCTAAGCCTTAAAACAGGCAATCAGCCATAAAAGAATATGGGGATAAAATATGTGCTTTTGGGAAAAAATATCTATGGTTTTGAGGGTATTATTTTTGGCGGTGATTTTGATTGTTACCGTTTATAGCCTGTCTCTTGCCATACCAACCATAACTGCAAAGTCTAGTACCATCACCGCTTTTACCGTTCCCGAATTCCTACGTAACCGTAGCTCTTATTTGCGCTGGAAGTTGTCACTTGCCGGGCAAAAAATTGCCTTGAGCGGCTATCTTGAAAAAGATGCCGGTGGATCAGGTTTGCTGGTTTTTGAAAACAGGAATGCCAGCAAGGAGCCAGATGAACTAAAGCGCCTTAATCGTTCAATTATTCTGCTGCCAAGCATACTTTCAGATGACCTTAAAAGCCCAACCTCACCCTATCATTGTGCGGATCAAGAGGTTTTAATTATAGGTCGTGCAGACGCGATACGGGCCTTTCGCACCATAGGCATTGTTGAGATTTATAAAATATATGCACTTGAAACAAAGAACGGAACACGGATACAAAAACTTTGCTATACAGCCCCGCCTTATAATGCATTGCCCAATGAGGTTAAGGCCGTTCAGATTTTACTGACCGGGCTGGGCTATGATCCAGGCACTTCGAATGGCACGTTTCATTTTGAAACCTATAAGGCTATTTTGGATTTTCAGACCAAATTCGGTTTGAAACAAACCGGGGTAGTTGATGAAGGTTTATTACCAGAACTAAGTAAAGCTATCCCAGCGAGCATGGCTTCACATTGACGCCTGTTCACTGCGCCGGAGGGAACGACCAATGCCTGATGTACCGATAAAATCACGAAGCGTCATATCGAACATTATTGGATTTGTCACGATTTTCAGCATTGTTTTTGTGCTGCTCTATGGCTGTGGGTTCTCCGCGTTGCAGTATGATTTTCTCCCGAGCGCAACAGTAAGATTCTCTATCAAGGAAAATTCTGAATATGAACGCGTTATACACGACATAGTACCATTTTCGAAAAGAAAAAAATTCAATACAGTGGTCAATAACGATATAAACAATAGGGTTCATCATCTTTCTGTTTTTATATTTAACAAAAATTATGATATTTCTCTGGATTCCTTTTTAAGGGGGGACATGAGTCTTGCCTTCAACAAATCCCGCATACCCGGCCTGCGCCAGTCGGATAAGCAAATGGAGGCGTTGATGCAGGAATTCATCACTACGCTCACCACTATAGATGGGGTAGATTTAAAAAAAATCGAATATTTTGATCGCAAGGGTGAACTGATCCGCACTCTGAATTTTAACCCCGCCCCACAAAGCGAACCTGATCATCCTTAACCAGATTGTCTCGGCACCTTTGACATCAATACCGACACCGAACTGTCATATCCCGACTTGCCAGCCGCCGGTAAACTGACATAGCCTTGACCCCATATGGGGAGAGAGCCATGACAGCATTACGACCGACACGGCGGCACCTGTTGGCCGCAGCACCGGCGTTTATGGCAGGTGCCGGGCTGGCGGCTTGCACGCCTCAGGCCACACGCGAAAAACACACACCCAAAAGCAAGGATAGCGCCATGCCCGATCCGCATAATAACCGCCCGTTGATTATCGCCCATCGCGGCGCGCCGGGCTATCTGCCTGAACATACAGTGGCGGGCTATGACATGGCCATTCGCATGGGCGCTGACTATATCGAACCTGATCTGGTGTTTACCAAAGACGGGCATCTGATTGTCCGCCACGATCATTATCTTTCCGACACAACGGACGTGGCCGACCACCCCGAATTTGCCGACCGCAAAACCGAAAAAACCGGGCATGAGGGCGCGGACTGGTTTACCGAAGATTTCACCCTCAAAGAGATCAAAACCTTACGCGCACGCCAAGCCTTTGCCGCGCGTAGCCACGCCGCCGATGGCAAGTTCGAGATCCTGACCTTTGCGCAAATGATCGCCGTCGCCAAGGGACGCACATCCTTGTCGGGCAATCCGATTGGTATTTATCCCGAAACCAAGCTGCCGTCTTATTTTAAATCATTGGGCTTTGATTTTGAAAAAGCGATGATGGATGAGCTGGCCAACGCCGGATGGGACCGCCCCGGCTCGCCGGTATTTATCCAGTCTTTCGAGGATGGCATTTTACGCTCTTTGCGGGGTAAAACCGAATTGCCGTTGATTATGCTGCTGGAAAAAGCCGATGGCGTCTCAATGAAAGACATTGCCACCTATGCCAACGGCATTGGCCCCTCCAAGGCCCTGCTTGCCACCATGGAAGGCCAGTCCACAGGCATGGTCGAGGCGGCCCATGCACATGGCTTGAAAGTCCACCCCTGGACATTTCGATCCGACCATTTACCGGGCGTATTTCCCAACGCGCAAGCCGAGTTTGATTTCTTTTTTGATCTTGGCATTGATGGCGTTTTTACGGATTTTGCCAATGATGCCTACGCTGCCCTCTTGGCACGGGCCGCAAGAAAGGGTTAAAGTAAACACCGTTCACTTTTTTGAACAAAATTAGGACACGATCATGAAGACCATCCTCGACAAGCAGCGCGCCGCCTTCAAGGCCAATCCCAACCCGTCGCTGGCGCAGCGCCTCGACTGGCTGGATCGGTTGGCCGGCATGATCAGCCAGAACGCCCAAACCATCAGTGCCACTATAAGCGAGGATTTTGGCCACCGCTCGACTATAGAAACCCGGCTGGCGGATATCGCCGCGCTATTGACCGAAATCAAACACACCAAGAAACATCTGGGCAAATGGATGCAGCCGGAAAAACGCCCCACCGCCTTGCAATTCAAACCGGCGCGCAATGAGGTGCGCTACATGCCCAAAGGCGTCGCGGGGATTATCAGCCCCTGGAACTACCCTTTTCAACTGGCCATTTCGCCGTTGATTGCAGCGCTGTCGGCGGGCAATCGGGCGATGATCAAGCCTTCGGAGCTGACACCGCGCACCTCTGAACTGACAAAAAAATTGCTTGGTGAGATTTTTGACGAAGACCTTGTTGCCGTGATCACCGGCGGGCCGGACGTGGCGCAGGCCTTTTCCACGCTTGAATTTGACCACATGCTGTTTACCGGCTCGACCAAGGTGGGCGCATTTGTCATGCAGGCGGCCGCCAAAAACCTGACCCCGGTAACGCTGGAGCTTGGCGGCAAGTCCCCGGTCATTATTGATCATGACTATGCGCTGCAAACCGCCGCTGAACGCATATTATCCGGAAAAATGCTGAATGCCGGACAGACCTGCATTGCCCCGGATTATATCCTCGCGCCGCGCAAATCGATCAAGGCTCTGTCCCAAAAGCTGGCGAAAACCTGCCGTAAATTCTACCCCAGCATCCATGATAATGATGACTTTACGGCGATTATTTCCGAAGGGCATTACAAGCGCCTGAGCGGCCTTGTCGATGATGCGCGCAAAAAAGGCGCCAACATCATTGATATCTACCCTGAAGAGGAAAAATCAGACTCCAACGTGCGCAAAATGCCCCCCAAACTGGTTACCAATGTCACGCCCGACATGGACATTATGCAAGAAGAGATCTTCGGCCCGCTTCTGCCGCTGGTGCCTTATGATAGCCTTGATGACGCGCTGGAGTTTGTCCGCGAGCGGGAACACCCGCTGGCGCTCTATCTGTTCAGCGACAATAAAATTGTCGTCGAACGCACGATGAACGAAGCGCTGGCCGGGGATATGTCGGTCAATGACACGCTGATGCATATCACGCAAAACGACCTTCCGTTTGGCGGCGTCGGCAAAAGCGGTATCGGGGCCTATCACGGCCATGACGGGTTCAAGACATTCTCCCATGCCAAAGGCATTTTCCGCCAATCAAAACTCAACAGCCGGAAAATGCTCTTCCCCCCTTATGGCAAGGCCATCGAGCGGGTTTTAGGCTTTCTTTCCTGAAGGTTCAGCCATGGCAGATATTTTGACAATCATGATCCCGTCTCTTGGGGCTTTGGGATTGATGGTTCTGGTGATCTGGCTGACAGGGCTTTCCCATCCGGTAGTGCTGGATGATGACGCACCGGTTATCAAAGCCGTGCAGGGGCACTTTGCCGATGCGCAGGTTGAACGCATCACCCGCAGCGCCGATGGCAAAAGCGCCTTGGTTTATATGGCCGACGCTCCGTATCTGGTTTTGGTGCGGGCACTGGGCGATCGCATGGCGGTACGCCCCGTCACCGCAAAAACGCTGAAAAAACTGAGCGGCCATGATAGCGACCTCGACATCGTTCTTGACGATTATACCTGGCCGAGAATCCGCATGAATTTTGCCGACGCAGCAGGGCGCACAAGCGAAGAAAACGCCATCAACACGACCATAAAGGAGCACACCCATGCCTGAATGGCGCTCTGTCTGCCATCACATACGCCGTCATTCCGGGATATGCCGGAATCCAGGAGCGCGGCTGTACTGGACCCCGGTTTTCATCGGGGTGACGTCTGTGGTTGGCCAGGCGGCAAGACGTTTGGCAAAAATGCGCCCACCCATGCAGGAGGCAAACACCCATGCCTGAGTTTTTGCAAGGCCCGCCCGTTACCGTCCTCGCGGCCCCGTTTTTTATGGCGCTGATCCTGATTGAAATACTTTATATCAAAGTGCGCAAAAAAGGCGGCGAATACGAGGGCAAGGATGCCGCCGCCAGTGTTTTTATGGGTATTGGCAGCACCATTGTTGATGGCCTTGTCGGGTTTGTTTCGGTTGCTTTATTGCTGTTTGCCTATCACCTCGCGCCGATCAAATTACCCATTAGCTGGGTTTCCGGCATTGCCTGTTTTGTGCTGGTTGATTTTGCCTATTACTGGATCCATCGTTATTACCATCGCTCGCGCTGGGGTTGGGCAGCGCATGTTATTCATCATTCATCGCAGCATTATAATCTGACCACGGCCTTGCGCCAGACCTGGTCGGGCCTGCTTTCTGGCGGCGCGCTCTTGTTTGTGCCCATCGCTTTATTGGGCTTTCACCCGGCCCTTATGGCCTTTTGCTATGGCCTGAACCTGATTTACCAATTCTGGTTCCATACCGAAGTCATTGATAAATGCCCCAAATGGTTCGAAGCGATTATGAACACCCCGTCGCATCACCGGGTGCACCATGCCAATAATCCGCGTTATCTTGATGCCAATTATGCCGGTGTGTTTATCATCTGGGACAAAATGTTTGGCACCTTCGTGGCTGAACGTAAAGACGACAAGCCGCGCTATGGGCTGGTCAGCGACCTTGGCACATTCAACCCCTTGCGCATCGCCACCCATGAATATGTAGGGATTATCAAGGACGCCGCGCAAAAAGGCCTGACGCTAAAAGAGCGCATCTGGTATATTTTTGCCGAGCCGGGCTGGTGCCATGACGGAGGCCGCAAATCTTCACGCCAGATCAAGGCCGAATACGTCGCCCGCCACCCCGAACATAAAGGCGAGCCGGGGCTTTAATTCAACACCGCGTCATCCCGGCGAAAGCCGGGATGACGGAAGTAGTAAATTTTAAGGTTATTCCTTCTCCCCGTGGGAGAGGAAGACCAGACGTCTATTTATTCGCCCTTATAAACCACACCGCCCTTCATAACGAAGCGCACGCGGGTATATTCACTGGCGTCTTTTAACGGGTCGCCAGCCACGGCGATAATATCGGC
>JALWSB010000140.1 GCA_027080345.1 Robiginitomaculum sp. | reverse complement strand
GCCATATCGGTATTCAGCGCCGGGTTCAAAGACGCGCCGACATCGTGCAAAATATCAACGCGCAGGATACGGCTCTCGCCGGTCAATGTGTCGATCTGTACCTCGCTGATCGCCGCGCCATAAGCAAAATAATAAAACGGGTGTCCCTTGTGCCGCTCCCGGTCATAATGAATTTTCGGGGTGGCATAAAACCCGGTCGAAGAGAGGGAAATGCGCGCCATCCAGGCCGCGTGGGCCAGCTCCGCAAATGTCCAGCGTTTCTTCCCGGCGCGGATCGTGCCGTTTTTGAAAACCACGTCGCCCGGCGGGCAATCGGCCTCATGCGCGGCAAAGGCGATCAGACGGTCTTTGATGGTGCGCGCCGCATTGCGCGCCGCCATGCCATTCAAATCACTGCCTGACGAGGCCGCCGTTGCCGAAGTGTTGGGCACTTTGTCGGTGGCGGTGGCGCTGATTTTTATGTGTGCCACATCGATCTGAAATTCCTGCGCCACCACTTGTGCCACTTTGGTAAAAAGACCCTGACCCATTTCCGTGCCGCCATGGTTGAGATGCACGCTGCCATCGGCATAGACATGAACCAAAGCCCCGGCCTGATTCAAAAATGTGCTGGTAAAGGAAATGCCAAATTTTACCGGCGTGCAGGCAATACCCTTTTTGGTATGCGTGTGGCTGTCATTGAATGTCTTTATAGCGTCCCGGCGCGCCGCATAATCGGCGCTCTTGCACAGTTCATCGACCAATTGCGGGGCGATGTTGTCGGTGATCTTTTGCCCGTA
This sequence comes from Robiginitomaculum sp., assembly GCA_027080345.1. GTDB lineage: Bacteria > Pseudomonadota > Alphaproteobacteria > Caulobacterales > Maricaulaceae > Robiginitomaculum_B. The sequence goes on along the minus strand of JALWSB010000140.1, from coordinate 3,254 downwards.
GGGCGTTTCATTACGTCCCTCATCATCATAAAAATTTGCCCGGCGTATAGCCAGCGGATCGCGCCCAAGGTAATGGGCGATATGGTCCATGACCCGCTCAATGGCGACCATGCCCTGCGGCCCGCCAAAGCCGCGAAAGGCGGTGTTGGAAACGGTATTGGTGCGCAGACGCCGCGACTTGATCAGGGCATTATTCAAAAAATACGCATTGTCGGCATGGAACATGGCCCGGTCATTAATCGCGGCGGAAAGATCAAACGAAACGCCGCAGCGCGCCGCCATGTCGAACACAATCCCGCTTAGCACCCCCTCATCATCAAACCCGGCCTTATAGGCAATTTCAAAATCATGGCGCTTGCCGGTCATCAGCATATCGTCATCGCGGTCCAGCACCAGCCGGGCGGGCCGCCCGGTTTTGGCGCACACCAGCGCGCACATGGCGGCGATTAGTGACGCTTGCGTTTCCTTGCCGCCAAAGCCGCCGCCCATGCGCCGCACATTTACGGTAATGTCATGACTGGCGCGGCCCAAAAGATGGGCAATCAGGTGTTGCACTTCGCTCGGGTGCTGGGTCGATGAGGTGATGTGCAGGTTATTGCCCTCGCCGGGCAGGCATTGCGCCGCCTGTCCTTCAAGATAAAAATGGTCCTGCCCACCCATGCGCAGGGTGCCTGCGCAGGTATGCGGCGCGGTTTGCAGCGCCGCATCCGCCGCGCCCAATTCCATAATCTGTTCCGGTTCAAGATCGCAATTATGGGCGCGGGCTTCGGCAATGGTGAAAATACCCGGCAAATCCTCATATTCGATTTTTGCCAAAGTGGCCGCCTGGCGCGCCGCCTCAAGGCTGGTGGCGGCAACCACAAACACCGGCTGGCCGGCATAAACGACTTTTTCATCGGCAAAAACCGGATCGTCCTTGGTGCCGGTCGGGCTGACATCATTGGGACCGGGAATATCTTTGGCGGTCAGAACACAAACCACGCCGGGCGCGGCGCGTACCATTTCAAGATCGCAAGAGATAATCTTCGCATGGGCGCGCGGTGACAGCCCCGGTTGCAGGTGCAAAAGCCCCGGCAATTGCGGTTGGTCATCAATATAGACGGCCGCGCCGGTTACATGGTGGCGGGCGCTGTCATGGGCGATTGCGCCGCCCACACCGCCATTGATCGAGGTCTTGCTCATGTCCGCCCTCCACTCAGGGCGCTTTGGCGGGGCAGGTAAAGGGCCTTTTCATTGTGCGCTAGCCAGGCTTTGAAAAGAAGGTTTTGCGCCACGTCGAGGCGGTATTGCGCGCTGGCGCGCATATCATCAAGCGGGGTGAAATCATCGGCCATGGCGGCCATGGCGGCGCGCACATTGGTCTCGTCAAAAGGTTTGCCAATGAGGGTGTTTTGCGCATGAGCCGCGCGCGCCGGAATACCGGCCATGCCGCCATAGGCGATGCGCGCCTGCGCAACTTTGCCGTTTTCAAACGCCAGAAAAAACGCCCCGCACAGGGCTGAAATATCCTGATCAAAGCGTTTGGATATTTTAAACACGGTGAAAAATGTATCATTTTCGGGCTTGGGTATATCGACAGATTCAATAAATTCGCCGCTTTTGCGGTCCTGCTGGCCATAGGCGATAAAAAAGTCTTGAAGCGCGATAGTGCGCTGTTCGCTGCCTTTTCGTAATGTCAGCTTTGCCCCAAGGGCGATCAGCGCCGGGGGCATGTCACCGATGGGCGAGCCATTGGCGATATTGCCGCCAATCGTGCCGCCATTTCTGATCTGGGTGGAGCCAATGCGCCGCATCATTTCGCCAAGCGGCGGGTAAAGATCGCCAAGGGTTTTTAAGGCTTGCGCATAACGCGCCCCGGCATTGATGCGGATGTGCGTGCCTTCATCGCTTATGGTGTCAAACCCGGCCACCTTGCCCACATCAATAAGAGCGGGCAACACCCGGTGCAGTTTATTGACCCAGAGACCAAGATCAGTATTGCCCGCCACAATGCGCGCCTTTGGATTTTGCCGCACCAGATCGGCCAATTGGTCCACTGTGCGCGGGGCGAAATACTCTTTTTGCAGGCCATGCACCGGGTCGTCATAACGAATATGCAGCGTGCCGGTTGTCTGGGGTAAAACGGTGTCTTCTTGCGCTGGTGTTGGATAATCATACATGGCTTTGCCCGCGCGAATAATCGGCGCATAACCAGTGCAGCGACACAGATTGCCCGCCAGCGCATCATTGAGGCTGTCATCATCCACCGGGCCGTGATTGCGATAATGGGCATAAAGGCTCATCACAAAGCCCGGCGTGCAAAAACCGCATTGCGAGGCGTGATGGTCGATCATTGCCTGTTGCACCGGATGCAAAGTGCCGTCTTTGCCCGCCACCCCTTCAACCGTGACCAACGCGCAGCCATCGAGCATGGGCAAAAATAAAATACAGGCATTAACCGCCCGCCACTTGCCACCCGGCTGGTCATTAATGGCGATGGTGCAGGCCCCGCAATCGCCCTCGGCGCAACCTTCCTTGGTGCCGGTCAGGCCGCGCTCGCGCAGCCAGCGCAGGGCGTTTTGCGTCGGGTCAGGGTTTTGCACCTCAACCAATTTGCCATTAAGGGTGAAAATAACCGTACCGCGCATCAGCTCCCCCGATAAGTGGAATAGCCAAAGGGTGAAACCAGCAAAGGCACATGATAATGGGCCTTCGTATCGGCAATGGAAAAATCAATCACCACCACATCCAAAAACGGCGGATCAGGAAGATCAGCACCTTTTGCGGCAAAGTACGCGGCGACATCAAATTCAAGGCGGTAGGGGCCGGACTTTACCGCCTGCGCATCAAGGAGCGGCCCATCACAGCGCCCATCAGCATTGGTTTTTGTCTCCACCAGCAAAGTGCCATCGCCTTTATAGAGGCGCAAAGCCATATTGGCCGCAGGCGTGCCGTTGGCAGTATCAAGCACATGGGTGGTCAGGCCGCTCATTCCTTCATCCTTTATTGCTTGGTGCATGGACAAAGATTGTCAGGGCGCACCAAAGACGGTAAACGGCAGTGTTGCCAATCTGACCAAAAAGACAAGTTTCTTTTTGCGGCAAAATGCGTAAAGGACAGTCATGCGAGAAAAACGTGATTTAACAGGCTATGGCCGTAATGTGCCCCACGCAGGCTGGCCCGGCGGCGCCCGCATCGCCATTCAGATTGTCCTCAATTATGAAGAGGGCGGGGAAAATAGCGTGCTTTACGGCGATGCCGGGCCAGCCTGCGTG
>JALWSB010000139.1 GCA_027080345.1 Robiginitomaculum sp. | reverse complement strand
GTGGGCAATATTCATTTGCAGGTTTTTAAGAAGCTGAGACAAGGCCTGCAAAAGTGTGCGTGCATCATTACCGCCGCCGGTTTTGGCCAGTTCTGCCAGGGCGTTGAGCATATCTTCAAGGGCGTTAGCATCCATGTTGGCATTGCCGCCACCTTGATTTTGCGCGGTTTTTCCTTTGCGCAAAGCATCTTCGGCTAGTGCCGTTAAAAACCGCTGCACCGCACGTTTATAAACATCGGTCAGGCGGTTTAGCTCGTCCGCATCGGCCCCGCGGGTCAGCGCCCGGCGCAAATCGCGCTCTGCCGCCTTCATTGCCGCGCGGGCGTTTTCCAGATCGCCCCCCTCGACCCAATTGGCAATGTCCCAAAGCTCCCCGTCCAGCCCCGCAAGATCAGCTTTTGAGCGGGCCAGACGCAAGGTTTCCGCCGCATGGCGCAAGCCAAGATAAGGCACAATATCGGTAAAATATAAATCCGGCGCCCGTAAGCTGGCGCGTATCAAAGCGGCGGCCCGGCGCACTGGTTTTGGGGCCCGCTCCAGCCGCCGCGCCGGGTCATCAATATAAAAGGATGGCGCGGCGATCTTGCCTGCGCTTTTGGGCGGGCGCGGCGGCGCAGCCTGCCAGGGGGTCTGCGCGCGTATGATCAAAAACCGCTGTTCAGCCACGGCGCGCGCCAATGGATTGACGAATGATTTTTGCGGCATGGTGAAACGCACCGGACGGCTTTGCGCCACCTGCCCCAATGCGTCACGGGCTTCCAGCCAGCCCGTAACCGGCAGACCGGCCCAGCGATGGCGCGTCAGATCCAGACGCGGTTTGTCCTTTATGGTGCGGGTGTCGGGGGCATTAATCTCAAGAGCGATCTTGTCGTTTTTTTGCGTTTCCCCAGCCGCTTTGATAACCAGCGCCGCCTCGGCAATGCCAAAATCATCGCTCGCGGCATAGGAAAACGCCAGCGCGTCGGTCTTATCCGCCGCTGGGGGTTTAGTAAACACAATGCGCGGCGGGGTGTCGTTTTGACTGACAATTGTCCATTGGGCATTTTCGCGATTTTTTATCGCCAAGACACTGTCGCCATCGAGCGGCGCGCTGATCTCAAAACTTCCCGGAGCGATGCGCACCGCTTTGACTGTGCGCCGCTTTTGGCCGCTATAAAGGCGTAAAACCGGGGTGCGCGACATCCCATTTATACGCCCGTGAAAAACCGATCCACGCAGGGCCTTGATCGGACCGTGCGTTTCTTTTGATAAAAACACCGGCGGCAGGCCGGTATAGTCCGGCGGTGTAATCCATGCTTCCAATGTCCCCACCGGACCGGCGCCCCCGTGATAGCCAATATCAATCGCATAGCGCAGCCTCTGGCCGCTTTGCGGCCCGGCAAGCACAAAGCCGGCAAACAAAACCAGCATGGCGGCAGCGCGCAAGCCATACATATCGCGCGCCGCCAGCGCCGCCTTGGGGCGGCGGACACGTACATGACGCACGGCGAAACGGGCGCGGTTTTGCCCCTCCGCCCACAAGGTGCGCGCCGCTCGCTCTTGCATAACCGGCGCATCATCAAGCAGGGCCAAGGGTTGCCCCGTCAGGGCGCTATCCTCTTCCAGCCGCCGGTCAACATCCGCTCGTTTGGGCCAGGAAAACAGCGCCGCGCCGCGCCATACGGCGCGTAATGTCAGCACAAAAGTGAGCATAAGAGCGCCAAGCCGCCATGGATCGCCAAGGCGCTCCCACAGGCCAAACAATGCCAGCGCCAGATAAAACGCGGGAAAAAGAAAGGCGGGAAAAACAACGCCCGCCGTGCGCTCCCACACAAGAGCGGCCCGCGCGCCCATACGGGCCAGAGAAAGACGGATACGAAAAGCCAGTGTCATATCTTGGGCTTATAGCATAAGAGCCGGGTTTGCCCTATTGAACACCTGGCATGACCACCGTCATATTTTTCGCCGGAGGGACCGCCGGGTCGCCGCGCAGGCCACATGCGCCGAGCGCCAAGAGCGCCGCCATAAGAACAGAAAGGGCGCAAATTTTACGTATCATCATGACAGTTTTTCCTTCCAGCGGGCAATTTGCGCGCGCACATTTTCAGGCGCGGTGCCGCCATAGCTTGTGCGCGAAGAGACGGAGGCGTGCGGCGTCAGCACTTGATATACCGCTTTGGTGACCATCGGGGCAAGGGCGCACATCTGATCCAATGGGATTTCATGCAAGGCCAAATTGTTTTGCTCCGCATACTGTACAATGCGGCCGGTCAGGCCATGTGCCTCACGAAACGGCACGCCTGCTTCGCGGACCAGCCAGTCGGCAAGGTCGGTGGCGGTGGAAAACGCAGCCCCGGCGGCATTTTGCATGTTTTGCCGGTTGGCGGTCAGATCCTCGACCATGCCGGTCATCGCCGCCAGCGCCAAAGATAGCGTGTCCAGGGCATCAAAAACCGGCTCTTTATCCTCTTGCATATCTTTGGAATAGGCCAGCGGCAGGCCCTTCATGACCATCAAAAGCGTGTTCAGCGCCCCGGTAATGCGCCCGGCCTTGGCGCGCACCAGTTCGGCCGCATCGGGGTTGCGCTTTTGCGGCATTATCGACGAGCCGGTGGAAAATTGATCGCTGAGGCGCACAAAGGAAAATCCCGCCGAGGTCCAGATAACAATTTCTTCGGCCAGGCGCGATAAATGCACCGCGCAAATCGCCGCCGCCGCCAAGGCCTCAAGGGCAAAGTCGCGCGCCGATACCGCATCGAGAGAATTCGCCATGGGCTGATCAAAGCCCAGTGCCTTTGCGCTCATATGCCGATCAATGGCAAACGCCGTCCCGGCCAAAGCCGCCGCCCCAAGCGGGCTTTCATTAAGCCGCGCGCGTGCATCATGAACCCGGCCCCGGTCGCGCCCGGCCATTTCCACATAGGCCAGCAAATGATGACCAAAGGTTACCGGCTGGGCGCTTTGCAAATGCGTAAAGCCGGGCATTAATGTCTCGGCTTCTTCTTCCGCCTTGGTCAAAAGCGCCTTTTGAAAGGCCAAAAGTTGCGCATCCAGCCCGTCCAGCGCAGCGCGCAACCACAAGCGAAAATCCGTGGCCACCTGATCATTGCGCGAGCGCGCCGTATGCAGCCGCCCGGCCGGTTCGCCGATAAGATCAGCCAGCCGCGCCTCGATATTCATGTGAATATCTTCCAGTTTGCGTGAAAATTTGAAATCGCCGCGCGCTATCTCGTCCTTGATGGTTTCAAGCCCGCCAAGAATTGCCGCTTCGTCTTCTTTTGTGATGATCGCGCACGCCGCCAACATGCGCGCATGTGCGATTGATCCTTCAATATCTTGCGCCGCCATGCGCTGATCAATATCTATGGAGGCATTAATCGCTTCCATAAGCGCGCCGGGGCCGTCATCAAACCGCCCGCCCCACAATGCGTTCGATGTCTGTTTTTTATTGCTCATGTGAAAAGGCCATTGTCATGATTACCAGAAAAACACTTTTTTTAGCGCTTATTGCCCTTGGCGCGCTGGCCATCCTATACGTGATCATACGCGCAATGTCGCCATCCCCCGCCGATAAAAATCCATTAGCCGCATTGGCCAAAGGTGAGATGCAAGAAACGGTCTTTGTGGCCAAACCCCCGGCCCAGCCCCAGGCCACGTTTAAAGGTCCGAACGGCGAGCCTGTAACCTTGGCCGATTTTCGTGGCCGTGTCGTTTTACTTAACTTATGGGCCAGTTGGTGCGGGCCATGCGTTGAAGAATTGCCCTCGCTGGACGCCCTGCAGGGCGAGATGGGCAGTGACCGGTTTATCGTCCTGACCGTTGATATGGACCGCTCGAAAGCCGAGGCAGAGGCGTTTTTGAGCAAGGCCGGTATTAAAAATCTGCCGCTTTATCGCGATAACAGCTTTGCCCTGGCACAAGCCTTGAGCATACCCGGCCAACCATCGGGCCTGCCGCTGACCGTGCTTTATGATGCACAAGGGATAGAGCGGGCGCGGCTTTCCGGCGGTGCCAACTGGAACAGCCCGGAAAGCCGCGCCCTGATCAAAGCGGTTTTTCCGGATGCGCCATAAAAGATAGGGGCGATGCGTCATACCGTCAAAAGACGGTATCCAGTTCTTTTGAGATCACATGTGCATAAAA
>JALWSB010000138.1 GCA_027080345.1 Robiginitomaculum sp. | reverse complement strand
CCAAAGCCGTATGTCTTGCAGCCAAAGTGCGCCGCCAGCCGGGGTGCCATGGGCGAATGGTCCATATGATGGTGGGTAACAAAAACGCGGCTTACCGTCTCGCCGCCCAATTGCTCCAGAAGATTTGTAAAATGTGCATCATTATCCGGGCCGGGGTCGATAACGCAGACCGTGCCATGGCCGATGACATAAACATTGGTGCCCCAGCCCGAAAACGGCCCCGGATTATTGGCCACCAGACGGCGCACATTGGCCGATACGGGCTGTAATACCCCCCGCGTAAACTCAAACTCGCGAATATAGGGAATGGGCATTGCCATCAAATCCGGTCCTTAACTCTTCATATAGGTGCGCAAAGCCCGGGCCAGGCGGCGAATGGCGCGAAACTGGTCAATCAGGGGCAGGGCCGTTGGTGGCCCCATGTCGGTTTTATTGACATCAACCACATAAATGCGCCCGTCTTTGCGATCGCGTAAAACATCAATACCACCCCATTGCATGTGCATTTTTTGGCAAAACAGGCGCAGAAGATCACGCTCTTCAGGGGAAAAAATCTGTTCGGTCCGGCGCAAGATAACCTTGTCATTGCTATTGGCAAAGCGCTTGTCCATGGCGCGTTTTTTGATAAAAACAAGCGGAATTTCCCCGTCAATGGTGGGCGAGCGATAATCTTCAACCATGCGCCCATCATCACTATTATCGATCAGGCGCGCATAAACCCGGTCGGCTTTGGGCGCGCAGGGGCATTGCACAATGCGCCCGTCATGGGCGCCGTTAATTTCGGACTTTTCCACCGCCGGGCCGTGCCAGGTGCGCGGATCAATCGCCAAAGGATAGCCAAATACTTCTTCAAACACGCGTGCAACACGGGATTTTGAGACATCTGTACAGGCCAGATTGATCATTTTACCCGATGCGCCCTGGCTCAGAGCGTCCATGACATGATTGGCATCACTGGTGGTGATATCTTCAAAAAAGAATACAGCATCGGCGGTGCGTGCATTGCTGGTGATGCGCCCTCCGGCGGCATATAAAACCGGCCAGATTAGATACCAGGGCTGGGGTCGATGGGGCAAAAACGCCATGGACAGGGGCCGCCCGGGCATGAATGCGGCGCCCAGGCGCAAACCTTGCGTCATCAGATAAACCATAAAGCCGCGCGCAATGGCGACAATGTTTTCCCGTTTATAAGGGATCAGCGCGCCGGTTTTGCGCGCCCGCAAGCCGCCGCGTTCCAGCGATAGATCGTTCCACCATGCGGCGGCCAGTTTTGAGCGGATCATAGGGCATCCTTGTTTTTCAAGAACCATAACGCGTTACCCGCGCCGGGCAAGGGCGGGCGGTGTTGTGCGGCCCGGCCTTTGCGCAGCTTTGGATGAAAAGCAGCAAAGGCGTATCAAAATGGGGCATATTGGCACAAAATTTAAGATCAGCAGGGTGCTGCCCTGCATAGTGATGGTGTTGGGCGTCTTTATGCCGCTTTGTGTCGCCGCCCAAACCGCACATCATGAACAGATTAAAAAGGTGACCGTTTCGCCGCTGATTCTTGTCGCACGGCCGGGCAAGGCTTTGCTGATGCGCCGCCCGGCGCGCACCCAGACCATCGCCATTGAAGATCGGGAGGGTATGGATTGCGCCCGTTATGTGATTCGCAGTGATGAAGACGGGGTGGCCGAAATCGCGCTGGCCAATACGGCCCATTGTCGCGCCCCGCGCCTGGTTGTCCAAAATTAGATGCCATGTTCGTAAACAGTGATGTTTCGCTGGGCCCCTACATTCGGCTCACGTACCGCACCTCAATATGAGGTGTCGCCCTCTCTTCGTCACCCTCCGGTTTAACCGGAGGGCCCATAGGGCAGCTCATAATGGATTCTCCGCATCTGTCGGAGAATGACGAGAAAAACCAACAACAAAACGTGTCATCCCGGGATACGCCGGGATCCATAGGGCGGCTCACAATGGATTCTCCGCATCTGCCGGAGAATGACGAAGGTGGAGGTGTCGGAGAAAGACGAGGGGGAGGTGGCGTGCCTTTTGCGGGCATCTTTCGACAAGCTCAATATGAGGCTTGTAATATGCTGTATCCTCATGTACGAGGGATTGCGTAGCAATCGTTTCGAAGCATGTGAACGTAAAGCGCGTTACCCCCGTGTCACTCCGGTGCTTGTGATGCGTCTTCCAGCTTTGCCAGGCTTTGCAAGGTTTTGCGGTGGTGTTCCAGATTATAGCCGGCGCGATGGCCCGCCGTGATGGCCTCTTCGGGGCTGAGTACGCCATTTTTGACGCGGGTCATCGCCCAGGCGGCGGCGGCGCGATTGCCGCTGCGGCAATAGGCGACAACGGGGCCTTTTTGATCTTTTAGGGCTTCTTCCATGGCGGTGATAATTGCCGGGGTGATGTGGCCGGGGCGAAATGGAATATGCACATAATCAATACCGGCCTTTTGCGCGGCGGCGGCCATTTGTGCGCTGGTGGGCTGGTCGGGGCTTTCCCCGTCCGGGCGATTGTTGATGATCAGCGTATAGCCCGCATTGGCGGCTTTTTGTACGTCACTGATCTGCATTTGCGGGGACAGGGCGTAAGCCTTTGTCACCGGTTTTATAGTGGCAATTGCTGTTGCGTGGCCCTTGGGGGCGTCTAATTTTTTCTTGACCGTATCAGCCTGAGCCATGCCGCCAATCAGCGCCAGGGAAACAAGCAAAAGGGCAGGGCGAAATCTTTTCATTAGCCGTATCAATCCTGTTTTCTTTTCTTATTTTGCCAGACATGGTGCGGGGATAGCAAGTCACTGGCGTTCACATAATATTGAATAGCGGCTGTTCTGGCGGATGCAAAAATATCCGTTCATACAGTGTCATGACAGGACGCTGCGTTGACAGGGGCGCGGCCTCATGGAAGTTTGCGCATCCCTTTCAATGGCGCATATCGGATTTTCATGTTTGGTTTTTTGACTCGCCGCATATTGGTCGCGATTCCAACCCTCTTTTTGATCATTGCCTTGGCGTTTTTTCTGATGCGGGCGGCACCGGGTAGTCCGTTTGATCTGGAACGCCCAATTCCGCCGGAGATCAAGGCCCGCATTGCCGCACAATACCATCTGGACAAGCCGATCATGGCCCAGTTTGGTTATTATCTGAACGATCTGGCCCATGCGGATCTTGGGCCATCGATGAAGTATAAAGATAAAACGGTTGCCGACATTATCGCCGAAGGCTTTCCGGTCAGCGCCACGCTGGGCCTGTCATCCATGGGGTTGGCGCTGATTATCGGCAGCATATTGGGCGGCTTTGCCGCCTTGCGGCAAAATACCGGTGGGGATTATGCGGTGATGGGGCTGGCCATGACCGGCATTTCCATCCCGCCCTTTGTTACCGGGCCGGTTCTGGCGCTTGTTTTCGGGCTTTATCTGGGCTGGCTGCCGACCGCCGGGCTGGACCGGGGGCATTTGACATTTACCCACCTTCTTTTGCCGGTGATTACACTGTCCTTGCCGCAAATTGCCATTATTTCGCGCCTGATGCGCGCCAGCATGATCGAAACCCTGCGCGCCAACTATATCCGTACCGCCTTTGCCAAAGGGCTTTCCGGGCGGGCGGTTATTGTGCGCCACGCCTTGCGGGCAGCGATTTTACCGCTGGTCAGCTATCTTGGCCCGGCCACCGCGGCGCTGCTGACCGGTTCCATTGTGATTGAACAAATATTTGCCCTGCCGGGCATTGGCCGCCAATTTGTTATGGGCGCCCTGCAACGCGATTATCCGGTGGTGATGGGGGTTGTCATTCTTTATGCCACGTTGATTGTTCTTTTTAATCTTCTGGCTGATCTGATGTATGGGGTGCTTGATCCAAAGGTGCGGTACGACTGATGACTATGTTGGGTGGAAAAAACGAACGGGTTGAAGAGTTGATGGATCAGGCAGCGGTCAAGGGCCGCTCGCTGTGGGATGATGCGCGCAACCGGCTTATGCGCAATAAAGCGGCGGTGGCGGGGATGATATTGCTGGCCCTGATCACGCTGTTGGCTATTGCCGGGCCATGGGTATGGCCGCATGAATATGACCATGTGTTCAAGGACAAGGTGGGCATTGCACCGACCTTGAAAGACGCTTTCATCATGGGCACGGATTCGCAAGGGCGCGATCTCTTTGTG
>JALWSB010000137.1 GCA_027080345.1 Robiginitomaculum sp. | reverse complement strand
TTTCAGAGCGGCAAATTCAGCCGGTTCCAGATAGGGCGCAACACGGCGGCGCACCGTCGACATAAAGGCACAAAGGCCGCCAAATGTTTCCACCGTCATGGTTTCGCAGGCCCCATCGCACAAGGCCTCGCGAAACAGGGTGGATTTGAGTTTTAGCGCATCAATATAACGTTCAATACCGCCCAGATGCTCGCACCCCTTAATGGCGCTTTGCAGCGCCTGTTGCAGGACCGGGCCGGATAATTCAAGTTGCGGGCGTGCGTCTTCGACCGCTGGTGCGGCGTCCTTTTTTGCTTTGTTCAAAAAGGACAGCATCGTTAATTCATACCCCCATTAATGAAATCCGCAGCGGTGTTATCAAGACTATCAATACCGGTGTCATCCCGGGCGTTAGACCCGGGATCCATTGGGCGGTGAATATTCACCATGGGCCCCGGATACTTTCTATTGAAATTTCCGGGGTGACACGCCTTGGAAGAAAATCGCGGCGATCGCATGCCTGTATCTGGGACAAACCGTTCCAACCGCTTTACTCCGCTGCCGCCAATTGGCCATTGGCAATGGCCAGCGCGCTAAACGCGGCGGCCTGACCTTGGGCAATGGAATCGTCAATGGTTTCCGGGCCTGTGGCCGAACCGGCAACAAACACGCCTTCGCGGGAGCTGGCTCCCATGCCGCCGTAAGAATTCTGGCGATCAATAAAGCCATGTGGCTCCAGATCAACGTCAAAAATTGATGACAGCAGCATATTGTCCACATTCGGGTCCATGCCGACCGCGTGCACCACCATATCAAACGGGATGGTGATCGGCCGTTTGACCAATGTATCTTCGCCTTTGACGATAACCTTGTCACCGTCCGAAGTGACCTCGGCAATACGCGCCTTGATGTATTTGACTTTGAACTCTTCCTGGCTTTTCCAGTAATATTTGGTTTCCAAAAGGCCAAAGGTGCGAATGTCCATATAATAGACGTAAACGTGGCAATCTGGCAGTTCCTCGCGAATTTCCATGGCCAGATTGGCGGATACGGAACAGCAGATTTTGGAACACCATTCGCGGCCGATCTGGCGGTCACGCGAGCCAACGCACAACAAAATCGCCACCCGTTTGGGCTTTTCACCATTGGAGGGGCGCCGCACCCCCTGACCGGATGAAATCATCTGTTCGACCTGCGTGGTGGTCACCACGTCGGGGAAGGTGCCAAAGCCCCATTCGGGTTTGTTGATGCTGTCAAAATGGGTGAATCCGGTACACAAAACGGCGGCGGCAACACTATCGCCCTTGCCCGTGGAATATTTGACCTTGAAATTGCCCGGCTCGCCGGAAAATTCACTGACCGTGGTGCCGGTTTTGATGGTGATCAGCTTGTTGCCGGTCACCCGGTCGACCATGCTGCCAATGGCGTCCTTGGCCCATTCGCCCGACGGCACCAGCTTGGCATAGCCCGAATGAATCGGTGTGCCGCCAAGGCTGTCTTTCTTCTCCACAAGGATGCATTTCTGGCCAACACTGGCCAGGCTGTGGGCGGCGGCAAGCCCGGCGGGGCCACCACCAACAATCAAAATTGGTTTGGTGCTCATGTGATCTGCTCTGTTTTGTGGAAGCCAGGCCCGCCGGTTATACGCCTGCGCGGGTCATAAAGATTTTCTTGTTCGCCGCCGCTCTCAATCTGTTTGAGATAGCCTTCAAATTCGGCTTTTTTGGCGCGCCAGTCGATGCCCAGCTTGTCAAGCAGCTTGTCGGTCGCCGAGGCATGCCAGTGCGATTGAACAATTTTGTAAGGGTGCGCGCCGCACACCAGAGCGGCAAATTGCACATCGGCAAGCACCGGCAATTCAAAATCCTTGCCTTCGGCCTTGCCGATCCACTGGCTTTTGTCCAGCGTGGTGATGCACCCGGTGTCATGACCAATCATGACATCGGATTTGGCCTCTTCGACGGCCACCTTGATTTTGCGGTCAATGGAAAAGGAGCGGGTGAATTCACGTTCGGAAATAATGTGGCGAAAGCCAAAGCCGCAGCAATCATACCATGTTGAATAATCAATAACCTGCGCGCCCATGGCCTGAATAATGCCGGTAGACACCGCAACCCGGTCGCCATTCAGCACATCATCATCATAAATCACATCCTGCGGGATCATTTTATAAACATGGCAGGCCGGGTGGATGGTGGCGCGTACGTTTGAGCAATCAATCACCTGATGCTCTTTAATACGGTTGCGCATGACGTGCACCCATTCCGAATAGTGCACCACCTCTTCGGGGATCAACAATTTGCCATCCACGAGACGGTCCAGCTTGCCCAGGATCTTCTTCACCCGGTCGCGCAGCTCGGATGAGAGCAGCAAAAATTCGCGCACTTCCTTGTAATTGCCAAATGAGGTGCCGCAATGCACCAAAGGATAGTAATAGCCTTCGGGCTTGCCTTCGGCTTTGGCTGAGACATAGGCCTGGTGGAAATTGCGTAAAAATACCGCCGCCAGACTTTCAATATTGCCAATGCCTGAGCCATGATAATTCCAGGCGGTGCAGGAGGTCTGGTCGGTTTCGTCCAGATAGCGGATGTCCATTTTGTTCATCAGCCACAGCAATGAGGCCGGATAGCCGGGGATATTGCCGCACTGGCCACATGATTTATGGTGCCAAAGCTGGGTGGTGGGGATTTTTTTGTCCCAGCCATACAGGGTTTTGGCGATCACCGGTTCGTGCTCGTCGGTCACCCGGTGAACCTTGATCTCGCCTTCTTTTTCCAACTGCCACATGACGTCCCGGATGTCATGCACCCGGTCCTTATTGGTCAGCATGGAGCGTTTGTTGATTTTTTGCTCAACCCATGAGGTGGCGACCAGCGCGTCTTCGCGGCTTAAATTCGCATCGCGCCATTCGGCCCCGTGGCCGGTTAAATGCGCGCCATCATCTTTGTCTTTGGTGGCCATAATGGTCTCCTTGTTGCGGACGATCAATCGTCGTCCTGTTCATCCTGCCAGTCTTCCCAGTCTTCGCGTTTTTCGTCCATAATATCCAAAATCACGTCGAACAGGTTTTCATCCACAGTTTCCAACTGGTCCAAAACGCCGGTTTCTTCCCAAATGGTATAAAGCTCGACAGAAGTCTTCAAATTCACTTCCCAGGCCGTTTCCGTGGTGTTCAGGGTCGGCATGGGAATGGCCCTGCGCAAGAGTTTTAACGGCGCTTTGACCTTGGAAATATTCGGTCCCCAATCGGCAAAATGGTCCGGGTTGATCATGTCGGGGGATAATTGGTTGCCTGTGGAAATCAGTTTCAGCATCACCCGCGAAAACGGGCGCAAAACATTCTTGGCGCTTTCCATGCCATGTTTGATGGCGGTTTCGCGCATCAGCATAACCAGCCCGCCCGGCGAGTTGCCAAACGGACAGCGCGCCGCGCAGGTATAGCATTGGGCGCAGGCCCATATTTTTTCCTGCATGGCATCATAAATGCCATCAAGATTTTCGGTCCACAACAATTGGACAATCTCGCGCGGGGAGAAATCATAATAATGCGCCGCCGGGCAGGTGGCGGTGCAAATCCCGCAATTCAGACACCCGTTTAACTGGTGGTCAAAACGCAAATCCGACTGGATGTCGGCGAATATCTCTTCCATTTTCTCCAGGGGCAGGGCCGGCGTATCCGAAAGAGGATCGCCAATATATTCCTGAACCCGTGAAGTTGCTGAATGCGCCATGATCAATTCCCTGTGGGTGGCTTAATACGTCAAAACCTGAATATCTTCTTCCATGACCTCTTCGACGAGATAGGCCCCGCCGACAATGCCTTCGCATTCGGGGATGAGGTCATCGGTGGTCATGTCGAAAAGGTCCAGATTGGGTGAGCAGCAATAAAACTTCACACCGGCGTCGTGGGCGTCCTTGATAAATTCATAAACGCTCTTGGGCGAGCCCTTCTTGACGAACAGCTTTTCCGCTTCGCCCTTTTTCATCAAAATGCCTGAGGTTGCTGTGCAAATCACCTCAACCTCATACTCCATGGCGGCGGCAACGGTGGCCTGAAAAATCGGGGCACCCAGTTCCTCGCCATTGCGCGGATCGGAATTGGCCATAACAATAAGCAGCTTTTCAGCCATTTTTTATTTCTCCCTCTGGCGGCCCGCCTTTGTGCGGTGCCTTGTTCGGGCGATGCTCTTCGAAGGATTATACCCCTTGCGACATCATGCCTCATTACGGATAGAATATTAGAACATTCTAATTAATGCAAGCACGATTATACACCTTTTTGGTGTGGCTGTCTTTTTTGTTGTTTTACAATGACCTTGCGCCTTATCGGCGGCCCTCTATAACGGTTGGGAAAGTTTATATATGAGGGATTTTTACGATGACTCGTTTTATTTTTATTTCATTCTTTATATTATCGGCCACCGGCGTATCGGCCACTGAACCGGTGCGCGACCAGTTATATCTGGTCACCACGATGCGTGCCGCACCGGGCCAACTTAAAGCGCTGATCCATGATCTGACTGAATTAAAGGGGCTCGGGTTTTATGAAGATTCGCGGCGCACCGACCCGTTGATCATGCGTCATTCACAAGGCGACCAATGGGATTTAATGCTGCTCGAGCCGATTAAAAGTTACAGCGCGTTTTTCGCCAAGGAGCGGATGGACGCCGAAACCGAGACCCGGCGAAGCTGGTTCCGCCGTGGCACGCTATTGCCGCCGGACCGTACGGGCCGATTGGCATATCGCGCCGAATTGTTCGCCTATGGACCCTCATGGGAAATTGTCTCTGCACACATCAAGGACGCCAAATTCTTCCATATCGAGATGTTCGATTCTGCGCCGGATATGGCCTATAAACTGGTTGACCAACGCGAAATGGAAAACAAATACCTGCAAGCCACAAAGCGGCGCGGCAATCTCATATTTGTGGGGGATATGGGCACCGATGTCGATGTTTTCACCATTGGGGCCTACAAAAATTTACAAGCCTTCGCCGCCCGCCCGGACCTGCCCGAGGGGGCGACCTTGAAGGCGGCCAAAGACGCCGGTTTTGCGGATGACAACAGCATAGGCTTTTACCTGCGCGAACTGATCAGCGCCCACCACGATACCCTGGCCACACTGGTGGAGTAGGGGGTGTTACCCCCCCCCAGACGTGTCATCACTCAGGTAATCCGGGTGATCCAGTTTTTCTTTTGCGCTGGATTACCCGAACAAGTCGGGTAATGACACTTTGAGGTGGTTTGGGACGCCTAAAGTGTGTCGCCTCTCGTGCCCCGAAGTGCTTTGACAGACGCAGCAATGCCGCTATTACATCTGTGCAGATCGTAAGGTGGAGGCATATTTTGCCGAAAAACAAGGTTATTATCCACACGGACGGGGCCTGTTCGGGCAATCCCGGACCGGGCGGCTGGGGCGCGCTTCTTGAATGGAATGGCACGGCGCGCGAGATTTGCGGCGGAGCGGACGACACCACCAATAACCGTATGGAACTCATGGCCGCGATTGAGGCGCTCAATACCTTAAAACGCCCCTGCACCGTCAAACTGGTGACCGATTCTGTCTATGTACGTGATGGCATTACCAAATGGCTGCCCGGGTGGAAAAAACGCGGCTGGAAAACCGCCGCCAAAAAACCCGTCAAAAACGAAGATCTCTGGCGCGCCCTTGATGAGGCGGCGGGGCGCCATGACATTGACTGGCAATGGGTCAAGGGCCATGCGGGTCACCCGGAAAATGAACGCGCTGACGAACTGGCCCGCCAGGGCATGGATAATTGGCGCTGTAAATAAAAAGGCGGCCCCGCCATCGAAGCCGCCTTTAAAAGTACGCAAAAACAAGTGTTATGCCGGGGCCACCGTCAAGGTTACCCCGTCAACGGCCTTAATCACCACCTTATGGCCTTTTTTCAGATTTGTGCCGTCCTGGCTGGTCGCCTGCCATTCAGTGTCGCCAAGCCGCACCCGGCCTTCGCCATTGCTGAATGTCGCGGCCACTTCCGCCGTCTGCCCGATCAGTCGGGCGGCCCGGTCATTGATGTCGTCCAGCCCGCCTTTGTTCAAAAGCGGCCGTATATAGGCACTGCCCGCCACGGTAAGCACCAGGGTAAGAAGCGCAAACGATGCCCATTCAACCTGCCAACCAAGGGGCAAAACAAAGTTGACAAGGGCAATAACGAAGGCGGCGGCTGCGGGCCACAAAACATAGGTTGTGCCGCCAGTCAGAAGCTCCAGCACCAAAAGAGCGGAGGCAAAAATCAGCCAGTGCCAGCCATTCATCTGCATCAGCACATCATATAGCGCGCTCATGATTTGACCTCGCCATCTTTGGAAAGGCCTGCCGCCTTGATGATCGAGCCAAGCCCACCCACGGTAGAAGCCAGTGTCGAAAGCTCTGCTGGAATAATAACGGTTTTTTGCTGTTTCGATTCGGCCAGCTTGCCAAACGCAGCGACATATTTCTGGGCGATAAAGTAGTTGATCGCCTGTACATCGCCCTTGGCAATCGCTTCGGACACCATGGCAGTGGCTGCCGCTTCGGCCTGCGCCTGACGCTCACGCGCCTCGGCGTCACGATAGGCGGCCTCTTTGCGCCCTTCGGCGTCAAGAATAGCGGCGCGCTTTTCACCCTCGGAACGCAAAATAGCCGATTGCTTTTCACCTTCGGCGATCAGGATCTCAGCGCGCTTTTCCCGCTCAGCTTTCATTTGCTTGGTCATCGCCGCCGTAATATCGGCCGGCGGGGTCAGATCGCGAATCTCAATCCGGGTGACCTTCAGCCCCCACGGATTGGTTGCCTTGTCAATGACACCAAGCAGCATGGCATTGATCTCATCGCGACGCGACAACACTTCGTCAAGATCCATGCCACCAACCACAGTACGAATATTGGTCAGGCACAGATTGACCACAGCAAAATCAATGTTGTCGACTTCATAGGCGGCGCGGGCCGCATCCATGGTCTGCACAAACACCACCGCATCAACGCTAACCATGGCGTTATCCTTGGTGATCACTTCCTGATTGGGAATATCAATCACCCGCTCGCGCATGTTCATCTTGAAGCCGATACTGTCAATAAACGGGATAATGATGTGAAAGCCCGGCTTTAAGGTTTTGATGTAGCGGCCAAAGCGCTGCACGGTGAATTCCATGCCCTGATCGACCGTTTTGAATGCATTAAAGCCAAACAGAACCACAAGGAGTACGATGACTCCAATTGCTATCTCAACCATATTTTTCTCCATTGGGCGGATGATCGACGGATGCGATCATCCCGGCCCTGTCTATTGCCCCCAGGCACGGACAGGATAGATTATATCAAAGCTGGTCAAGCAAGTATTGCGCAGATGATACGCGAAACTCTCCCGGCTCCTCTATGTTTATATGGGTAACCTTACCATCTTTTACAAGTAGTGAAAAGCGTTGCCCACGAATTCCCATGCCAAAACCGGTGCCATCCATTTGCAGGCCTAAAGATTTAACGAAATCTCCATTGCCATCAGACAGCATGGTTACTGCGCCGCCGGATTTTTGATTTTCTTCCCACGCATGCATGACGAATATATCATTGACCGCCGTGCAGGCAATGGTATCCACGCCTTTGGCTTTGAGGGCGTCTGCCTGCTCGACAAAGCCGGGCAAATGCTGGGCGCTGCATGTGGGGGTAAAGGCGCCGGGCACCGAAAATACCGCCACCGTCTTGCCGGCAAAAACATCGTCCGTGCTGACCTGCTCCGGTCCGCCTTCGCCCCATGTCATGAATGTAGCTTCGGGCAGCGTATCTCCAACTTTAATCGTCATGTGATTCTCCTTTTTTCTGTGGCCATTCTATACGAATGGTGAAAAAAGAAAGCGAAAAAGCGCTTTACCCTTGCCAAATCGCACCAAAACACCAAAATACCTTTTATGGAAAGACTGTCACACAAGGGGTATCTGAACGGCAAGCTGTTGATTGCCGCGCCGGGCATGCGTGACCCGCGCTTTGCCCATTCTCTGGTTTATGTCTGCGGGCATTCCGATGAACAAACCATGGGGCTGGTGGTCAATCACCCGCTGGAAAGCCTGCGCCTGCCTGACCTTCTTGAGCAAATGGGTATTGAAAGCAATATCAGCACACCTGACAGTCCGGTACTTTATGGTGGCCCGATTGAGCGCGAGCGGGGCTTTGTTCTGCACAGTCTGGATTATGCCTCATCGCAAACCACTCTGCCGGTCTCTGACACTATCGGCCTGACCGCATCGCGGGATATTCTTGTGGCGCTTAATTCGCAAGACGCGCCCCGCCATTCCGCCCTGGCGCTGGGCTTTGCCAATTGGGGGGCCGGGCAGATCGAAGATGAAATGCAGGAAAACGCCTGGCTGGTCTGCGATGCCAGCGAAGATCTGGTTTTTGATGACCAGCACGACACCAAATGGGAACGGGCGCTGGCCAGTATCGGCGTTGACCCGACGCGGCTGTCCATCAATGCCGGACACGCTTAAAATTAAAGCCCGCGTTTTTTCAAGGCCCGCTCATTCTTGCCAATAAAGTCGCGCGTAATCGGCACATCATCACGCGCACCCGATAAAATCAGATGGAAATTCATATTGGTGCCGTACTTAAAGCCAAGCGCGACAGCGGTCAGATAAAATTCCCACATACGGCAGAAGCGCTCATCATAGAGCTTTTGTGCCTCGTCCCAATGGGCCAAAAAGCGTTCGCGCCAATGCATGATGGTGTAATGATAGTGTAGCCGCCAGACCTCGCAATCAGCAACCCACAGACCAACCCGCTCGACCGAGGCAAAGGCTTCGGAAATAGAGGGCGAATACCCGCCGGGAAAAATATATTTACGGATAAAAGCATTGGTTGTACCGGGCGGATTTTGCCGGCCAATTGAATGAACAAGCGCCCGCCCGCCGGGTTTGAGCAGCGCCTTGATAGCGCCAAAATATTCATCCAGATGCTGTGCCCCGACATGCTCGATCATGCCGACCGAAACGATGCGATCAAATTTTTGCGTCACCTCGCGGTAATCCTGATAGTCGAACTTTGCCCGGTCCGCCAAACCCATTTCTTTGGCCCGCGCATTGGCGACGCGCAATTGCTCTTTGGCCAGGGCAATGCCGGTGACCTTTACGTCGGCGACCTGCGCCAGATACAGCCCCATGCCGCCCCAGCCACAGCCAATATCCAAAACATCCATCCCGTCTTGCAAGTCCAGCTTGGCGGCAATGCGGCGCTTTTTGGCGATCTGTGCCGCTTCCAGCGTATCGGTTTCAGGATTGACGAAATAACCGCATGAATACTGCATGTCTTCATCAAGAAACATGCGGTAAAGCTCTTCGGTCAGATCATAATGATGCGATGCATTTTCGCGCGATTTGGCAATCGGGTTAAACTCGTGCACCCGCTTTAACCCTTTGCGCACCTTTTTGACGAGGTTTTGGATCGGGTGTTTTTGCATGTTTTTGGTGTTCATTACCATCAAGGTAAGAAAGCCCAAAAGATCGGTCCCCTCTTCAAAGCTCAACGTCCCGTCCATATAGCTTTCCGCCGCCGCCACTTCTGGCTTGAAAACCAGTTTGTTATAAACCCGTGGATCGTGAATATGGATGGTTGCCACCGGCTCGGTCGGCGCACCGGCAAACACATGGATGCGCCCCTTATGGTCGCGCACCCGTAATGTGCCCCGCGTAATCAGTTTGCTGAGAAGTGTTGAAAGAAGTCGCATGCCCAATGCCCCTTGGTATTTTCTCCAGTATACGGGCATGTTTCATATTTGTGCAGGGGCACACGCAGATGTGATCAGTTATTTTTCCGGCGTAACAGCCTGTAAAATCGCCTTGGCAAAATCTTGCGGCGCGGCGCTCAACATACCGACATTGGCGGCATCAAAAAACCCGGTAACATGCGCCATAACCCCGGCCACCGGCACACGCCGCAAAGAGGCCTCCAGATCGTAAATAATACGCGGCGGGGTGACAAAAAAATCCCCCGTCAGCAACACCTCACGCAAGCGTTCATTGCGCGCCCCTTCAAGGCGCACAAAGGCGTTTACCGTGCCGCCAGTTCCCGTATGGGTTCCGCTGAGCACCCCCGTCTCGCGCGCCGGATCGTCAATCTCGGCAACAAATTCATCCGTGCCGATCTCTTCATCATAAAGCTCTGCGGCGCGCCGTTCTTCGGCGTCCAGGACTTCTCCCCAGTACGGATCAAGCCCCAAATGATCGGCAAAGCCGCGCACCAAAGCCGCTTCCAAAGTCGGCATATCCGGGGTTTTATCCCCCAGCAAAGCGCGCAAACACGTTACCCGGTCCGCCGCGTCATCAATGTCTTTGCGTGCCAATTTCTCCCGGGCAACATTGAGCGCGGCAAACATTTTTTCCGTATTTAAATCGACCAGCACCGTGCCCTGGTAAATCAGCGTATCGCCATCAAAAAAACCGCCCGTACCCGATATTTTACGCCCCGCTACCTCAATATCATTGCGCGGACGAAAGCGTGCCTCAATGCCAAGAGAGGAAAGACCCGCCGCGGCTGCCTTGCAAATGGCCGTGGCGGTGTTTGCCAAATCACCCAGTGACAACGTGCGCCGCCGCATGACCAGCGCCCAGCCCAATTGCCCTTCATCGAGATAAATCGCCCCGCCGCCGGTGATACGCCGCCCGACCTCAATGCCCCGCGCCGCGCATTCTTGCTGGCGTATTTCCTGGCTCAACGCCTGATGCCGACCCAAAAGCGCTACCGGTTTAAAATGAATAAAACGAATGGTGTCAGGGATTTCACCCGCCAGGTGCGCATCAATCATCGCCTGATCAAAGGCAATATTCTGCCGCCCGGTGCGCAGGCCGGTATCAATGACGCGAAAGCGGGGTTTAGTCATGGCGGAGCGATCCTTGTGCGTATTCTCTTTTGAACGCATCCCCTTCCTCGCCGTCCTCCGGCTTGACCGGAGGACCCACAGGAAAACAAGTCATCAGGATTCCTGGGAGATGGACCCTCCGGTCAAGCCGGAGGGTGACGAAATAAATCAAGCCGGAGGGTGACGAAATAATATTGCATCTATATTCAATAGTCTTCCAGATCGTCGCCCTCTTCGTATGTTTCGCCCGGTTTCTGCATGTCCAGTTGCGCACGGATACGCCGCAAATCCACATCCGCTGGGGCAAAGGGATAAGAGGCGATGTCAGAAGGCGGGCTGTCACCATAAGGGCGATCACAGGCCGAAATATCTTCGGCAAATTTACCCGGACAGCCCGATGTACGAAAGGCAATGCCAGTGTCAATAATCATGTCCAGTTCGGCCCTGGGCAGGCCAAAATCGATCACCCGGCCTTCGCTGTCAAATTTCATGTGTTTGACCTTGGCCCCGCAATAATCGAGCAAATAGCGGCCCAACTGCACCCGTCGCCACTGGTCGCGCGGCGTGGCCGGCAAATGATCCATCAGCGAGCCTTTTTCCGGGTAGAAGCAAAACATGTGGCTGTGCCCGCCCATTTCGACCAATTGTTCGACCAATTGCAAAATTTCAAATTCGGTTTCGCCCATACCGACAATAATATGCGCGCCAAATTTTTCCTTGCCAAAGATGTCGCGTGCGTCGAGCAAAACCTCCCAGTATTTTTTCCAGGTGTGCGGTGATTGCACGCCCTTGCCACGGGTGCGATCAAATAATGCCGGTGTGGCCGCATCCAGCGCCACGGTGAAAATATCCGCCCCTAGATCGCGCAATTCCTGAACATTGGCGCGGCCCATGGTGGTCGGGTTGGAAAGGATCGAGATGGGAATCGTCGCCGGGTCAATTTTGGAGGTCCAGTTTTTCAGCACCGTTACCGTATCATCGTCTGACCTTGGGTGCGTAATCATTGAAATGCACATGCGATGAAACGGCGAATTTTCCGGATCCTGCGCGACAATATCAACAATCTGGTCCATCGGCACGCTGGGCCAGTCGACACGAATAAAATTGCGATCGGCATAATCGCGCTCCGCCTCGCGGTGGCGCGCCAGCCCGCAATAGGCGCAATTGGCCCGGCAGCCTTCTGGATAAGTCAGAAGAAGATTCAAACAGCGGGTGCAGCCACAACGGTGCATTTTACCGGGCATAATGCCAAGGGTCAGCGCCGCCGCCGTGGAAAGCTGAACATATTCCGGCGAGGTCATATTCGGCGTCTGGATATTGTTATTGGGAAGATACAGCCCCGCCGGGCGCGCATCAGCGGCTTTGACCCGGCCACCATTGCGTGCCTCTTTGGGCGGCAATACGGGGCTGCGCGGCTCCATTACCTCGAAAGGGTTGAAATCAAGCCCACCCGGTCCGGTTTTTCCCGGCGTGGCATTTTCAGGTTTCAAACAGCTCATCTCGTTTCACTCCCAAATCGTGTACACATATATCATGCGGCCCAATAGTCTGAATAGGCAATCCAGCCGGCGCGTAATTGGGCCGGCGTTGGCGTATTTTCATTGTCATAGCTATGCAATATCTCGCGCCGCCGCTTTAAGGCCCGCGCCAAAGAGGCCCCGAACAGATCTTTTAAATCCTGATGGTAATTTTCCGGTGCGTCCGCATCCCCGTCCAGCCAATCCGCTGCCGCCTCGCCGGCCAGATGACCCGACATAACGGCGGCATTGATCCCGGCTCCGGTAACCGGGTTGGTCAGACCTGCCGCATCGCCCGCCAACAGCACCAGCGTTGCGCCCAGCATCCCATGCGGCATCACCATGCCCCCCGCCGGTATCGCCCCGCCAGTGTGGCCGATAACATCTTTGCCAATGCGCCCGTCTTTGATCAGCGCCGCGTGCAGCGTCTCAAGAACGGGTTTTAAGGCTCCTTTGTCTGCCGCCATCACCCCGACACCAAGATTGGCCACATCTCCTTTGGGAAACAGCCAGCCATAGCCGCCGCGAATGTCGGCTTTCAGGAAAATGTCCGTGGATTCAAAAGGTTTGCGCAAAGGCACGCAGATCTGGCGCGTTTCCAATATCTCTTTATTGATCGCGCCAATGGCCCGACCAGCCAGCGAATGCGGCCCATCGGCCCCGATAATGACTTTGGGCGTGATCGTCTCGCCGCTGGCCAGTATCACAGCGCCGCCCGGCTCAACCGCGCGAATATTATGCCCAAAAAGGCAAGATGCGCCCGCTTTTTGCGCCGCTTGCGCCAGCGCCGCATCGAAGCGGGCACGGTCAATCATCCGCCCGGGAAAATCGGCCATAAGGTCCGGGGCCTCGCCCTCGACCTGCGTTATCATGCTGGTAATATCCTGCACCGTATTGGCTTTGAGACCTTCGACCTGCGCCCCAATCAATGCGGGCACGAATTCAGCGCATTGCACCGGCGCGCCGGGTTGTTTTTTACGCTCCAGCGCCATCACATTACACCCGGCCTGCGCCGCCGCCTTTGCCGCGCACGCCCCCGCCGGACCAAGGCCCAGAACAAGAATGTCGGGGGTGCGGTCGGTCATAGCGATCTACTCGCCTCCAGCAAAACGTCATACCGGCGAAAGCCGGTATCCAGAGCAACGCAGAAGCTGGATTCCGACTTGCGCCGGAATGCCACCGTAAACATTGCCTCAGGTCCGCTCATGCCGCGCACGACGATGACATGGCCGCTTTGCCGCCGCCAATTTTAATGGCGCAGCAGGCGTGTTCCTGGCTGAACGGGCGGCCAATGGCGGCGCAGGTGGCCACCGCCCCGTCGGCGGGAAAGGCAATGCCATCCAGCCCGGCCATCACCGCATAGGCATCGGTAATGCGCTTGTGCATGCCCGGCGGACGGGCGCAGCCAAGAAGCACCTGTTTGTCAGGCAGGCGGTTGCGCGCCTCCAAAAATATTCGCCCAACATCCGATGTCGAGGGGGTTTTGAACGTGCCCGGCTTGGCATAAAACGGCATGATCACCACCAGCACCAAAGCGTGTACATCATAGCGGCTGACAATATCGAGGGCGTTCGCCTCGCCCAAAATCTCCCCATAATGCAGGCCCACGACAATATGCGGTGTGACTTTCAGCCTGGTCGACGTCAGGGCGGCCAGTGTGGCTTCAAAATCAGCCACCGGGCGGTCCAGCTTGTAAACCTCATTGATAGTTTCTTGCGCGCCGATAACATCCATCATCGCCGAATCAACGCCTGCCGCCTCCATGCGCCGCGCCGCCGCTTCGTCCAGAAGCGCGGTATGAATGGCCACCTGAAGGTGCGGAAAATCATGCTTTAACTTTTCCACCACCGGCAAATAGCGCTCGTATTTTATCTCATTATGTTTGTTCGATCCGCCGGACAGCAAAAACCCTTGCAGGTTTTGTAACAGCACCATATCGCGCACTTTTTGGTCGAGATGTTCGGGCTTGACCGCCGGGATCATCGGCTCCAGTATTTTTTTCTGGCAATGATCGCAATTCAGCGCGCAGCCCCCGGCGGTTATGGAAAACGCCGGAAAAGAGTTCTTGCCGCAGCCCGAAAGCTCGGATGATTCGTATTCTTTGAATGTCGGTGTCGAAAAGCGAATGGAGCGGTCCATCACCTGCGCCGCGTTTTTTTCAAAATCGGCAATCAGCGCGGCGTCCAGATCCGCATCTTCAAGCGCTTCGATTTGCAACAGGTTGTGGTGCCAGTTCATCAACTTCCCTCGCAGGCTGTGGCCAATATGCGACTTTTCTAATATACAGTCTGCCAGCATCAGCGCCCTATCGCAAGAGGTTTGCCTTTTTCATGAAAAATCTTTCTGTCATTCAGCACACATCCGCCGAATATCTTGGCCTGATGGAAGACCATTTGGAGGGGCGGCAAATCCGTTTTAATTATGCACGCCCGTTTACCGAAAGCGGCAAGCCGCCCGACATGAATGCGCTGGGGGACGGGTTGGTGCTGTTGGGCGGCGGCCCCTGGGGCAGCGCCGGGGAACGCGATGTGCCCACCTTGGCCGATGAGATCGCCCTGACCCGCGCCGCCCTGATGACCGGCACGCCGATTCTGGCCATCGGGCTGGGCGCGCAGATATTGAGTCTCGCCGCCGATGGAACGGTGGAAAAAACGCCGCTGACCTTCGCCGTCGGCACGGCAACACGCGTCGATGACACGGCCCTTAACGGCTATTTGCCGGCCACTTACCCCCATGTCATCTATATGCGCGACCGGCCCGTGCCGCCCGCTTATGCCCGCGTATTGGCAGAAGATGAAGACGGCCATCCGGCGCTCTTTCAAATCGGCGATAACGCCTTTGGCTTTAGCGGCCATCCGGGCTTCAAACTGGCTATGGCCGAAGATCTGATTATGGAATTTGAAGAAGGCCCCATTGGCGATACCAAAGCCGCCTTCGCCGCCTTACGGGACATAAAAACAGATATCGAAGACGCGCTGGTGCCGATCATGACCGGGCTGATACAACGCACCGGTTGGATGCGGTAAGGGCAATATTACCTCAGCGTGGGGGTGATGCATTATTGCAAACCTCATCAACTCACTTGCGGATTCAGGTTTTGATCTTTGATTTTGGCGTTGAGAATAACGGTGAATCTGCGCGTCATTCCGGCTTTGGGCCGGAATTCATCTTGGGAAGTTTTTCCTCGTATGGCGGCACAGGTTGTTATGCCGTTCTGGATTCCCCGTACAAGCCGGGTGATATACGTTGGGAACAAACCTGGCACCTCATAGTGAGGCGCGTAGTGAGGCGATGCCTTGAAATATAGAACGCCGCATCCAAGCTTTATTCTTCAACCGGGCCGACCATTTCGCGGTAAGCGTGCCAGGTAGCGTGACCCATGATCGGGAAAACAAAAATCAGCCCCAAAAAGGCAAAAGCCAGACCAAAGGCCGAATAAAGGACGATCAGCCACGCCCAGACCAGCATGGGGCCGGGGTGGCTTAACACCATGCGCACGCTGGCCGATATGGCGGTGATGGCATCGACATGATGTTCGAGCAATATGGGGACCGAAAGGGCGCTTATGGAAAACACAAAGAGAGAAATAAAAAGGCCAATAGCGGTACCTATTGCGGCCATGCTCAGGCCCGCTTTGGTGCTTAAAACGTAAACACTGAAATCCTGTAAAGCCAATGTATGACCGTTGGAGAAAAGGGCAAATAATAAAAGCGCAATTTGCATCCAGATAATAAAAGCCAGCATCAGCGCCAGACCGACATAGGCAAGTTGGCGCGGCTCGGCAAAACGGCGCGGGACAATGACGCTGGGGTCCAGGGGTTTGCCTTCTTCATCCCGGCGCGAAATAGCATAAAGACCAACAGCCAGAAGCGGGGCCAGCATTAAAAAGCCGCCCGCAGCGGCAGGTATCAACGCCGCCCAGCCCAGCTTGAACAGGACATACATCATTAAAAGCCCGCCAATGGTAAACACAAAACCATAGCCCAGCGAATAAAGCGGATGGCGCAGGACATCGTCATAACCGGCGCTGACCCAGCGCATGGGCGAGGACATATGGGGCGCTCTGAGCACCAGTTTTTCCATATGCGTTACATCATCCGGCTTCGTTTTTGTTTTCTCGTCCATGTGTGCCTCCCGTGTTTCTTTTGATGATTGTGACAGCAAAAAACTTGCAGCCGAATGGGTTCTGTCTAAAGTGAACAATGTTAACCGCCCGGCAAAGGGTTTACCAAGGGGTTTAAATGTCACGTTACGATTTTGATCTTACAGGAAAAATTGCCTTTGTGAATGGGGCATCACGCGGTATAGGCGCGGCGATTGCGCACGGTCTGGCGGCACGCGGCGCGCATGTTTTGTGCGCCAGTCGCAAGCTGGACGGCTGCACGGCCATTGCCAAAAGCATTGGTGATAAGGGCGGCAGCGCCGAAGCGCTGACCTGTCATGCCGGGCATATGAACGAAATTACGGCGGCGATCGCGCATGTCAGGGAAAAACACGGGCGGCTGGATATTCTGATCAATAATGCCGGCACCAACCCCTTTTTCGGGCCGGCGGTGGATACGCCCGACGGGGCCTTTGACAAAACCATTGAGGTCAATCTTAAAGGGCCATTTTTCTTTTGCGCACAGGCCATCCCCCTGATGAAAGAAAATGGCGGCGGGTCTATCGTCAATATCGCTTCGATCAATGCGGTGCAGCCGGGGCTTAATCAGGCGGTTTATTCCATGACCAAAGCGGCTCTGGTCAATATGACCAAGGCGTTGGCCAAGGAAAATGCCCGCGATAACATTCGCGTTAATGCCATATTGCCGGGCTTTACCGACACTAAAATGACCGCCGTGTTCAAGGCCGATGAGGAGGGTCTTAAGGCCCTTTTGAATGAAAATGTGCCGATGAACCGCATGGCCCAGCCCGATGAAATGGTCGGGGCGGCGCTTTATTTTGCTTCTGACGCGGCATCATATACCACAGGGGCAGAGATTGTTGTCGATGGGGGGTATTTGCTTTGAGCGCGCAAAATGCCTCGATAGAAGTCCGTAAAGGCGAAGAACTGGACGCCGCCGCCGTTGATGCGTGTCTCAAAACGCACATTGCTGGCTTGAGCGGCACGCCAGTGATACGCCAATATCCATCGGGTGCGTCAAATTTGACCTACGCCGTGGATTATCCGGGGCGGTCTTTGGTGTTGCGGCGGCCACCGGCTGGCTCCAAGCCAAAATCCGGGCATGATATGGGCCGTGAATACCGCATTATGAATGCTTTGAAAGATGTTTATGCGGTGCCAAAAACGTATTATTATACCGATGATGACAGCATTATCGGCGCGCCATTTTATGTAATGGAGCGGGTTGAAGGGGTTCTGATCAAGGGCGATATCCCGGCTGAATGGAACTGGGGCGCGGCGCAAGGCCGCCAATTATGTGCCGCTTTTTTCGATAAATTGATTGACCTTCATGCCATTGATTACAAGGCCGTTGGCCTTGGCGATTTTGGCAAGCCTGAAGGTTATGTTGAGCGTCAGATCATGGGCTGGGACCGCCGTTATGATCGCGCGCGCACCCCTGATGTTGATGCGTTTGACGATGTGCGGGCCTGGTTGAAAGACAATATCCCTTCCGTCGAGCATGCCCCGGCGATCTTGCACGGTGATTTTCGCATCGACAATATGATTTTGGATGCCAAAAACCCGTTTGAAATTCGCGCCGTTCTGGATTGGGAAATTTCCGCCCTTGGCGATCCGTTGATGGATTTGGGTAACACACTGGCTTATTGGACCGAGGCGGGGGACCCGCCGTCAATGCGTGCGCTGGCGCGCCAGCCAAGCTGGGCACCGGGCATGATGAGCCGCGCACAAGTGCTTGAATATTACGCACAAAAAACCGGTCGTGATGTCAGTAATTTTTCGTTTTATTATGCCTATGGGATTTGGCGGCTGGCGGTTATTTTGCAACAGATTTACTATCGCTTTTATCACGGGCAGACCGAAAATGCGGCCTTTGCCAATTTTGCTGATGGGGTTAATGGCCTTGGTCAGTATTGCCGCTTTGTGATTGAAAAGACATGAGGGTGATTTGCAACACTCTTGGGCGTCATGCCGGTGAAAACCGGCATCCAGCGGTGACTCAAATCTGGATTCCGGCTTGCGCCGGAATGACGCGATATGTTGGTTCTTGGATGGAGAATTCATTTTGAATGATTTAGACACTTTCCGCGCGGACACACGCGCCTGGCTGGAAGAAAACTGCCCGGCGGAAATGCGCAAACCCATGCGCTCGGAAGATGATGCCTGTTGGGGCGGGCGTAATTTTAAATTTTCCTGTGATGAACAAAAGCTCTGGCTGGAGCGGATGGGCGCAAAAGGCTGGACCGCCCCGGAATGGCCAAAAGAATATGGCGGCGGGGGCTTAAACCGCGAGGAGGCCAAAATCCTCAAAAGCGAAATGGCCGCGATCAAGGCGCGCAGCCCGTTGATGAGCTTTGGTATATGGATGCTTGGCCCGGCGCTTCTTAAATATGGTTCCGAAGAACAGAAAAAACACTATTTGCCACCCATTGTGCGCGGGGAAATTCGCTGGTGCCAAGGCTATTCAGAGCCTGGCGCCGGCTCAGATTTGGCCTCATTGCAAACCCGCTGCGAGGACAAGGGTGATCATTACGAGATTACCGGTCAAAAAATCTGGACATCTTATGCCGATAAATCCGACTGGATATTCTGTCTGGTGCGCACTGACCGTGAGGCTCCCAAGCATAACGGCATTTCCTTTATTCTTTTTGATATGCAAAGCGAGGGTGTGAGCACCAAGCCGATCACTCTGATTTCCGGCCGCTCGCCGTTTTGCGAAACCTTTTTTGATCAGGTCAAAGTGCCCAAGGAAAACCTTGTTGGCACGCTCAACAAGGGCTGGGATATTGCCAAATACCTTCTCACCCATGAACGCGCCATGATTGGCGATTCAGGTGGCGGCGGGGCCTTTGGCGGGCGCTCTATTGGCCAGATTGCCGTGGACAGCCTTGGCACCGATGCGCAAGGCCGCCTTGCCGACAGCGCCTTGCGGGCCGATCTGGCGCGGGCCGAAATCGACGGTTGGGCGTTTTTGCTGACTATGGAGCGGATGAAAGACGAGGCCAAGGCCGGGCAGGGCATTGGCGCGCGCTCGTCCATGCTGAAATATTATGGCACGGAGCTGAACAAGCGCCGGTTTGAATTGATGATGGCCTCGAAAGGTCACGCCGCGCTGGAATGGGAGGGCGATGCCTCGCAAGATGGTGCCTTGCCCCGCGCCTGGCTGCGCACCAAAGCCAATTCAATCGAAGGGGGCACATCAGAAGTGCAGTTGAACATTATTTCCAAACGGATTTTGGGCCTTCCGGCCAGTTAGGAAGATGAGGAAGGGAAATATATTTTGCCGTCACCCCGATGGAAACCGGGGTCCAGCTCTTTGGTTTTCGTAATGAAAACTGGATTCCGGCTTTCGCCGGAATGACGCGCAGTCATATGATTTATATACTGGATTTTAGGGACTGAATAAATGGCATTGGTATTAAACGAAGAAGAACAAATGTTGCGCGATGCGGCCAAAGGCTTTCTGGCCGAAAAAGCACCAGTCGCGGCTTTACGAAAACTGCGCGATGCGGACGATCCTTTGGGCTGGTCACGCAGCCTTTGGGAAGAGATGGCGCAAATGGGCTGGACCGGTATTTTGGTGCCCGAAGAGTATGGCGGCATAGATTATGGCATGGTTGGCGCGGGGCTGATTGCCCAGGAAATGGGCCGCAATCTGACCGCCTCGCCGTTTATCAGCACCGCCATGATGGCGGTGACGGCGCTACGTGAAGGCAATGAAGAGCAAAAGCAAAAATGGCTGCCCGGAATCGCCAGTGGGAAAACCATTATCGCCCTGGCGGTGGATGAAGGGGTTAAGCATGACCCGGCGCAAACCACGCTCAGCGCCAAAGCACATGGCAATGGTTATCGGCTGAATGGCGAAAAATCCTATATTATTGATGGGTTTGACGCCGATGCCCTGATCGTCGCGGCGCGCACTTCCGGTGAGGCGGGCGACGAGGCCGGCATTTCGCTTTTTATCGTGGAAAAGGAGGCGGCGGGCCTCTCGTCAACACGCACCAAATTACTGGATTCGCGTAATTACGCGCATGCAGACTTCAAGGATGTTGATGTCGCCGGTGATGCCTTGATTGGCACGTTGGATGATGGCTTTGCGCTTCTTGAACGGGTCTTGAATGTTGGCCGCACCGGCCTTGCCGCCGAAATGCTGGGGGCGTCCGAGCAAAGCTTTGATATGACCATGGACTATATCAAAGAGCGCAAGCAGTTTGGCACCCATGTCGGCGCATTCCAGGGTTTGCAACATCGCGCCGCGCATCTTTATTCCGAAATCGAGCTGGTGAAATCGGCCGTGTTAAAGGCCTTGCAAATGTTTGCCGAGGCGCCGCAAATGGCCGGGGCAGGGGCCGCATTGGCCAAGGCCAAAGCCGGGGAAGTCGGTGTGTTGGCGGCCAATGAAGCGGTACAAATGCACGGCGGTATCGGCATGACAGATGAATATGACATCGGGTTTTATATGAAGCGCATCCGCGCCGCCCAGGAGCTTTTGGGTGATTATGCATTTAATGCCAACAGGTTGGCGGTTTTAAGAGGATTTTGATTATGGATTTGGGAATTTCAAAAAAGGTGCAGCCGCTGCTTGAGCAGGTGCGCGCCATGGTGCGCAATGACATCATGCCTCTGGAAGAGGAATATTTCGCGCAAGTAGGCACCGCGCCCGGCGGCGAACGGTTTGTGTTTACCCCGCGCCAGGAAGAAATTCGTGAAAGTCTGAAAGACAAGGCAAAAAAGCAGGGCTTGTGGAATTTCTGGCTAACCGATTCAGAACGTGGTTATGGTCTTTCCATCGTGGAATATGCCCATCTGGCCGAGGAAATGGGCTGGTCACATCTGGCCCCGGAAGTGTTTAACTGCGCCGCCCCGGATACGGGCAATATGGAAGTGATCGAGCGTTATGGAACGCAAGAGCAAAAAGACAAATGGCTAAAACCCTTGCTTGAGGGCAAAATCCGCTCGGCCTATGTGATGACCGAACCCAATGTGGCCTCATCGGATGCTACCAATATCTCCATGCCGGCGGTCTTGAAAGATGGCCAATGGGTGATGAATGGCGAAAAAGTCTGGTCCTCCGGGGCTGGCGATCCGCGCTGTGAAATCTATGTTGTCATGGCCAAAACCAACCCTGACGCGCCGCGCCATGCGCAACACTCGATGATTTTGGTACCGGCGGACACGCCCGGCATTGAAAAAGTGCGGGCGATGCAGATATTCGGGGCAGATGACGCACCACATGGCCATTTGCATTTGCGCTTTACCGACGTAAAAGTGCCAGAAGATCATATAATTGCCGGGCCGGGGCGCGGTTTTGAGGTGGCACAAGGGCGGCTTGGCCCGGGCCGCATTCACCATTGTATGCGCGCTATTGGTCAGGCGGAGCGGGCGCTGGAATTACTTTGTAAACGCTCGGTCAGCCGCACCGCCTTTGGCCGTCCGCTGGCGAAACTGGGGGCCAATTACGACATTATCGCCAATTGCCGCATAGAAATTGAGCAAACCCGCCTTTTGTGCCTGAAAGCGGCCTGGATGATGGATACGCGCGGCGTCAAAGAGGCGCAGACCTGGATTTCCATGATCAAGGTGGCGGCCCCATCCGTGGCCCTGCAGGTGGTGGACGAAGCCATTCAGATGCACGGCGGTTTTGGGGTCAGTCAGGATACGCCGTTGGCGGGCATGTGGACGGCCCTGCGCACCTTGCGGTTTGCCGATGGCCCGGATGCGGTGCACCGGATGCAGGTGGCGCGTCAGGAATTGCGCCATTATGTCAATCAGAAGGTTTAAAACTATGGCTGATCTTTTTGATATAAAAGGAAAAACAGTTCTGGTTACAGGTGGCGCGTCGGGCATTGGCCTGATGGCGTCGCGGGCCTTTGCGGCCGCCGAGTGTACAGTTTTGATTGCTTCGCGTAAAGGTGCGGTTTGTGAGGGCGCCGCCAAGGCCATTAACGACGAAACGGGGCGCGACTGCGCGCATGGGTTTGCCGCCGATCTATCGCATCAGGACGGTGTTGATGCGGCGGTGCGCGAAGTCGCAGCGCGCACGGCAAAACTCGATATTTTGATGAATAATGCCGGGGCCACATGGGGCGCGCCTTTGGGCGAATTTCCCCGCTCTGGCTGGGATAAAATCATGAACGTGAATGTGACGGGGGTGTTTATGCTGACGCAGGCCCTGTTGCCAATGCTGGAGGCTGCGGCGCGGGCGGACGATCCGGCGCGGATTGTTAATGTTGGTTCGGTTGTTGGCACCCGCGCGGTGGGTAATAATGCCTATTCTTACGCGGCATCCAAGGCTGCTGTGCACCATTTGACCAAAATCCTCTCGCATGAATTGGCGGCGCGCCATATCACCGTCAATGCTATTGCGCCGGGGCCATTTCCCTCGCGCATGATGGCCTTTGTCACCGAGAATGAAGAACTGGCCGCTTTGGCGCGCGCCGATGTGCCTTTGGGCCGTTTGGGCGAGCCAGAAGATGTCGCCGGGGTTTTGCAATATTTGTGCAGCCGGGCCGGGGCTTTTATAAGCGGGGCAGTCATACCGCTCGATGGCGGCATGTCCGCCAAACCATGAAAAGGAAGACCAATGGTAAATATCGTTTCAAAAGAAGAGCTTCTGGCCTCCAAGGGCAAGGATTTGGGGCATTCTGACTGGTTCCAGATTGATCAGGACCGCATCAATGCCTTTGCCGATGCAACGCTGGATCACCAGTTTATTCATATTGACCCGGATGCAGCAGCCAAAACGCCTTTTGGCGGCACCATTGCCCATGGATTTTTGACGCTGTCCATGTTGCCGTACCTGATGAAGGATCTGACCATTATTCCTGAAAACGTGATGATGGGGGTCAATTATGGCTTTAACAGCTTGCGGTTTCTCACGCCGGTGGCCGTTAACTCAAAAATTCGCGCCGCCGCCACAATCAAAGACGTGGTGGAGAAAAATCCCGGCCAATTTTTGGTTACCTATACGGTCAGTATTGAGATTGAAGGGGCGGGCAAGCCCGCTTTGGTCGCTGAATGGCTGGCCATGAGTTTTACGGGGTAGGACATACATCATTCCGATGCAAATCGGAATCCAGTTGTTTTTCTGCTCTGGATACCGGCTTTCGCCGGTATGACGATAAAAAATAAATATAACAAGGTAAGGAAAGAACATGAGTATTCGATTTGATAACCGGGTTGCCATTGTAACCGGCGCGGGCAATGGCCTTGGGCGCAGCCACGCAATGGGTCTGGCGGCACGCGGGGCCAAGGTAGTGGTCAACGATCTGGGCGGCGCGCGTGATGGCACTGGTGGTTCGTTAAGCGCCGCGCAAACTGTGGTCGAAGAGATCAAGACGGCGGGCGGCGAGGCCATCGCCAATGGGGCCAATGTAACCAATTATGATGAGGTTACGGACATGATTGCAACCGCCAAGGACAAATGGGGCCGGGTGGATATTCTGGTCAATAATGCCGGTATTTTGCGCGATAAAACTTTTGCCAAAATGGAACTGAAAAATTTTCAGGCGGTTATCGATGTGCATTTGATGGGGTCGGTCAATTGTACCAAGGCGGTGTGGGAAATCATGCGCGAACAGGGTTATGGCCGGATCGCCATGACTACCTCGTCCTCGGGGCTTTATGGTAATTTTGGCCAGTCCAACTATGGCGCGGCCAAACTGGGCTTAGTCGGCTTTATGAACACATTGCATCTGGAAGGGGCCAAATATGATATTCGCGTCAATGCGCTCTCGCCGGTGGCCGGAACGCGTATGACCGAGGATTTAATGCCGCAAGAGGTTTTGGACGTTATGACCCCGGAATCGGTATCGGCAGGCCTGATGTATCTGGTTAGCGAAGACGGGCCACGGCGCACAATCCTGGCCGCCGGCGCTGGTGGCTTTGCCTGTGCGCGCATTACCGAAACCAAAGGTGTTTATCTAAAACCGGATGAGCAAACACCGGAAAATGTCGCCGCCAACTGGGATGCGATTATCAACCCGGATGGGGCCGAGGAATACACTATGGGCGGCCAGCAATCGATGAAATTCCTTGAAGAGGCCAGCAAGGCCCTGGGACTGGATTTGAAACGATGAAAGCAGTTGTTTGCAAAGAATATGGTGATTATCACGACCTGACTTTGGACGAGATGGATGATCCTGTACCCGGTCCGGGCCAGGTGGTTATTGATGTCAAGGCGGCCGGTTTGAATTTTCCTGATGTCTTGCTGGTGCAGGGGCTGTATCAGATGAAGCCGCCAACACCGTTTGTGCCAGGTAATGAATGCGCCGGCACAGTGTCTGCACTGGGCGCAGGCGTTAGCAATTTCGCCATTGGGGATCGGGTTATCGCCTACACCATGAATGGGGCCTTTGCCGAAAAAATGGTGGTGCCGGAACAAGCTCTGGCGCGCCTGCCCGAAAGCATGGATTTTGCTATTGGTGCTGGTATTACCACCACCTATGGCACCTCCTATTATGCCTTGAAACAACGCGCCAATTTGCAGGCGGGTGAAACCCTTGTGGTGCTGGGTGCGGCGGGGGGCGTAGGCCTTGCGGCGGTTGAACTTGGCAAGGCGATGGGCGCAACGGTTATCGCCGCCGCCAGCACGGACGAAAAACTGGCCTTGGCTAAAGATCACGGCGCATCCATCGGCATTAATTACGAAAAGGACGATCTTAAAAGCGCCATTAAAGAGGCCACAGGCGGCAAGGGCGCGGATGTTATTTACGATCCGGTTGGCGGCAAATATGCCGAACCGGCCTTGCGCGCCATTGGTTGGAACGGACGTTATCTGGTAGTTGGTTTTGCCGCCGGGGAGATTCCCAAAATACCGCTCAACCTTGTGCTTTTAAAAACCGCATCACTTGTCGGCGTATTTTGGGGGGCTTGGGCGATGCGCGATCCGGGTGCCCATGTTGGCAATATGAAAGAGATTTTTTCCTTTTACAAAGAAGGAAAAATCCGCGCAACGGTGACCAAACGCATAGCTTTGTCAGACTTTATGACAGGCTTTGATGATTTGGCGCAGCGCAAAGCCAAAGGCAAGCTGGTGCTCGTAACTGATTGATTTTTGAGAGATAACGGTATGTCCAAAACACTTGCACCCCCGCGGTTTGATGATGTTCTTGCTGGCTATGCGATGATCAAGGATCGCGTCGTCAAAACACCGCTATTGCGGCATGCGCGGCTCGATGAAGCGGCGGGACGGCCGGTGTTTGTAAAGGCCGAGTGTTTACAAAAAACCGGCTCGTTCAAATATCGTGGGGCCAGCAATACCATTATGCGCGTCAAGGGCGCGGATTACCCTGGCGGCGTTGTCGCTTTTTCATCGGGCAATCATGCGCAAGGCATTGCCGCCGCAGCGGCGGAGGCGGGCTTGCGCGCGGTTATCGTCATGCCCAAAGATGCGCCAAAGATAAAAACCGAAGGGGTGCGCTATCTTGGGGCCGATGTGGTGTTTTATGATCGTCTGAAAGAGAATCGCGAAGAGATAGCCCGCGATCTGGCGGTGGAACGTAATGCCCTGCTTATCCCATCCTATGATGACCCTAATATTATTGCCGGGCAGGGCAGTGTCGGGCTTGAAATTGCGGCGCAATGCGAAGAAGCGGGCGTTGTGCTTGAGGCGCTGGCTTGTGGGGCTGGCGGCGGCGGGTTGATGGCGGGTATCTCACTGGCCATGCATGGGTTAAGCCCGGATACAAAAATATATACCGTTGAGCCGGAAGGTTTTGACGACCATAAACGCTCGTTTGATGCCGGTAAGCGGGTGGCCAATGATCCGGGCGCAGACTCTATTTGCGACGCCATTATGACTTCCATGCCCGGTGCCATGCCATTTTCCATCAATAATCGGTTGGTCAGCGCGGGCTTGAGCGTCAGTGACAGTGAGGTCATGGCGGCCATGCGCTTTGCCTTTCTCTACCTCAAAGTGGTGATTGAGCCGGGCGGCGCGGTATCGCTGGCGGCGGCCTTGCAGGGCAAAATCCCCGGCAGCGGCCCTTTATGTGTTGTTGCGACCGGCGGCAATGTCGATCCGGCGCTTTATGCACGCATTATTGCCGCTTGATTATGGCTGGCTGTCTTCGGCCGCTTGCGTGATTTGTGATGCGGACATACGCCCCCGCGCCAGATCATAACCAATGTTCAGGGCGAAAGGCTTGCCCGCCAGCCTCTGGCGGTAAACCTGAATATTCTCCATAACCCGTTGCACATAATTGCGGGTCTCAGTGAAAGGAATGCTTTCCACCCAGTCAACCGGGTTGGCATCTTTGCGCGGGTCGCCATAGCTCTCGATCCATCGATTAATGCGATGCTTGCCCGCATTATAGGCGGCAATGGAAAGAATGTAGGAGCCATCATAATAATCAATCAAATCACGTAAATGACGGCTGCCAAGGGCCATGTTATAATCGGGATCGTCCAGAAGG
Organism: Robiginitomaculum sp.; assembly: GCA_027080345.1. Classification (GTDB taxonomy): domain Bacteria; phylum Pseudomonadota; class Alphaproteobacteria; order Caulobacterales; family Maricaulaceae; genus Robiginitomaculum_B. The sequence continues at coordinate 25,630 of JALWSB010000137.1, read as the reverse complement.
CGGTATTTGTTATAGGGCTTTTTGACAAGGCGGGCCGTGTGCCGCGCCGTTGTCGGCATCAACTGCATCAGGCCATAAGCCCCGACAGAGCTGACGGCGCGGGGGTCCATTTCGCTTTCCTGTCTGGACAGGGCCAGAATAAGCGCCGGTTCAACCAAGGTGTGCTCCGGCAAAACAAGCACCGGCCAGGTGCTGTCCGGCAATACCTCTCCTCGCCATAAGGCGGCCTTGGCGGCGCGCAAAGCCGGGCGCGGTTGGCCCATGTCGCGCGCCAGCCGGGCCAGCATGACATGGTCCGTTGCATTGGGCAGAATGTCATCAAGGTAATAGGAAAATGTCCGAAACAGGTGATTGTCGCCCTGTCTGCCAATCAGCTTTAAGGCCTGAACCAGAATATTATTGGAAAAATTCGTTCTTTGTTCGGCGGTCGGTTGTGGGTCTTTACCCAGATTCAGCATGGGCTGGCCCAGGGCTTCAGCGGCAAGTTGGCCATAATAGGTAAAATCAAACCGGGCCGCTTTTTGCCAGGAACCAGTGGCCAACTCGGTGTCATTCATGGCAATTTGCGCACGCCCAAGCCAGTAATAAGCCCGAGCCAGTGAGACTGGTCTTGTCACACCATCGCGCAGGCGAGTGAAATGCGATGCTGCCAAAATCGGATCATTCAGTTTTTGCAGCGCCAGCCAGCCCGACAACCATTCCCCATCGGCAAAGGCGCCGCCTTTGGTCATGCCATGCCCGGCCGCAAGCGCGTAGGCGGTTTTGAAATCACCATCTTTTATGGCTTGGCGGGCCAGAAGATGGCGTTCCAGCCATATTTTCCGGGCCGCCAGAGAATTACGGTGCCCTTGCGGAAAGTGCAGGGCCAGCTCTGTTGCGCCTTCTGTCAAACCCCGCCGTCGTCGCCACCGGGCGCGTTCATAAATAAGCCCCGGATCCTGTTGCAGGCGTTCAGGCACTTTGCGCATGACCGAATCAAGATTGCGCCCGCCGCTCATGAATTTATACCGTGCGTTCATCAGCACCCGGTTATCGCCGTGCAAATAGGGAAGTACGCGCCGAACAGACGAGCGGTTGCGGCTCCATATCATGGCATCGGCGCGGGCCGCATAATCGGCCTCACTGAACAGGTCCTCATACAATGTGCGGGCTTCTTTTTCCGTTTCCGGGGGGAGCCAATTGGTGGTCCAGGCCTGTTTCAAGACGCTTTTGGCCTCATTATCCTGATTAATGGCTTTGAGCGCTTTGGCATAGGCAACGCGGCCTTCGCCACTAACCGGCAGCCATTTGTCAAAATATTTTACGATATTCTGCTCGGTCAGCCCTGAATCAGATATAAGTTTTTCTGCATTTGAACGAATACGGGCAAAGCGCGGCCAGCCTTCAAGCGTTTCGACGGCTTGTTTAAGTTCAAAAAACGGGATGTCCTTATCTTCTATGGCCAGACGCCATAAAATCAGATCCTTGGCAGCGATATAGGAAACACCGGCCGCATAGCTTCGCGCCTCGTCCCATTTTTTATTGTCAAGGGCCCGCATGGCGCGGCGAAAATGTGCGTATTCTTCGGCGTTTTGAAAGCCTGGCATGGCCTCAATTGTCGGCTTTTTTGAAGGTATAGCCGTGGCCGCAAAGCCCGAAGGGGCAAGCGTACAGGCAAAAAAGCAGATAAAAACGAGACGCAAAAGCATTAAATAACATTCCCGATTGTTCCGATATGCGTATTATAACACGTAAATATCAATAGGCACTAAATCCAGTCTTGGCGAAACAGCGGTTTACCCGTATTGAAAGCGCAAAAGTGGTTTTTCTAAAAAATCGAGCAAAAAATGTTTAGTGGATCAATAACCGCCCTGGTGACACCGTTCAAAGATGGACGGGTCGATGAAATGGCCTTTCGGGCGTTTGTAAAATGGCAGATTGCGCAAGGCACGCATGGCTTGGTGCCGTGCGGCACGACCGGGGAAGCGCCCGTCTTGAGCGCCGCCGAGCATGCCCGGCTGATCGAAATCTGCGTCGAAGAGGCGAATGGCCAAATTCCCGTGATTGCCGGGGCTGGGTCAAACGTGACGGCCCATGCACAAGCTATGACCAGAGCGGCCAAAGAAAATGGTGCTGATGCGGTTCTTGTGTGTGCGCCTTATTACAACAAGCCTTCACAAGAGGGCCTGTACGCACATTTTTGTGCTATCGCCGATGAAGGCCTGCCAGTTATTCTTTATAATGTTCCGGGGCGCACAGTGGTTGATATTTCCACTCAGACCATGGGGCGTCTGGCGCGCCATGAGATGATTGTCGGGGTTAAGGACGCGACCGGTGATATGGGGCGTGTGGCGGATCAGCGCGCCCACTGTGGTGATGATTTTATTCAGCTCTCTGGTGATGATTTTTCTGCCTTGGGGTTTGCTGCGCATGGGGGAAAAGGGTGTATATCTGTGACCTCAAATGTGGCGCCGGCGCTATGTGCCGCTATGCAAAATGCCTTGCGGGACGGGCGGTTTGAGGCGGCCAAATCAATTAATCAACGTCTGCAACCTTTGCACCGGGCGTTATTTATCGATGCCAGCCCGGCCCCGGCAAAATATGCGCTTTCCTTAATGGGGAAAATGGGTCCATCGCCGCGTCTGCCCCTGGTCGAAGCCAATGCCCAGGCCAAAGCTGCCGTAAAAACGGCGCTGGAAGGATTGGCCGGGGGTAAAGGCTCATGAGCGCTAAAAAAACGACATCAACAAAAAAAGTTGTCGCGGATAATCGCCGCGCGCGCCATGATTATCATATCGAAGAGACGATGGAGGCGGGCATTATGCTTGTCGGCAGCGAGGTCAAGGCTTTGCGCGATGGGCGGGCTACGATTGCCGAGTCGTATGTTTCCGTACGCGATGAAACCGTTGAGTTGATTAACGCTAATATTCCGATATTTGCGGCGGCCAACCGCCAGAACCATGAACCAACGCGGCCCCGAAAATTGCTCTTGCACAAAAGGGAAGTGGCCAAACTGGCCACCGCAACCCAGCGCCAGGGACGGACAATTGTGCCCTTGCGGCTTTATTTCAATGCACGCGGCTTTGTTAAACTGGAAATCGCCATAGCTGTGGGCAAAAAATTGCATGACAAGCGCATGGTCGATAAAACCCGCGACTGGAAACGCGAACAGGGACGCATTTTACGCTCACGGGGCTAAAGCTCCGGCCGCAACCCATCTTGAGGCATTCATCCGCGCACGGCGGTATTATTGTTACGCCAGTCAGGATTACGCGGACAAGCCGGGTAATGACAAAACACGGTGTCACCTGCGCAAAGGCGTTAGCCTTATCCGGGGCCTATAGTGACGTCATTATGCCCTATGGATCCCGGCGTATCCCGGGATGACACGTTGTTGTTGGTTTTTCTCGTCATTTTCCGGCTATCCCCTCGTCATCCTCCGACAGATTCGGAGGATCCATGGTGAAGCGCCCTATGGACCCTCCGGTTAAACCGGAGGGTGACGAAAAAGGGGGACTGGATTACCCGAATAAGCTTGTGCCCGCGAAGGCGGGTATCGGGTAATGACCCGTTGGGGAAAAAGCCAATACCTCATAGTGAGGTGCGAGGCGAAGCCTCGACATATGGGTGATCACCCTTTTTTGATGCGCCCTTTGGAGAAAACACTTGTTTTTCTTCTTCCTTTCAAAAATAATCATTTTCGGGAAGACGGTTTTGCAGATGGTCTGCAACGTGCTGGCAGGGCTAAAAATATAGCATCATGGACGGAACAAAAATAACCACGCCGGTTTTTAATGCAAAATCGGCTTTTTATAATCTGTTGCAGCAAAAGCTTGATATGTCCTTGCTGGATGAGGCTTTGCTGCCGTTCGTTGGGGATTGGAAACCTATTGAGGGTTTTAGTGCCGCTGTATTGCTGGCAAAAATTACCCTGTCTTTGAGCCGCAGCGGCAATATTACACCCTGGCCACTCATGCATTCTGCACTGGCTTTGCGCGGTGTATCAGTGTCTTTCTATGCCCGTAAGGCAATATATGTCGATGCGGTTGTTCGTGATGTTGTTGGCAATATTGGTCATGCGGGATTTTTGGTATTTCCCGATCACGTCTATTCCGTGCCAAACAAGGCTGAAAGCATCCATGCGATAAATGCCGCAGAAGGCTTTACTATTAAAACGTCTCAGCAGGCGCTGGCATATCTGAAACTGCATTGCTGGATTATTTGCGCCGATTATGGGCCGTTTCAGGTGATTGGGGACATGCACCAGCTTAGACGTGTTTTTGACAATGTAAAAATCGATACGCTGGCACCAATGAGCGCAAAAAAAGAAAAAGACAAGTGGGCGCTGGCCGCCAATGTTTTATATGGCCACAAGTTTTTTCGGGCGACATTTCTGCTGGATAGTGAAGGGGTGCTGGAAATGGAAGATGAGGAGGCGCTGCCACTCGCAAAACATGGTACGGCAGATGATCTTGTTTGCAAAGGTGTCTGGCAAGTGCATGAAAATGTTAAATATTTTTATGAAAAAGGAGGGGCGGAATGAGCCTTAAACAAGCCTATATGGCAACGGCACAAAGCCCGACCCTGCCACCGCAAATTGATGGCAATGGCCTGCTCGTGGGTTGGTCCATGTCGCAAGAGCACAAGCGGCAGCCCATTGGCTTTGCCTTTGGCGATAAAACCTCCAGCAAGAATGAAAATATTGTTGACCCGATATTGTTTTCCGGCGAGGGGCATTTGATGACCATAGCCGCAACCGGGGCGGGGAAGGGCGTTGGCTGTATTATCCCTGCGCTCTTGACGTTTCCCGGCCCGATGATTGTGATTGACCCCAAAGGCGAAAATGCCGCCATTACCCGCCGCCGCCGCGAGGAAATGGGCCAGACAGTTCATGTGATTGACCCTATGGGCGTGGTCAAGGGCAAAACATCCCGGCTAAATCCGCTCGATTTTGTCGATCCAACCTCGCCAATGTGTGTCGATGACGCCATGGCGATTGCCGACATGTTGTCATCACATTTGAAATCTGACGAAAAAAACGCCTATTGGCATAATCGCGGCCGCCACCTTTTGACGGCCCTTATTCTTGATGTGGTGTCAAATGGAGATAAAAAACAACGCACATTGGCCAGTGTGCGCAAGGCCATCAATCACAGCCTGGGCGAGGGGGATAATTCACTTTATGAACATTTGAAAGACTCGCCACACCCCGAAGCCCGCGCCGCCGCGCCCGCCTTCAATATGCGCGCCCGCGAAACCCTTTCCGGGATTGTCAGTGTGGCGCAGGATATGGTCGATTTCGTCCGTGGCGACCTTGTTTCCGAGGCCACATCGACGTCTGATTTTTCTCTTGATGATATTACCAGTGGCAAACCGATGACGATATATCTGGTATTGCCGCCTTATATGCTGGAAAGCCATAGCGCACTTTTACGGCTTTGGGTTGGTGTGCTTTTGAAATCAATCATGCGACGCAAAAACAGGGTGAAAAACCCGACCATGTTATTATTGGATGAAGCGGCGCAGCTTGGGCAATTCCCGCCTTTGCGTCAGGCTATTACGCTGTTGCGCGGCTATGGCCTGCAAACCTGGAGCTTTTGGCAGGATGTGGACCAGCTTGTCCATGCCTACCCGGACAGTTGGCGCAGCCTGATCAATAATTGCCGGGTTGTGCAAACCTTCGGCGCGCCGAATATGAGCGCGGCGCGCAGTATTGCGCATTTGTTTGAGCTTCTTAATCCGGGGCAGATTCTCGATCTTGATAATGATGAAATGCTGGTGCAAATGGCCGGCGATGATGCCTTTGTTGCGCGCCGCCCGAATTATCTGACTGACCCGGCATTTTCAGGGAAATTCGACCCTAATCCCATGTATCAGGAAGCACCACCAGAAGTCATAAAAAACAACCCTGTAAAGCGACTTGATAATGTTTATTTGCGGGAAGAGGATGTGGCGCGCACCGATGAACAGATCATCAGGGATTTGCTGGATCATTTTGCCGAAAAATAAGCGCTTGATTTATTGACAGACCGGGATGGTCAGGCCGGCGGGCAGGATTGTGCTGGCATCACCGCAGGCGGTATCAAGCTGACTTTGTTTGATCACCGCGCCAGTCAAATTGGCCCCGGAGAGGCACGCCCCGTGCAAGTCTGCGCCGGTAAAATCCGCATAACCCAGATAGGTGCCGACCATGCTGGCCCGGCGTAAATTGGCTGCGTTGAAATTTGCGCGGGTGAAACGGGCACCAAACAAATTGGCTACAGACAGGTTGGCATGGGAAAAACGGCTGTGATTCATGGTCGAAAGGCTAAGATCGGCCTGGCGCAGCCGGGCACCGGAAAAATTACGGTTGGGCAGGTTAAGATAAGAAAGTTCGGCCTGAAAAAGGTTGCATTTCACACAGGATTTGGCCCCGTTACGCACCGCGTCTATCTGCGTGGCGTTTTGTGCCATAGCAGAGGCAGGAACAAGAAAAATTACAAAAAGAAAGGCTAAACTTACATTCTTCATCGCTATTTCCGCAATTGATGTTTTCTGCGCAGCAGCAAAGCACAAAGCGGTAAGGATATTATGAACAGCCGGTTGTGGCCCCGCAGACATCGCATTTCAGGCATGTGCCATTACGCACAAGGGTGAAATGGCCGCATTCTGGGCAGGCATCGCCGGTATAGCCGCGGGCCTTTGATTGGCGGCGCACATCGGGCATGGGTTTACTGGTCGTTGCTTTGCCATATTGGGGGTGGGGGTTGCGGCCGTCCTGCCAGTTTTCTGCCTGGGTTTTGGCGCTAACTTCCTCTACGGCATCTTCGTCCAGCTCTTCTTGGGCGGTTTCCTCTTCGCTGTCTGAACGGCTCAACAGAATAACGTTTTCCGGCAAGTGCCCCCGGGCAAACCCTTTGGAGATATAATCGCTGGCGGGCATTTCACGCACCGCATCATCCTCGGCGACACCTTTACCCAACTCTTCTGATCCACGCACAATGTGCGCCAGGTCTTCACGATCAAGATAGGAGACAGCCAGTTCCCTGAAAATATAGTCCAATATGGAGGTGGCATTTTTGATAGAATCATTGCCGGTGACAATGCCAGCCGGTTCAAAGCGCGTGAAAATATAGGCTTCAACAAATTCTTCGAGCGGCACGCCGTATTGCAGGCCAATGGAAATGGCGATGGCAAAATTATTCATCAGACTGCGAAAGGCGGCCCCTTCCTTGTGCATATCAAGGAATATTTCACCCAGCGTCCCGTCATCAAATTCGCCCGTGTGCAGGTAAACCTTGTGGCCGCCAACGGTGGATTTCTGGATATAACCTTTGCGCCGATCGGGCAGACGTTTGCGCTGGGCCGGGATTTCAACGACCCGCTCGATGACTTTTTCAACGACTTTTTCAGCCATAACACGGGTGCGCGTCGCCGAAGGTGCGCTGGCGGCTTCTTCCATGGCCTCGATCTCTTCGTCCTCGAAAAGCGCGGAGTTGAGAGGTTGCGACAGCTTTGAGCCATCGCGGTATAGCGCCACGGCTTTCAGGCCCAATGTCCAGGCGGCATGGTAGGCCGATTGGCAATCTTCAATGCTGGCATCGGCAGGCATATTGATGGTTTTTGATATGGCACCGGAAATAAACGGCTGTACGGCGGCCATCATGTGTAAATGCGCATCCACGCTTAAATACCGGGTGCCAAGGCGGCCGCACGGGGTGGCGCAATCAAAAACATCAAGGTGTTCAGGTTTTAAATGCGGCGCCCCTTCAAGGCTCATCGCCCCGCAGCAATATATATTGGCGGCCTCTATATCGTCCTCACTAAAGCCCATGGCCTGCAGTATGTTAAGCGATGGCGCATCAAGCTGCTCCGCCGCAATACCAAGGGCATCGATGCAAAATTCCTTGCCAAGCGTCCATTGATTGAACGCAAAACGCAGATCAAAAGTTTCTGAAAGGGTGGCTTCGATGAGCGAGATTTCGTGTTCGGTAAACCCCTTGGCTTTCAGGCTTTGCCAGTTGATGGCCGGTGCATTTTCAAGCGTGCCATGGCCAATGGCATAATCAGAAATATCGGCAATCTGGGCATCATTATACCCCAGCTTTTTCAAGGCGGCGGGCACCGAACGGTTGATGATTTTGAAATATCCGCCGCCGGCCAGTTTTTTGAATTTAACGAGGGCAAAATCCGGCTCAATGCCGGTCGTATCGCAATCCATGACCAGCCCGATCGTACCCGTTGGCGCAACAACGCTGACTTGCGCATTGCGAAAACCGTGCTCTTTTCCCGCTGCCAGCACCTCATCCCATAGTGCGCCAGCGCGCGTTGCAAGATTTTTGAAAGGGCATTTGGCGGCATTCAGGGGCAAAGGCGCGTAGGACAGGCCATCAAAATCGTCCAGTGCGGTTTTGCCTTTGGCTGCCTGACGGTGGTTACTGATAACCCGCAACATGGGCGCTTTATTGTCGTTATAGGCACTGAATGGGCCCATTTGCGCGGCAATCTGCGCCGACATTTTATAGGCGCTGGCGCTCAAAATTGCGCTGATGGCGGCGGCCGTGGCGCGCCCTTCATCAGAATCATAAGACAGGCCAGAGGACATCAAAAGACCGCCGAGATTGGCAAAGCCAAGACCCAGCGTGCGGAACGCATGGGAGCGCGCGGCAATGGCTTTTGACGGGTATTGCGCCATGGCGACCGATATCTCAAGAGCCAGCGTCCACAGGGCGCTGGCGTGCTCAAGCGCGGCGCAGTCAAAAGTGCCATCATCCTGCAAGAATGTTTTTAGATTAAGCGAGGCAAGGTTGCAGGCCGTATCGTCCAAAAACATATATTCAGAACACGGGTTGGAGGCATTGATCTGGCCGGAAACCGCGCACGTATTCCACGCATTTATGGTGTCGTGGAATTGCAGGCCGGGGTCAGCGCAGGCCCAGCCAGAGCGGGCAATTTGTCGCCAAAGGCCACGGGCCTTTATGGTTTTACCGGCCTTGCCATCGGTGCGGTTTTTCAAGTCCCAGTCCGCATCATTGTCCACTGCGTGCATAAAGGCATCGGTAACGCGGACAGAATTGTTGGCGTTTTGCCCCGAAACGGTCATATAGGCTTCTGAATCCCAATCGGCATCAAAAACCTGTAAATCCAGATTATCATCGCCCAATCGCGCCAGCCGCAAGGCCTGGTCAATGGCCCCATCAGGCACATGTGCGCGGCGGGCTTTGCGAATTTCGCGTAAAAGGGCGGCGTTTTTTTTGGGGTTGAAGCAATCATCGTCCTGGCCATCGCAATTAACGCAGGCGCGGATAATACCCTCCAGCCGTTCTTTAAGGACATGAGATCCGGTAACCAATGCGGCAACCTTGGCTTCTTCGCGCATTTTCCAACTGACAAAGTCTTCAATATCCGGGTGGTCGGCATCAACGATTACCATTTTGGCGGCGCGCCGGGTGGTGCCGCCGGATTTCACCGCGCCGGCGGCCCGGTCACCAACCCGTAAAAAACTTAAAAGACCGGACGAATAGCCGCCACCGGACAAGGATTCACCAGCGCCGCGCAACGTCGAAAAATTGGTGCCAGACCCGGAGCCATATTTAAAAAGGCGGCTTTCGCGGGACCACAAATCCATAATCCCGCCTTCATTGACCAGATTATCGCTTAAACTTTGGATGAAACAGGCGTGCGGCTGAGGATGTTCATAGGCATTGGTCGATTTTTTTGCTTCGCCGCTCTTGGGATCAGCAAAATAATGCCCTTGCGCCGGACCGCTTAATCCATAGGCCCAGTGCAGGCCGGTATTGAACCATTGCGGGGAATTGGGGGCCGCAATTTGTGCGGCCAGCATATAGCGCATTTCATCATAAAAAGCGCGGGCGTCTGATTCAGTGGTAAAATAGGAAAGTTTCCAGCCCCAATAGGTCCAGGTGCCGGCCATTCTGTCAAACGCCTGCCGGGCGCTGGTTTCTGCGCCAAATTCAGTGCCTTTGGCGGGCTTTCGCCGTTGAAGCCATGATGGAACACCTTTTTCTTTGACTGCGGTGGTTTTTTGCGGCACGCCCGCTTTGCGCAGGTATTTTTGCGCCAATATGTCGGTTGCAACCTGGCTCCACGACTCGGGCGATTCGATTCCATCAGCTTTGAAAATGGCATTGCCATCCGGGTCGCGTATTTCGCTTTTCAGTGTTTTAAACGTGATGTTTGCATAGGCCGACTGGTCTTTTTTGGTGAAATGCCGGGCGATTTTCATTACCTGCTCCTGATCTTGAAATGGGCATACTGGCCATGCTTTATATGTCCAAGGGTTACGCCTGCGCGTGTTTTGATGCAAGCGGTTCGGGACGCACTTTTTGGCGCAATTTGGCGAACATATTGAATTGGCAGAGGAATAATTTTTTAAATGATTTCTTCCAAATTTTGGTGAACTCTTAACCTGATTTGTCTAGGCTTCTGAAAACGAGCGTAAAAGGATGTGATGTGACCGTACAATCGGCGTTAAAACGCATGAGCGTTGTCATAATCGATGATTCGCAGCGGACGCGCAGCATGCTGGCGACGCTTATGCGTGATATGGGCTGTGCTTCGGTCTGTCCTTTTGAAACCACAAAAGAAGCCAGAATAGCCATTGAGAAGACCCTGCCTTCTGTGGTCCTGTGTGACTGGGAAATGGATGATGGTAACGGCGCTGAATTTCTTGATTTTATTCGCTGTCACCCGAAAGACCAGATCGCCATGCTGCCCGTTATTATCGTCACCGGGCATGGTTCCAGAGACGTCCTGATTGACGCCATGAAACGCGGCGCTACGCAATTTCTGGTCAAGCCGATTGTGCCTTTGGAATTACTTAAAAAAATGTATTTTGTGCAAAAGGATGCGCGAAAATTCCTGCGCCGGAATGGCCGCATGATTTACATTAACCCGCCGCCTAAAAAACCGGTGAAGAAACCATCTGAGCGACTGGTTCATCAGGCCAATTCAAAACCGGCACCGGTGACCGCAAAAGATGCTGACCGGGATGTGTGGGAACTTTAGGTCAACACGATCTATAACCCAACCGCTGAAAACGCAGTTTTCCTGCCAGTGTGCGCTATACTCCGATACTCATTTGATTCGGTGGAGATGCGGCCATGAATGCGCCCGGCGGTACGATTATTGAAGAGCAAATTGAAAACGCGCTGGCCAGCCGTTATCTTGCCTATTCCCTGTCCACGATTACCCAGCGGGCCTTGCCTGATGTGCGTGACGGTTTGAAACCGGTTCATCGGCGTATTCTTTTTGCCATGCAGGAATTAAAGCTTGATCCGGATTCAGGGTTCAAGAAGTGTGCGCGGGTTGTTGGCGATGTCATTGGCCGGTTCCACCCCCACGGGGACCAGGCGGTTTATGATGCGCTGGTTCGGCTGGCGCAAAGCTTTGCCCAGCGCTATCCGCTCGTCGACGGACAGGGCAATTTTGGCAATATTGATGGCGATCGGGCCGCGGCCATGCGCTATACCGAATCGCGGTTGACTTTGCCGGCGCGCCTGCTCTTGGACGGCATTAATCAGGATACAGTTGACTTTCGTGCCACCTATTCGGGCGAAGATGATGAACCGGTTGTGTTGCCGGCTGGCTATCCCAACCTTTTGGCCAATGGGGCCAACGGCATTGCGGTGGGGATGGCGACGTCCATTCCGCCCCACAATGTGATGGAATTACTGGATGCGGCCAGACACCTTATTCGCCACCCAGGGGCCAGTATAAGTACCTTGCTTGGCATTATGCCCGGACCAGATTTTCCAACCGGCGGCGAAATTGTTGAAGACAAGGAAAGCATTGAACAGGCCTATGCCACGGGACGCGGCGGGTTTCGGTTGCGGGCGCGCTGGACACGCGAGGATTTGCCGCGCGGGCAATGGCAGGTCGTGGTTACGGAAATGCCGTATCAGGTGCAAAAAACCAAACTAATTGAAAAGCTTGCACAGCTTATTGAAAGTAAAAAGCTGCCGCTTCTGGCTGATGTGCGGGACGAATCCGCCGAAGATGTGCGTCTTGTGCTGGAGCCACGCAGCCGCACAATTGACCCGGCGGTGTTTATGGAATCGCTCTTCATGCTCAGCGATCTGGAAGTGCGTATTCCGCTTAATCTGAACGTGCTCGATGCCAAGGGCGTGCCGGGGGTTTTATCTTTGCGCGAAGCCTTGCAGGCCTGGCTTGATCACCGGCGCGATGTGTTGCTGCGCCGTACGGCCTATCGTTTGCGTAAAATTGAAACCCGCCTCAATGTTCTGGCGGGTTACCTCATTGCCTTCCTTAATCTTGATGAGGTGATCCGCATTATCCGTGAGGAGGATGAGCCAAAACAACAGCTTATGGCGCGTTTTGGGCTTAATGAGGATCAGGCCGAAGCCATTTTGAATATGCGGTTACGCTCGTTACGTAAATTAGAGGAAATGGAGCTGAAGGCCGAGGACAAGGCGCTGCGCGATGAGCAGACCGGTTTATTGGCCTTGCAGGCCGATGAAGCGGAACAATGGCGCGCCATCTCGCAAGACATAAAGTCCACCAAGGAACAATTTGCCAAAGAAAAGACATTAAGCCAGCGCCGCAGCGGCTTTGGCGCCGTGTCAAAGGCTGATGCCAATGCGGTCAGCGAGGCGTTGGTGGTGCGCGAACCGATCACCGTTGTCCTGTCGGAAAAAGGCTGGGTGCGAGCCTTGAAGGGCCATGGCCATGATGCGCAGGCGATCAAATATAAGGAAGGCGACAAACAAGCCTTTGTTATACAGGCATTGACCACTGACAAACTTGTTCTTTTTGCCACCAATGGCAAGTTTTACACCCTTGGCTGTGATCGTCTGCCCGGCGGGCGGGGGCAGGGCGAGCCTATTCGCCTGCTTATTGATCTCGATGATACGGACCACCCATTGGCGCTGTTTACTCGCCAGGAAGGGCGCCGTTTTATTGTCGCCTCGACCAGCGGTTATGGTTTTATTGTTGAAGAAGATAACGTCATTGCCATGACCAAAGGCGGGCGCCAGGTGTTGAATGTGGGGGCGGGCGGCGAGGCGCTGTTATGCTTGCCGGTGACCGGCGATATGGTGGCGGTTGTCGGGGAGAACCGCAAAATGCTGGTTTATCCACTGACGCAAATCAACACGCTGAATCGCGGCAAAGGGGTCAAATTACAGGCCTATAAAGATGGCGGGCTGGCTGATCTGACGATGTTTAATGAGGATGAGGGGCTTTACTGGACCGATCCTGGGGGGCGCAAAGTCAGCTGTAAGGATTGGCGCAACTGGCTTGGCAAACGCGCCCAGGCCGGGCGCATGGCCCCACGCGGCTTTCCCCGCTCAGGGTGCTTTCGGCCGCGCCGCCCGCTTGTGTAATAAACGTATTTTTTTGAGTGATTGGCCGCAAAAAAAGCTGTAGGATGCCAACAGAAATGGAGAAAACAGCATGTTGATATTTCTTGGTTTAATTGTTCTGGTCATTTTTTATGCGGTGATTGTTTACAACCGTCTGGTGGCCTTGCGGCAGACCTGCGGGCAGGCCTGGTCGGATATCGATGTGCAACTCAAACAGCGTTATGATTTGATCCCCAACCTTGTGGCGACTGTCAAAGGCTATGCCAAACACGAAAAAGACACCCTCGAAGCGGTCATTCAGGCCCGTAATGCGGCGATGAATGCCGGTACGGTGACAGATCAGGCGGCGGCGGAAAACATGCTGAGCGGGGCCTTGAAAAGCCTGTTTGCTTTGGCTGAGGCCTATCCGGATCTGAAAGCCAATACCAATTTTTTGCAATTGCAATCAGAGCTTTCCGACCTTGAAAACAAGATTGCCGCGGCGCGGCGGTTTTTCAACAATGCGGTGGCCGAATACAATACCGCCTGCGAACAATTGCCGGCGGTCCTGTTTGCCAAACAGTTTGGCTTTGAAAAGAAGGATTTCTTTGAAGTTGCTGCCGCAGAGCGTGCCGCCGTGGGCAAAGCGCCATCGGTCGAATTTTGAGGCACTGATTTGCAGGAGGGCCGTGCCTGATGGGTGCCTATGGTCTGCGCACTCAGATATGGAATAATAACTTGAAATCCATGCTGCTTTTGGCGGGATTTCCCTTTTTGCTCATCCTTTTCTTTTTTGGCCTGTCGGTTTTATGGATCGCCATGACCGGTGTTGATGTGCCGATCAGCGCAGCGTTGACGCAGGCCGCATATTCTTTGCCGCGTCTGTTGCCCTTTGCTTTTATGGCCGCTGGGATCTGGTTTGTTATTGCCTGGTTTTCCTACCAAACGATGATTGATATGGCCACCGGGGCCAGAAAAGTTACCCGCAAAGAAGAACCTGAACTTTATAATTTATTGGAAAACCTGTGCATTTCGCGCGGGCTGTCCGTGCCGGATTTACGCATTATCGAGAGCCCTGTGCGCAATGCCTATGCCAGCGGTCTGCGTGAGGGCAGGATGTCTGTAACGTTGACGCGCGGCCTGATTGACGTTCTGGACACAGCCGAAATAGAGGCCGTCATGGGCCATGAGCTGACCCATATTCGCAATCGGGATGTGCGCCTGATGGTGGTGGCGGCGATTTTTGCGGGTATTTTTTCCTTTGTTGGTCAAATGCTTTTTCGCAACATGTTTTATATGAATTTGTCGCGCAATGACCGCCACCGGCGCTCTGGCGGCGGCAATGCGGGCATGCTTATTTTGATTGCCTTTGCCATTATTGCCATCACCTGGGTGGTTTCCTTGCTGGTGCGTATGGCCTTGTCGCGAAAACGCGAGTTTCTGGCCGATGCGGGGGCAGTGGAATTAACCCATAATCCCGATGCGATGATCGCCGCTTTACGCAAAATTTCGGCCAATGCGGACATGGGCCAAACTCCGTCTGATATCAAAGCCATGTTCATTGAAAACCCGGTTCACCCGCGCAATTTTGCCGGACTTATGGCAACGCACCCGCCGCTGGAAAAGCGGATTGCCGCGCTGGTCATGATGGGCGGAAAAGATGTGCAAGCCGAAGAAAGTGCGCCCGGCCCCTGGGGCTAAATATCTAGCCATATAGAAGTTTTGGCAGGCCCGTTGCCAAAACCGGAAACAGCGCCACCAGAATAAGCGCCAGAATCTGGATGCCGACAAAGGGCATAACCCCGCGATAAATATCGCGCGTTGTTACGCCTTCGGGGGCCACGCCGCGCAAGTAAAAAAGCGCAAAACCAAAGGGCGGTGTTAAAAAGCTGGTTTGCAGATTAATCGCCATCATCACGCCCAGCCAGATCGGATCAACCCCCATGCCAAGCAGAACCGGCCCGACGATCGGTACAACCACAAAGGTAATCTCGATAAAATCCAGAAAGAAACCAAGAAAAAACATCACCACCATGACCAATATAATGGCCCCGGCCTTGCCGCCACCGGTCAGCATGAGGACGGAGGTTATGGTGTCGTCCCCGCCAAGGCCACGAAAAACCAGACTGAACAGGGTGGCCCCGATCAGAATGACAAAAACCATGGAGCTGATCTGCGCCGTTGAATGGGTTACCTTGGAAAGAACGCCAGAGCGCAACAAGCGCCACAGGGCCGACATGACGCCTAAAATGGCAATCACCGACAAACTGGCGGCCAGTAAAATACCCAGACGCTGTCCGCCGGTCATAACATCCCGCCCAAGGCGCAAATCAACAAAGAATGTCAGAAGAATAAGACCAATAAAGGACGCCGCCCCCAGAATAATAATGTTGCGAACCAGCTGATTAAGCGCATCCTTGGCCGGCAAGCGATACCCGGCAAGGAGAATGGCCCCCAGCGCGCCAACGGATGCGGCCTCGGTGGCGTCGGCTATGCCCGAAAGAATGGAGCCAAGAACCGCAATAATCAGGCTCAAGGGTGGGGCCAAAGCCGCCAGTAAGCGCCGTAATTCCGGCTTTTTTGCCTCCGGGTCATCATGTTTTAATGCCGGGGCGGCGTCGGGGCGAAAAAACGCCACAAGGCCCATCCACAACAAATACAAAAACACCAAAAGCAGACCGGGGACCAATGCCCCGGCAAACAGATCGCCAACGGAGATGGTGCGCGGGGAAAAATTACCGGCATCCAGTTGTGCCTTTTGGTAAGCGTTCGACATCACATCGCCCAGAAGAACCAGAACTATGGATGGGGGAATGATCTGGCCCAGCGTGCCCGAAGCGGCGATTGCGCCACTGGAAAGCGCCGGGGAATAGCCATTACGCAGCATGGTCGGCAAGGAAAGAAGCCCCATGGTAACCACCGTGGCCCCGACAATACCGGTCGATGCGGCCAGCAAGGCGCCGACAATAATAACAGAAAACCCCAGCCCGCCGCGCAAACTGCCAAAAAGATGCCCCATGTTTTGCAACAAATCTTCGGCAATTTTTGAGCGCTCCAACATTACGCCCATAAAGACGAATAAAGGCACCGCCACCAACACCTGGCGGGTCATCACCGCGCCATAAATCCGGTTTGGAAAAACCCCAAGCAGACCGGCATCAAAATGCCCGGTCAAAATACCAATGGCGGCAAAACCAAGGGCGGTGCCAGCCAGCGCAAAAGCCACGGGATAGCCACTAAGCAGCACCGCAATGGCCACGGCAAACATTAAAAGATCAAGATGGGCCAGAATATCCATGTCAGGACGGCTCCTGTGCGGCGGGCAGGGGCTGCCCTGTCAGAATGAGGGCCGCGCGCGCCACCAGGGCCGAGCCTTGGGCGATCATCATAATGGCGAATATCGGAATAATGGTTTTTAGAAGATAGACCCCGTGCAGGCCGCTGGCCTCGGGCGAGCCTTCATGAACCGCCCATGCGCGCGCCGCATAATCCCGCCCGCCATAAAAAATCAAAACGCAGACCGGCATGAGAAGAAACAGCGTGCCGATAATATTGATCCATGCGCGGGTCTGCGCGGAGGCTTTTTCGTAAAAAATATCGACCCGCACATGCCCGTCACTGAGCAAGGTTGCCGCCGCGACCAGCATAAACACCAGCCCGTGCATATAAAGCACCGATTCTTGCGCTTTGATTGGGCTTATCCCGAACACATAACGGCTGATCACAAGGGTGGCCATGACCAGCACCATAAACAGGCCAAGCCATTGGATGAGGCGGGCAATACCGACATTCACCCAATCTATAAGGCCAATCATCATCCGTGTGGCGTTAACCAGAAGCGGGGCCGGGCGCTTGAGGCGGTTGAAAATCAGAATGGCAAAGCTGAGGATGAATAGCGGGTTGATAATCCACCAGACCAGCCAATAAAAAACGGGCGAAATGTGCATTAATCCAGACCATAGCGACGAATACGCAAATAGGCGCTGTCGGATATATCCGCCCACTCAACCGCATCTTTAAGAGCGTTTTTATAGCTTTGATAAATCGCCTCTGTTTCGGGGTCACTGGCCCCGACTTCGGCCAGAACCGTTTTTGAGGCATTACCCAGCGCCCGCCAGATATCATCGTTAAAGTTTAAAACCGATACGCCATGGTCGTTTTTCAAGGTTTTAAGGGCCTGGGCATTCTGCCAGGAAAACTCGGCCAATGAGGTTGCCATGGCGGCATTGCAGGCGGCCTGAACGGCCCCTTGTTCTTGCGGTGAAAGAGACTTCCAGACATCGAGATTGACGCCAAGGGACATGATGGACCCCGGTTCGTGAAAGCCCGGGCCATAATAATAAGGGGCCTCGCGATAAAAGCCAAAGGCCATATCATTCCACGGCCCGACCCATTCGGTGGCGTCGATCGCGCCAGATTGCAAAGCCTGGTAAATGGCCCCGCCCGCCAACAGCTTGGGGGTTGCCCCCAAAGTGCGATAGACATCGCCGCCAAGACCGGGAATGCGAATAATCAGGCCTTTTAAATCGTCGACGGTGTTGATTTTTTTCTTGAACCAGCCGCCCATCTGGTGGCCCGTTGAACCGGCGGCCATGGCGATCAGGTTAAAGCGACCCGACAGCTTGTTCCACAGGGCATTGCCATCACCTTGTTGCATCCATGCCAGGGTTTCGATGGCCGTCATGCCAAAAGGCACAGCGGTAAAAAATGAAAACCCTTTGGCCTTGCCCTGCCAGTAATATTCGGAGGCATGATAAAGATCAGCTGCGCCGGAAGACACCGCGCCAAATTCCTCATGCGCCGGAACCAGTTCGCCCGCGGCGTAAAATTTTATTTTTAAAGACCCGGCGCTTAAAGTTTCAATGTCATCGGCAATGCGCTGGGCCATGGTACCAAGGCCGGGAAAGTTTTTGGGCCAGGCGGTGACCATGCGCAAAGTGCGCGCTGTTTTTCGCTGAACCGCCGGGGCGGCCGGGCCGGTTTTTGCCTTTGAGTCTTCAGGCTTGGCACAAGAGGCCAGCGCACCAGCAAGGCCCAGCCCGCCAGTGGTCAAAAGTGTACGACGTTTCATGATTGATCTTCCCCTAGTCTGACCCAACCGCCTGTGCGGAGCACTTCCAGCGGGCGATATTGTGATTTGTAGGCCATTTTCTTGCTGCCTGCGACCCAATATCCCAGATACACATAGTCCTGTCCATTGTTCTGTGCCTGGCGCACATGATCAAGGATAATAAATGCACCCAAAGAGCGTTTTGCCTCATTGGGTGCGAAAAAACTGTACACCAATGATGGCCCGTCGGTTAATTGGTCAACCAGAGCAACGGCCAGAAGCCGCCCATCCGGGGCATGATATTCACACACCATGCAGTGCGCCGTCGTATCTTCAATCATGCCCAGATAATCGGCATAGCTCATATCATCCATACCGCCATCTTTATGGCGGCTGCGTACATAACGCAGCAGCAGGGCATAGTGTTCATCGCTGGCCAAAGCTGGTTCGATATTTCTGTGCAAATCCTTGTTTTTACGCATGATGCGCCGCTGGGTACGGCTGGGTTTAAACGCCGCCACATCTATGCGCGAAGACAGGCAGGCATTACAGTTTTCGCAAGCCGGGCGATAGACAATATTTTGCGAGCGGCGAAACCCCGCCTGGGTCAGTGAATCATTCAATTCGGGCCCATCAAGGGCATGCAAATGGGTGAATAATTTACGTTCCATTCTGTCAGGTAAATAGGGGCATGGCGCCGGGGCGGTCAGAAAGAACCGTAACTGTTTAAGCGGAAACGGGTGAGTCATAATAGGCAGCGTATCACAAGTGAAAATAAAACGGGGCAATAAGGGCAAAAACCACCCATAAAATCACCACCAGCGGCGCACCGGCCTTGAAATAATCGACAAATTTATACTGCCCCGGCCCCATTACCAAAAGGTTGGTTTGATAGGCAACTGGCGTGGCAAAAGAACAGTTGGCGGCGTAAATAACGGTCAAAATGGCTGCAATGGCCAGCTTGTGTTCCATTTGCGGTGTGTCGGAAAATTTGACCGCCGCATCAACGGCAATCGGCGCAAAAAGAACAGCCGTGGCTGCATTTGAGAGGATATTGGTCAAAATGGCGACAATGGCAAACAGCCCCAACAGCAAGGCCATAGGGCCGTAGGGCAGGGCCAGATTTACGGCCGTTTCGGCCAGCATGGCCGCCGCGCCGGTTTCATGCAGGCTGGCCCCCATGGCAAACGCGGCGGCAATCAAAAGGTAAATGCGCAAATCCAGCGCCCGCCCGGCTTGACGGACATTCAGGCATCCGCTCATGACCATGGCCACAGCGCCCATCAAGGCGGCAACAATAATGGGGATGAGGCCGCTGGCCGCCGCGACAATAACCGCCCCGAAAATCAACCGGGCGCGGTTGGCGCGGCGCAAATCCGGAATGTCGCTCATCGACCATAATAAAACCAGCAAATCCTTGTTAAAGCGCAAGGCACGCAAGGTTTTGCGGGTGCCGAATATCAAAAGATCATCACCCGCTTCAAGCCGTATTGTCGAGAGTTTTTGCCGCAGCATGCGCGAGCGGCGCTGCACCCCAAGAACGATGCAGCCGGTCTTGTTGGCAAAGTCAAGCTGTTCCAAAGACCGCCCGGTATAGCGCGAGCCCGGGGCAACAACCGCCTCGGTGATGGCCATGGAATCAGCAGGATCGATGTTTTCATCACTATTGCCACGCACCATGCTGGACAACACTTCAGGGTCCGAGATGAGTAATTCCACCAGTGCTTTTCGTGTTGCCGCAACGGTCAGAATATCGCCTTCTTGCAAGGTGGCGCGTTCGTCAAATGGCGGGAAGAAAGATACATCTCCCCGTTGTACCATTCTGACCGTGACCGTATTAAGATGCGCATACATGCCCGCAACCGGTCGCTCGCCCAGGTGCGGATGACCGGCGTGCAGCTCAATTTGCGCCAGATATTGCTGGCCGCTTCTTTTGGCTGTGTCCCTGGCATGATGATGCGGCAATAAATGGCGACCGATAAATAGCAGATAAAGCAAACCCGCCCCGGCCAAAATCAACCCAAAAGGGGTGACGGCAAAAAAGCCAAGCTCAATGCCTTCTTTTTCTTTCAGCACATCAGCAACCAGAAGGTTGGTGGACGAGCCGATCAATGTGGTCATGCCAGCCAGAATGGAAACAAAGGACAAGGGCATCATCACCGCCGACGGGGCCGATCCGGTGCGTGTGGAAATGGCCACCAGAACCGGGATAAACATGACCACGACGGGGGTGTTGTTGATAAAGGCGCTGATCAAAATCACAAAACCAAACAAAACCGCCATGGTCATTGTCGGGTGCTTTTCGTGCGCCGCGACCAGCCGCCGGGACGGGCCTTCCAGCGCGCCGGTGTGAAACATGCCTTGCCCAACCACCAAGAGGGCCAATACGGCGATCAGCGCCGGGTTGGCAAAGCCCGACAAGACCTCCTTGGCTCCAAAGGTGCTATGGGGTTCAGGCCAAAGATGAAAAAACACAAGATAGAATGCGATAACCGCCGTTGAGACCAGTTCTATGGCAAAACGCTCTGTGGCATAGAGCGCAATCGTCACGACCACGCTCAGGAGGATAATGCCCATGCGCAAGGTATGCGGATCCAATTCAAGCAAACCAAAGCCTTTCAACCAACGAGTCGACAAGCCAAGTATGACAGATAGAGCGCGCGCGGCCAATTATATGTTGCGGGCCTTTTCATAGCGCATTTGCGCATCAAGCCAGAGCGTTTCAACCTCGTCAATGCGCGTCAGGGCGCGCGATCGTTTCATATTATAGTCGATGGCGCGGGCTGGGTCTTTTTCGTAAAGACCGGGCGCGGCGAGGGCGGCATCAAGGCTGGATATGCCCGCCTTCAAGCGCTCGATCTCTGCCTCCAGCCGTTCTATATCGCGTTTAAGCGGGGATAATGCCTCGCGGCGGTTGGCCTTTGCCTGACGTTTTTTAGCCGCCGCATCGCTTTTTTCGGCCAGCGGTTTTTTACGGTCTTTTTCGGTCACCAAGCGGCGATAATCGTCCATATCACCTTCATAAGTGCTGACCGTTCCATTTTGCACAATCCATAAGGTGTCGATGGAGCGTTCAATCAAAAAACGGTCATGGCTGATCAGCAAAACCGCCCCTTCATAGGCGTCCAGCGCATCGGCCAGTGCGGCCCGGCTGTCCATATCCAGATGGTTGGTTGGTTCATCAAGGATCAATAAATGCGGCCCTTCAAAGGCAATCAGATTGAGTAAAAGCCGTGCTTTCTCGCCGCCGGAAAGATCCGATGTCTTGGTTTCTGCATGCACGACACCAAGGCCAAAGCGCGCCAGACGCGCCCGGCGCTGCGCTTCGGTGGCGTCTTCCATGCGGTTGCGTACATGTTCATAGGGCGTCAAAGCCGGGTCCAGAACGTCCAATTGGTGCTGGGCGAAATAGCCAATCTGCATGCGCTTGTGATGGCGTTTATAACCGTGCATCGGCTCCAGATACCCGGCCAGAAGTTTGGCAAAGGTGGATTTTCCCTCGCCATTACGCCCCAAAAGAGCGATGCGGTCATCTGGCGCGATATTAAGATCAAGGCCGCTTAATACCGGCTTGTCCGTGCTGTACCCCACAGCGGTATTTTCCAGACGGATCATCGGCGGGGCCAGCGGGCGTTTGGGCGAGGGCAAGTCAAACGGCGCGACGGGGTTTTCCGTAATTGTGGCGATGGGCCGCATTTTTTCCAGCCGTTTAACCCGGCTTTGCGCCTGACGGGCCTTGGACGCTTTATAGCGAAAGCGCTCAACAAAGGCCTGCAAGCGTTTTTTCTCGTCTTCCTGGCGGCTGCGCAGGGCCATATCAAGGCGTTGTTTTTGCGCCAATTGCCGTTCAAAATTGTCGTATCCACCCTCATAGAGACGGATTTTACCCTGTTGCAAATGGGCAATATTTTGCACGGCCGTATTCAAAAGGTCCCGGTCGTGGGAAACCACCAAAGCGGCACCGGGATATTTCGCCAAATGGGTTTCCAGCCAGATTGCCCCTTCCAGATCGAGATAGTTGGTTGGCTCATCCAGCAAAAGAAGGTCCGGCTTGGCAAACAGCATGGCGGCAAGGGCGGCACGCATACGCCAGCCGCCGGAAAAATTGGCGCATGGCTGGCCTTGCTCATCGGCGGTAAAACCCAACCCTGCCAGAATGATGCCGGCGCGCGATTCGGCAGAATGCGCACCAATATCGGCCAGCCGTGTCTGAATATCGGCAATGCGGCCCGGCTCTGTGGCTGTTTCGGCCTCGGCCAACAGGGCGGCGCGTTCCTGATCGGCCTGCAAAACAAAGTCCATTATGGGCTGCGCTCCGCCAGGCGCTTCTTGATCAACGGCCCCAAGCCGCGCCCCCTTGCGGATGTTGACTTCGCCGGATTCCGGTTCCAATTCATTCTTGATCACGCGCAATAAAGTGGACTTGCCTGTGCCATTGCGCCCGACCAGGCCCATGCGGGTTTGCGGCGCAATACGAAAGGTCGCATTGTTGATCAACAAGCGCCCTTCAACGCGGCATACCAGATTGTTGACATGGAGCATGAGCATGGGTCCCGATGGGTGGATTTGGGCGTATAACCGGTTTGTCAGCAAAACGAAACCGTGCGCTGTGAAAACAGAGCGCAGGAACCACCCTTCACAGGGCGCATCGGCCCTGCTATAGGCGCGCCAACACAGATATTTCCCCTATTTCAAGGATAACGGCCATGAGCACACAACGCACATTTTCGATCATCAAACCCGACGCTACCGCCCGCAATTTAACCGGTGCTATCAATGCAATGATCGAAGGCGCAGGCCTTCGCATTATTGCGCAAAAACGTATCCGTATGAGCCAGGAACAGGCCGAAGGGTTTTATGGCGAACACAAGGAACGGCCATTTTTTAACGATCTGGTTGCCTTTATGACGTCCGGTCCGGTTGTCGTGCAGGTTTTGGAAGGTGACAACGCCATTGCCGCTTATCGTGAATTGATGGGCGCAACCAATCCAGCCGATGCGGATCAAGGCACCATTCGCCAGCTTCATGCGAAAAGCATTGAAGCCAATTCAGTCCATGGCTCTGACAGCCCCGAATCAGCGGCGCGGGAAATCCCGTTTTTCTTCTCTGATGCGGAAATTGTTGGCTAATTCTGACCTGAGGGTTTTTATTGCTAGCAAGGCGCTTGTCGCCGCACAGTGTGATTGACATGCCGCTCTGGATTACCCGGATAAACCGGGTAATGACACGCTTTTAAATATGCCATTTAATGCTCCTCAGGCTGGCATTTATCCTTCGACAAGCTCCTTAGGTGAGAGGTATGTCGATATTTAGCTGGATTGCCTGATCTTCCGATCAAATCGGTGGATCAGGCAATGACCAGTTAACGGGCCACAGGATTACAAATCAGGAAAAAACCGCGCCCGCATCCTTTGGCAATAGGCAATCAGATTGTCATGCGAAAGCGCCGCATCTTTTAATGGCGAGGGGAAGGGCGGGTCGATAATGCCGCCAATATGCCCGTAAAGCGTAGCATCCAGCGCCGTTGGCTCAGCGCCAAAGGCAAAGTCCTTGTCACCCAGAAAATCGGCACATGCCTTGATGTCTGCCGCGCCCATGGCATAAATCTCGGTACGTGAATGACGACCAATGCCATGCCCGTGCAGGCTTTGCGCCAGGTCTTTTCTGGCCATACGGGCAATCAGGATATTCATGGGGAAGGGCAAGCCGCCAAAAAAGCGTTTTTTGAGAGGCTTCCAATTTTCGTCTTCCATCCAGCGGGCATAAACCAGAACCCAGTATAAATGCTCGTCAATCAGGCGGGTGAAAGCCAGGGAAATAGCTTTTTGTTCGTCATCAAGGCCTTTATTGAAGTCAATTTTGTAATGCTCTTCGAGATAATTCTGGATCAGGCCAGAATCACCCATGCATTTATCGCCGTCCTTGATATAGGGGATTTTACCGGTTGGCCCGTTTCTGGGATTGCCCTCAATGGTGATCTCATAGGGCAGGCCGCTCATTTTCAGTAAAATCTCCAGCTTGACGCAAAACGGGCTGGGGTTGGGGACATTAAAGCCGGGTGGCGGCTGAAATAATTCAATCATCAAAAAACATCCTTATTACAAGTGGTGCGAACATAATAAGAACATTGTTTTTGCCCGATGGCAAGAAAAAAGGTCCGGCCGAATGGCCGAACCTTCTTCTTTTTGCAGTATGGAATTGGCGCTTAGCGATGAACGCTGAGGCTGATGCCAAAGATGCGCGGCTCATTAACAAAGCCAGTGTTGTTATTGAAATCAATACCACCTTTAAGGTTTTTCTCATCAGTGATATTGCGCACAAATACGGCAATGTCGTATTTGCCGTCATTACGCGCATAACCAAGGCGCAAGCCCCCTTCAAAATTGCCACTGGAGCGGAATTCAGCCGCTTTATAGAGGAAGAAGTTGGTTTTGCCCTGAATGGCCCAATCGGTGAAGATGTAGAATTCCCCATCCTGACCAGCGGGTGTAGAATAACGGGCGGTGAAATTACCGGTATAGTTTGGCGCTTGCGGGAACGGGTTGCCATCCAGAATGGCATTACCCAACGCATCCAGCGGGTCAAGAACCGTACAAATACCGGAGCCGCACGGCACGGTTTTGAGGTTTTTGTCTTTCAGCTCAGTATCATTATAGCTGAACCCGCCAGTGAGTGTCAGGCCTTCGGTTGGCAGCCATTCCAGATCAGCTTCGAAGCCCTTGCCCACGCCTTTTTTGGCATTGATCAGGGTGTTGAAATTGCCGCCGCCGCCAATGGCCGTCAGCTGCATGTTTTTGATACGATAGTAATAAATATCCGCATTAAACCGCAGGGTGTTTTCCACAAGCTCTGACTTGAAACCGGTTTCATAAGAATTGATGGTTTCAGATTGCGCCACCGAAGGTGCACCGAAGAAGGCTATATTCCGACCCTGAATACTGGGGCCACGGAAACCACGCGCGGCGCGGGCATAGAGATTGACATTCTCCGTTGCCGCGTAATTGGCGCTCACATCCCAGCTGACCTTATTATCGGAAACCTTGACGATATCGGTGGGCAGATTAACCGCGATCGGCGTCAGGGTTTTGCTGTCTTCGGTGTAGCGAATACCGCCGGTAACCGTCAGTTGCTCGTTCACATCATAGCTGCTCTGACCAAACACAGCCCAGGAATTATTGGACTGTTTCAGCACGGTTTCAGGCACGAAGAATGGATTCGTCCCCAAAACGAGATCAGAATTATAGTAAAAGGCACCGACCTGCCAAGTGGCCGGGCCGCTGGTATTACTGGCCAGACGAAA
>JALWSB010000136.1 GCA_027080345.1 Robiginitomaculum sp. | reverse complement strand
GGATGACCCCGATAGCGGCCATCAAGCCAAGGGCGATAGGCAAATCATAATGGCTGCCTTCTTTGGGTTGGTCCGCCGGGGCCAGATTGATCACCAGTCGTTTGGAAGGTAAAGCCAGCCCAATGGCACAAAACGCCGCTCGCACCCGTTCCCGGCTTTCGGCAACCGCCTTGTCAGCCAGACCGACAATGCAAAACGCCGGCATGCCAGCGCTGATCTGCACCTGCACATCAACCGCCGCCGCATCAACGCCTTCAAAGGCAAACGTTCTTATCTGGACACTCATTATGACCCTGTTTATGGGTTTGCGATCTAGACAAGAGCATATAAAGCCCGCCCCCTTGCGTCAAGAACAAAAATAGAACATAATTTTTATTGCCCATGAAATGCAGGTTTGACTTGCACAATAATGACGCAAAGGGTCATAAGGAAGCGGGGGATAGAGAGGACCGCATGCAGCTTGGACAGACAATAAGACGGCTCTGGCTTCGGGTGCGCAGCCTTGTCCGCATTCCCGTTGGCGACGAACCTGTTGTTGAAACGGTAACGGCAAAACCTGCTCCGCAACGACGCTGGCGCAAACGGCTTTTCCTTGGTGCCGGTCTGATTGTTATTGGTCTTGTATTGATCTGGCCGATACTGGCCCTGTTGAGCAGTAAAATACGCGATGATACCGCCTTTGCGCCGCCCGCCGCGCCGGTTGGCGGCGCCCATGTGGTGGCGATGATGGCCGGACTGGTGGAGCGCGAAGTGGACAGCTCGAGCTGGGTTGCCAATGCGCCGCTTTTTGTCCCTGCTTCCTTGCTCAATAACATGCCTAATTTTCAAATTGGCATGGTCACCGCCATTGGCCGGTTTGCGTTTGAGCTGGAAGACCAGATTGGCCGCGAGCGTGGCTCGTCTGCCTCGGATCCGGATCTGACCATTGCCCGCTCGCGTCTGCAATATGAACCGACCATATGGATATTCAAGCCCGGCAGCTTGTGGCCGACCGCCCCGGCGGAGGGGCAATACAAGGACGCGGTGGCGGCGCTGCGCCGCTATAATCAGCGTCTGGCCAATCAGCAGGCAACCTTTGATTCGCGTCCCGACAATCTTTTGGCCGCTCTGGACCGCATCGCCTATGACCTTGGCGCCGCCTCGGCGGAGCTGGAAACCCGCGTGCGCGAACGCCACAAAACGCTTGGTCTTCTGGATTTCAAGGCCGACAAGGTGTTTTATCGGGTCAAAGGCAAAGCCTATAGTTATTACATGATCCTGCGGGCCTTGCGCGCCGATTTTGAAGACGTGATCGCACAAAGAGAAACGGCGGAGCTTTATGACCAAATGCTGGACGAGCTGCGCCGGGCCGCGCAAATGCAGCCTTTAGTGGTCAATAATGGCACGGTTTCGGGGCAGTTTTTCCCCAATCATCTGGCCAATCAGGGGTTTTACATCTTACGCGCCCGCGCTAAATTGCGCGAGCTGACAGATATTTTGAAAAAGTAAGTCTCTGTACCAGCCTCTTGCCTAAGCCACGCCGCATCGCCATGTGGTATAAACAACGCCCATTTTGAAAGACGGAAACGCCATGTTTATCGAAACGCAAGACACCCCCAATCCGGCCACTTTGAAATTCATGCCCGGCCGGGAGGTTTCGCCGGTGCAAATGCATGATTTTCGTGATGCGGAGGCGGCGCACATATCGCCCCTGGCGCAGGCTTTGTTTGCCAATGGCGGGGTTGACGGGGTTTTTCTTGGCCCGGACTTTATTGCCATTACCAAAGCCGATGACCAGCAATGGCCGCACTTGAAGCCGGCGCTGTTGGGCGTGATTATGGACCATTTCCAGTCTGGCGCACCGGTCATTGCATCCGGGACGCAAGACGGCGGTGAAGAGGCGTATGAAGGCGAGGCGGCGGAGATTGTCGCGCAGATCAAGGATTTGCTGGATACGCGGGTGCGCCCGGCGGTGGCGCGCGATGGTGGCGATATTGTTTTTCAACGCTTTGAAGCCGATAGCGGGCTGGTATATTTGCATATGCGCGGTGCCTGCGCCGGCTGCCCCTCCTCGACCATGACGCTGAAACATGGCATTGAAAACCTGCTCAAACATTACATTCCTGAAATTACGGCTGTGGAGCAGGCCTTATAGAGCGGTGAACGCCCCGCCATAGAGGCATTAATGAATACACCCTTGAACGATCTTGCCCTCGATCAAATTTTTCGCAAAGCGCGCACTGCCAATGCCTGGCAGGATATTGATGTGCCCGAAGTTCTGGTGCGGGCGGTTTATGATTTATCCAAATGGGGCGCGACCAGCGCCAATATCTGTCCGGCCCGCTATTTATGGATCCGAAGTGAAGCGGCGAAAGAAAAGCTGAAGCCCTTTTTGATGGAGGCAAATGTGCCCAAGGTTCTGACCGCCCCCTGGACGGTTATTCTGGCCTGGGATGAGCGGTTTGAAGACAAGGTGCCACAGCTTTTCCCCCATAACCCCGATGCCAAAAACTGGTTTAGCGACGCAGAGGCGCATTTTGATGCGGCGTTTCGCAATGCCACTTTGCAAGGGGCCTATCTGATGCTGGCGGCGCGGGCGCTGGGCCTTGATTGCGGACCGATGTCGGGCTTTGACCGGCCGGGGGTGGATCAGGCGTTTTTTGCCCATGATAAAAAAATGAAACACTGGAAATCAAATTTCATCTGCGCCTTTGGCTATGGTGATGAGGCGGCGCTTTTTGATCGTTCGCCGCGCCTTGATTTTGATGAGGCCTGCGTCATTGCCTGAGGTGATAAGGTGAACCTTCTTGTTCTTGATACCAGCGCCGCACGCTGCGCTGCGTTTGTGCGCACGCAAAATGGCGATACGGAAAAATCCGTTAACCTGACCAAAGGTCATGATCGGCATTTGGCGGCGCTGACCCGGAAGACATTGCGCGCTGCCGTGATAGCGCCCGCAGAGCTTGAACGCATTGCCGTGATTACCGGGCCGGGCACGTTTACCGGCATACGCATTGGCGTTGCCTTTGCGCGCGGACTGGCGCTGGCGCTTGGCATAAAGGCGGTGGGCATTAACGCGCTGGATGTGTTTGCCGCCATGGCCGCTGATAACGGACCGGGGGCCGGTGTTTGCGATATCCGGCGCGGTGAAGTGGCCTGGTGTATTCATGACCAGAACCAGATGTTCGGGTCCATCAACACCGGCGCGCCGCAAGAGGCGCAACAGGCGCTCGAGGCGGCGGCACAAAAAACCGGTGCGGATATCAGGCTTGCCGGGACAGGCGTTTGCCTGTTACGCCCCGGCGCAAGACTGACACTTCTTGAGCAGGCGCAGATCGATATGGGCATGGCCGCCCACATGGCCGGGCAGGCCTGCCCCAAAGATCATCCGCCAGCGCCCTGGTATGCGCGCCCCGCCGATGCCAAGCTGCCCGGCGGCCTTGACCCATGAGCCTTGTCATTGAACAGGCCACACCCGAACACGGGGACATTTTGGCCAAACTGCACGCCCAATGCTTGCGCCCGGCCTGGAGCGCCAAAGATTTCCGCGCCCTTTTCAAAGCCGGGGCGCGGGGCCTGATCGCCCGTAAAAATGGTATGCCGTGCGGCTTGGCGCTTTATCGTCTGGCCGCCGATGAGGGGGAAATCCTGACCATCGGGGTTTTGCCGTCACGGCGCAAAGAAGGCCTTGGCCGCGCTCTGGTCGTGGCCATGCAGAGCACAGCCCGAATCGGCGGCGCAGCGCGCCTGTTTTTGGAAGTACGCCGGGATAATGCCCCGGCGCACGGGCTTTACAAAGCCTGTGGCTTTACATCCCTTGGCGTGCGCAAGGCCTATTATGCGGACGCAGAAGATGCTATTGTTTATCAGTGCCGTGTTTTGGAAGACCCTGAGAGTTGACCGCACTGGCCGCACACGGCAAAAGTAAAAGCAAGACCCTTGATGATAACAGGACAATAAACGTGAGCAAAAACCTTGAAGACATATGCGTAAAAAACGGTATGCGCATGACCGGGCAAAGACGGGTGATTGCACAGGTTTTGTCGCAAGCCGATGATCACCCGGACGCCGAAGAACTGTATCTGCGCGCCGCCAAGATCGACGCCAATATTTCCCTGGCCACGGTTTATCGTACCGTGCGCCTGTTTGAAGATGCCGGGGTGATAAACCGCCATGATTTTGGCGATGGCCG
>JALWSB010000135.1 GCA_027080345.1 Robiginitomaculum sp. | reverse complement strand
GGCCAGAACAGGTCCCAATTCGCGGGTAATGCCGACAACAACGATATTGGGGACAAATTGTTCGGCGTTAAAGCGCGCCCCGCCAGTATAGATATTGAGCGCCAGCGCCGCGCCGGTAAACACCGCCGTCAGGCCGACCACAGGCAGGGAAAAATACCCGATGCGCATCAGTTGCGCCCCGACCTGGCCAAAATACCAGGGCGGCAACAGCATGGCGCGTATACCGCGCCAGGCAAAAATGGAAATGGCCCCGGCGGTGCGCAAAAGGCCAAGCACGGCCTGACCTATCGGGGCGATGGGGTTTAACGCAGACATTAGCGGGTTGGTCCTTCTTTATAAACACGCTGCAGCCGGGGGCCGAGCCGGGTAAGAATCTCATAGGACAATGTCCCGGCGGCCTTGGCAAGGGCATCCAGATCAGAACCCAGTAAAGAAACCGTGTCTCCCGGCGCAAGGGTGTGCGGACAATCGGTTATATCCAGCACGGTCATATCCATGGAGATACGCCCCAAAAACGGCAGTTTAGTCCCTTCATGGCGGGCAAAGCCTTTTGGGGCGGCGCTGCGCAACAGCCCGTCGGCATAACCAAGGGCGATGGTCGCCGTGCGCATGGGGTGCGTGGCGGTAAAGGTGGCGCCATAACCAACGCTCTGGCCGCTTGCAAGGGAACGCACGTGCAAGACCGGTACGTCAAGGCGGGCAACGGGCTGTAATTGCGGGCTGTTTTCATCCAAAGGCGCGCCGCCATAAAGGCCAATGCCCGGGCGGGTCATATCAAAAAGCCAGTCAGCGCCCAGTAAAACCCCGGCGGAATTGGCCAGGCTGGCCGGTATACCGGGCAGGGCGCTCTGTATGGCGGCAAAACGGGCGCACTGGGTGCGGTTCAAAGGGTGCGATGGTTCCGAGCCGCAGGCCAGATGGCTCATCACAAGCACAAGATTGATACCGGTTAAAAGGTCTGGCGCGAACGCTTCAAAAGGCAGGCCCAGCCGGTTTATCCCGGTATCCACATGCAAGGCGGCCGGTGCGCCGCGCCCGTTTTCGCGCCAGCACTGTATCTGTGCGGTGCTGTTCAGGACGGGAACAAGCCTGTATTCAGCAAAGCGGGGGGTCTCGTCGGCACATACCCCGTTTAGAACGTAAATGGCAGGCTCATTGCCCAAAACGCGGCGCGCGGCGATGCCTTCGCTCAAACTGGCGCAGAAAAAATCCACGCACCCGGCATCGCGCAAAACCGGGGCCAGGCGATCCATGCCCAGACCATAGCAATCGGCCTTGATGGCGGCGGCGGTACGGGCCGGGCCGCTGCGGGCCGCAAAGTCAAGATAATTGGCCCGCAAGGCATCAAGATCGACAATCAGGCGCGCGCTCATTGATCTGATTTACCGTATCGAAGCATCATAGCGGCCGGTTTCATCAAGATTGCCAAACTTGGTCAGTTCTTCGGTAAAGCTCAGATCCACAGTGCCGATCGGTCCGTGGCGTTGCTTGCCGACAATCACCTCGGCTTTGCGTTTGACCGCGCTCATCCGTTCGGTCCACTCGGCATGTTCGGCGGTGTCCTCGCGCGGCTGGCTGCGGCCCAGATAATAGGCCTCGCGATAAACAAACATGACCACGTCCGCATCCTGCTCAATGGAGCCGGATTCGCGCAAATCCGAAAGCTGCGGGCGTTTGTCATCGCGCTGTTCGACCTGGCGCGAAAGTTGGGAAAGGGCAATGACAGGTACATTAAGTTCTTTTGCCAATGATTTGAGTTTTTGCGTTATTTCACTAACTTCCTGAACGCGTCCATCATTGCGCCGCCCTTGTGTGGTCAGCAATTGCAAATAGTCCACGACAATCAAATCAAGGCCGGAGGTGCGTTTCAGCCGCCGCGCCCGCGCCGCCAGCGCGCCGATCGGCAAGCCGCCGGTATCATCGATATGCAGCGGGATATTGTTCAGCTCTATCGAGGCATTGGCCAGGGTTTCAAAATCATCCTTACTGACCTCGCCGCGCCGGATCTGGGACGAGGAAATGCCCGAATATTCGGCCAGCAGGCGGGTGGCCAATTGCTCTGATGACATTTCCAAAGAGAAAAAAGCAACAATGCCGCCATCGGTGGTATGGCGATCGCCATCCCTGACCTCAAACTTGTAATTGCGGGCAATATGAAAGGCGATATTTGTCGCCAAAGCGGTTTTGCCCATTGAGGGCCGCCCGGCGAGGATAAGAAGGTCGGATTTGTGCAGGCCACCAAGTTTGTGATCAAGATCATCCAGCCCGGTGGCAAGGCCGGAAAGGCCGCCATCGCGCTTGTGCGCCGCTTCGGCCATTTGCATGGATTCGCGCAAGGCCTCTTCAAACGGTTTGAAGCCGCGCGATACGCCGCCGATTTCGGCCAGGGTAAAGAGTTTTTGTTCCGCCGATTCAATCAGATCGCGGCCACTTTTAGGCTCCACCGGATCAACCGCTTCCTTGGCGATATCGGCACCAATGCGCATTAAATCGCGGCGCAAAGACAGATCATAGATCAGCCGCGCATATTCGGGCGCATTGGCGGCGCTGGCCGCTTCGCTGAGCAAATGCGCCAGATATTCCACGCCGCCAATCTGCTTTAAGCCCTCATGGTGTTGCAAAGGCGATTGCAGGCTGATGGCATCGGCCAGCCCGCCGCCGCTAATGGTGTGGACAATGGTTTCGTAAATCGCCGCGTGGACCGGGTCGTAAAAATGCTCGGCCTTCAGATAATCCAACGTACGGTAGTAAATTTCATTGTCATAAAGCAGCGCCCCCAAAAGCGCCTGTTCGGCTTCGAGGTTGTGCGGCGCGGTCTCAAGGTCTGGCCCCGATCCATCATTTTGTATGGGGTCTGAACCGGTATCGGGTCCGGCATTGGGGTCTTGCGGGGTATCTGAAAAATCATCCATGGGTTTTTGTATCGTAAAACCCGGGCCACCGCGATATCAAATTTACATTGTCCACAGAAGAATTTGACTGGGGATAAATTGAGGCGCGGCAGGGCGCGCCGGTGGGCGGTGGCAATTGTGGACAAGGTGGGGATAAGTGGTGCACGGACTGGGGAAGGGTGGGGATATCCTTTGGCGTTTTTCATTAAAAAAGCCCCCGCGAGCGCGGAGGCTTTTTCAATAGTTCATGCGTTGATGCCAGATCAGGCCTTGTCGGCCGCGTCTGCGCCGTCGGCTTCAGCTTCAACTTCAGGAGCATCGTCGCTCGCATCGTCAGCGGCTGTTTCAAGAACAACTTCCGCTTCGGGGTCGAACATGGCCGCGGCCTGTTCTTCGGCGATTTGCGTATCGGCATTGCGCTCGTCGTCTTTGGCGGTGGCGATAACGTCTTCACCCTTGGCCTGACGTTCGCCTTCTTCGGGGGTTCTGGCGACGTTGATTTTAACGATCACAAAAACTTCCGGGTGCAGGTTGATGCGCACATCATGCAGGCCGACTTCCTTGATCGGTGCATTCAGAGCGACCTGGCTGCGTCCGATTCCCTGGGCAACGGTTTCGGCAATATCCTTGGCCGAAACAGAACCATAAAGATGGCCGTTTTCACCGGCCTGGCGGATCAGCATAAAGGTTTCGCCGTCCAGACCCTTGCCGGCATTTTCAGCTTCTTTACGTTTTTCAGCATTGCGTTTTTCAATGGCTTCACGTTCGCGTTCAAAGCGGGCGATATTGGCCTTGTTGGCGCGCAGGGCCTTGCCCTGCGGCAAAAGGTAATTGCGGGCAAAGCCGTCTTTGACGTTGACCACATCGCCGATGGCACCGAGTTTTTCAACCCGTTCGAGTAAAACAATTTCCATGTTCGGCCCCTATTTAACGGCGTAAGACAACAGGCCAAGAAAGCGGGCGCGTTTAATGGCGCGGGCCAGCTGGCGTTGTTTTTTCAAAGAGACTGCGGTGATGCGCGACGGGATGATCTTGCCCCGTTCGGACATATAGCGTTGCAGCAATTTAGGATCCTTATAGTCGATTTTCGGCGCACTGTCGGACGAAAACGGACACACCTTGCGGCGCCGGGCAAACGGGCGACGGGTCGGCAAATTGGTAATATTGACTTTGGCTGACATGATGATCTCCTAATACCGGTCGTTACGACGTTTGCGATCTTCGCGTTTGACCAGAATGGGCGATTGCCCTTCGGCAAATTCATCGACGCGAATGGTCAAGGTGCGCAGCACATCTTCGTTGATGCGCAATTGCCGTTCCATTTCCTGAACCACCGGGGCCGGGGCCTCAATGTTCAAAAGAGCGTAATGCCCTTTGCGGTTTTTCTTGATCCGGTAGGCCATGGGGCGCAGACCCCAATATTCGATCTTGTCGACCTTGCCGCCGTTTTCTTCGATAAACTTTTGCAGACCCTCGGTAATGGCGTCTACCTGCTGCGCGGTAATGTCCTGACGCGCAATAAGGACGTGTTCATATAGTGACATAGAGTTTCCCTTAACACTCTGGTGCGGCGCGCGGCGGACAGGGTATGATCCGTATGCACGGTGGCTCCTTGTACCGGCCTGATCCTGTATCAGACCTTCATGATGCCAAGGACCGCATCCATTGAGGCGGCGCACTATAGGCGCAAAGTCGGGCATGGCAAGCGCCTGCAAAGGGAAAATGCATCTGCGTGAGACCCTTTTACGCGTATTCACACTTGCGTTATTTTGCTATATCTCTTGATCATCGATAACAGTCCCAAGGACACACATATGGCTATCGCATTCACCTTTCCCGGCCAGGGCAGTCAATTTGTCGGCATGGGGCAGGAACTGGCACAGGCGAGCACCAGCGCCCGCGCCATCTTTAATGAAGTCGACGAAGCGTTGGGTGAAAACCTGTCCCGCATTATCTGGGAAGGTCCGGACGACGAATTGGTTTTAACGCAAAATGCCCAACCGGCTTTGATGGCAACCTCAATGGCGGTCATGGCGGTTCTCAAAGATGAATTTGATATTGGCATCGAGATTGCCAGCCATGCGGCGGGGCACTCTTTGGGTGAATATACCGCTTTGGCGGCAACCGGGGCATTAACCCTTACCGATGCGGCAAAGCTGTTGTATCAGCGCGGCGCGGCCATGCAACGGGCAGTGCCTGTGGGCGAGGGCGGCATGGTGGCGCTGTTGGGAGCCAGCAAGGAACAGGCCGAAGCCCTGTGTGCGGCGGTCGAGGCGCACGGATCGTGCGCCATCGCCAATGATAATGCACCGGGCCAGATTGTGCTTTCCGGCGCCATGGCGGCGATGCAGGCGGTGGTCGAGCGCAGCCGGGATATGGGCATTAAAAAGGCGGTCTTGCTGCCTGTTTCGGCGCCATTTCATTCGGTCATGATGGAACCGGCGGCGCTCGAGATGGAAGAAGCCATCGGCCAGGTGGCCATTCGCACCCCGGCCATTCCGGTCGTGACCAATCTGACGGCGCACAAAACCATCAACCCGCAAACCATCCGCACCCAGTTGATTGACCAGATTACCGGTCAGGTGCGCTGGCGCGAGAGCGTTCTTTATATGGCCGATCAGGGCGTTGATACCTTTATCGAGCCGGGGGCCGGGCGGGTGCTGTCGCAAATGCTCAAACGCACGGTTAAAGGGGCCAAAGGCAAGCCCCTGAACAGCATGCAGGACATTGAAGCCTTCGCAAACGAAATACGCGCCAGCGCGGCGGCGGCCGGTGAGGAATAAAGCCATGTTTGATTTATCAGGAAAGCGTGCGCTGGTCACCGGCGCAACCGGCGGGCTTGGCGGCTCTATTGCCCGCGCCTTGCATGAGGCCGGGGCCGCGGTCGCCCTGTCGGGAACCCGGGCGGAAAAACTCGATGAGCTGGCCAATGATTTGGGCGGTGAGGGTGTTGCGGTTCTGCCCGCCAACCTAAGTGATGCGGACAGTGTGGATGCGCTGGCCGGGCGGGTGAATGACGCTTTGGGCGGTCTGGATATTCTGGTCTCCAATGCCGGTGTGACCCGCGACGGGCTTTTGATGCGCATGAAAGATGATGACTGGGATTTTGTTCTGAAAGTCAATCTGGAGGCCTATTTTCGCCTCAGCCGCGCCGCCATGCGCGGCATGATGAAGGCGCGTTGGGGCCGTATTATCGGCATTACCTCCATTGTCGGGGTGACCGGCAATCCGGGCCAGGCCAATTACGCCGCCTCCAAGGCGGGCATGATCGGCTTTACCAAGGCGATTGCCGCCGAGACCGCCAAACGCGGCATTACGGCCAATTGCATCGCGCCGGGCTTTATCGAATCGCCCATGACCGATGCCCTGAATGACAAACAGCGCGAAGCCATTTTGGCCACCATTCCGGCGGGAAAACTGGGCTCTGGTGACGACATCGCCGCCGCCGCATTGTACCTGGCATCGCAAGAGGCCGGGTATGTGACGGGCCAAACCCTGCACGTCAATGGTGGCATGGCGATGTTTTGATCGGCAGGTTTTGCATAAAAAACGCTGACCAGCGCTTGGCGCTGGCAAGAAAAGTGTGTTACCGGTCCCCGCGACCGCTTAAACTGCGGAAATCATAGCGAGTCGGCCTCGGTCGGCATATTGAAAATAAGAGAAGGTCATTAGCATGTCTGACATTTTGGATCGCGTAAAAAAGATCGTTATTGAACATTTGGATATTGAGGAAAGCAAGGTTACGGAAAGCGCCAGCTTTATCGATGATCTGGGTGCGGATTCACTCGATAACGTTGAACTGGTTATGGCGTTTGAAGAAGAATTCGATATCGAAATCCCTGATGATGCGGCTGAACATATCCAGAAAGTTGGTGATGCGGTTAAGTTCATTAGCGAGAAAGTGGGCTAATACCACTTAAAGGACACGCTTTTGCGTGCTGCTCTCATGACGAAGCGCCGTGTTGTTATTACAGGTATGGGGCTGGTTACGCCGCTTGGTGCCGGGGTGGAACACGTCTGGTCGGCGCTTAATGCGGGCGCATCAGGCCTGCGGACAGTCGACAGCTTCGATGTCAGTGATCTGGCCTGCAAGGTTGCCGGTTACGTCCCCTGGACAGATGGCGCGGGCGGCGGCAGTGCGGATATGGCCGGAGCCTTTGACCCGGACAGTGTCATGTCTGCCCGTGACCGCAAGCGTGTCGATAAATTTATCCTCTATGCCATGGCGGCGGCGCAAGAAGCCATCAGACAAGCCGACTGGGTGCCTGAGGATGAAGCCGCGAAAGAAAGAACCGGGGTTCTGATCGGTTCGGGCATTGGCGGGCTGGAAAGCACCTATGATGCCTCTTTGCTGTTGCACGAGAGAGGCGCGCGCCGCCTCAGCCCGTTTGTGGTGCCTTCCATGCTGATCAATCTGGCCGGTGGCCAGGTATCCATGCGCTATGGCTATAAAGGCCCCAATCAGGCGGTTGTTTCGGCCTGTTCCACCGGCGCGCACGCCATTGGCGATGCGGCTGAAATCATTAAACGCAATGATGCCGATGTGATGATCGCCGGCGGGGCCGAGGCGGCAATCTGCCGTTTGGGCATTGCCTGTTTTGTCGCCTCGCGGGCCATGTCTACCGGCTTTAACGAGACGCCGGAACGTGCGTCACGGCCCTGGGACAAGGACCGGGACGGTTTTGTCATG
The DNA here is from genome assembly GCA_027080345.1 of Robiginitomaculum sp. Taxonomy (GTDB): domain Bacteria; phylum Pseudomonadota; class Alphaproteobacteria; order Caulobacterales; family Maricaulaceae; genus Robiginitomaculum_B. The sequence continues at coordinate 8,231 of JALWSB010000135.1, read as the reverse complement.
GGGGCCGGGGCCGGTGTGTTTGTTCTTGAAGAACTGGAACATGCGCGCGCGCGGGGGGCCACCATTCTTGCCGAAGTAAAGGGTTATGGCCTTTCCGGTGATGCCTATCATATTACCGCCCCGGCGCCGGATGGAAGTGGCGGGTTTCGCTCTATGAAAATGGCGCTTGAGCATGCCGGTCTTGCGCCTGCGGATATTGATTATGTCAACGCCCATGGCACATCGACGCCGATGGGCGATGAAATTGAATTGCACGCGGTTGAACGCCTGTTCGGACCGGCGGCAAAGGATCTGGTGATGTCCTCGACCAAATCATCCATTGGTCATTTGCTGGGCGCGGCCGGGGCGGTCGAGGCGGCGTTTTGCGTCTTGGCTGTGCGTGATAATATATGCCCGCCGACCCTTAATCTTGATAACCCGTCCGTCGAAACGGTGATCAATCTGGCACCGCACAAAGCGGTTAAAAAACCGGTCCGCGCGGCGTTGAGCAATTCGTTCGGCTTTGGCGGCACCAATGCCTCGCTGGTGCTGACTGCCTGCTCGTGAGCGACTCCAAAGACAGCGCTTCCGATTCTGCCCAAAGCGCAGATGCGCCCGAAACCAAGCCCGACACCAAAGAGAAAAAGTCAAAAGCCAAAGAGTGGCTGGTTTTTCTGTTATTTTTTGTTGTGTTTATGGGGGCCTTGGGCGCGGCGGGGTTTTATGGCTGGCAGTATTATATTGTCGCCCCAATGAGCGCTCCCGGTCCGGCGACGGCGGCGCAGACTATTACCATAAAACCGGGCCGCGGCGTGCAGAGCATTGCCCGCCAATTGGAGGCGGCGGGGATTATTGATTATGCGTGGCGCTTTCGCATCAAGGCGCGGTTGGTTGGCAAAACGGTTACGTTGAAAGCAGGCGAGTATAGTTTTAGCCCTCATATCAGCCTTGATGACGTTTTTTCAAAATTGCAAAACGGTAAGATCGTCCAGCATTCCATCACCCTTCCCGAAGGGCGCACGGTGCGCGAGATGCTCGATATTATCCGGCAAAGTCCGGTTTTGAGCGGCAAGATTACCGAGGTGCCGCCCGAAGGTTCGCTTTTGCCCGAAACCTATGCGGTGACGCGGGGGATGGGGCGGATGCGCCTGATCCGACGTATGCAGGGTGATATGCAAAGGGCGCTGGATGCGGCCTGGAAAGACCGCGCCGCTGATTTGCCATTGGCGAGCAAACAAGAGGCCCTGATCCTGGCCTCCATTGTTGAAAAGGAAACCGGGCTGGCCAGCGAGCGGCCCCGCGTCGCGGCGGTGTTTATCAACCGCTTGCGCCGCCGTATGCGGCTGGAAAGCGATCCGACCATTCTTTATGGCCTGAATGGGGGCCAGCCTTTGGGGCGGGGGTTGCGGCGCTCTGAAATTGATAAAAAAACCGCCTGGAATACCTATCAGATTGATGGCCTGCCGCCGACGCCGATCTGCAATCCGGGGCGCGATGCGATACTGGCGGTTTTGCACCCGGCACCGACAAAAGACCTTTATTTTGTGGCCGATGGCAGCGGTGGGCATGTGTTTGCCTCGACCTACCGACAGCATTTACGTAATGTTGCGCAATGGCGTCGGCTGGAGCGCAAGCGAAAGAGGGCAAAACAGTGAGCATTGCAAGCATGACTGGCTTTGCCCGCGCCGAAGGGGCGCAGGCTGGCTGGAGCTGGATCTGGGAAGCGCGTGCGGTCAATGGCCGTGGGCTTGATGTGCGCGTGCGGCTGGCCACGGGCTTTGATGATTTGGAAAAACTGGTCAAGGCGGCGGCGAAGCGCCATTTTCGCCGTGGCAATATACAAATCAGCCTGAGCTGCAAACGCGAAGATACTTCGCCGCAATTAAAGGTCAATGAAAGCCTCGCGCGGACGCTTTTGCAAAGCCTGCAAGGGCTGGTCGATGACGGGCTGGCGCGGCCGGCGCGGATTGACGGGGTTTTGGCTGTGCGCGGGGTGGTTGAGCCGGTTCAGCCGGACCCGGATCCGGACGAGATGGAAAAACTGCATCTGGCGATCACGGCGGGGCTGGACGCGCTTTTCGCCGCTCTTGCCAGGGCGCGCGCCGATGAAGGGGCGGCCACGGCAGCGGTTCTTTTGGACGTTTTTAATGCCATGGAAGGGCTTGTGGCGCAGGCGCGGGCCTGTTCCGGGGCGCAAAGTCAGCAGATCAAAGAAACCCTCGAAGAGCGCATAACGGACATTTTGAAAGATACGAAGATCGAGCCGCAAAGGCTGGCCCAGGAAGCGGCTCTGATGGCGGTCAAGGCGGATGTGCGCGAGGAACTGGACCGGCTTGACGGGCATATTGCCGCCGCGCGGGCGCTCATGCAGGCGAGCGAGCCTGTTGGCCGCAAGCTGGAATTTATGGCGCAGGAGTTTAACCGCGAGGCCAATACGCTCTGTTCCAAATCATCAGACATGGCGCTGACGCAAATTGGCCTTGATCTGAAAACCCTGATTGATCAGTTACGGGAGCACGCCGCCAATGTCGAATGAACAAAGACCCCGCCGGGGCCTGATGCTCATCCTGTCGGGGCCATCAGGGGCCGGCAAAACCGCGCTCAGTCGCTTATTGCTTGATGAATACAAGGATATGGAATTGTCCATCTCGGCCACGACCCGCGCGCCCCGGCCCGGCGAGGTGGATGGTCAGCATTATCACTTTATCGATGAGGACCGTTTTCGCCGCATGGCGAAAAATAATGAATTTCTGGAATGGGCCAAAGTGTTCGGGGCCTATTATGGCACCCCGCGCGCCGCCGTTGAAACCGCCCTGGCGGCGGGGCGCGATGTTTTGTTCGATATTGACTGGCAGGGGGCGCAGCAACTCAAACAAACCGCCGCCAGCGATCTGGTCAAAGTGTTCATCCTGCCCCCCAGCCTCGAAGAGTTGGAAGCGCGCTTGACCAAACGCGATCAGGACAGCGAAAAGGTGATTGCCCAACGCATGGCCCGCGCCCGCGACGAGATCAGCCATTGGGGGGAATATCATTATGTTATCGTCAATACAAATGTTGACGAATCAATGGAGGATTTACGCGCCATTCTGGCCGCTGAGCGTCGATTGCGTAAGCGTCAGCCCTGGTTGAATGATTTCGTGCGCGATCTCATTCGGTCACTTTAGGTCACTTTCGTGCGCCAAACGGTCACAAGTTTGAAAAAACCTTCCGGGGCGATATTTTCCGGGCGTTCCGTGGGCGCTATGCCCGCTTCTTCCAGCCAGTCACCGACATTCAGGCCCGCGCTTTTGGCGCATGGTTTAAGGCTGGCGCGCAGCATTTTGCGCCTTTGCCCAAACGCCGCCTGGGTGATTTTGGTCAGGCCGGGCAAATCGGCAAAGCGGGCGCTTTGCGGTTTCGGGGTAAGGTGAATAACCGCCGAATCCACTTTTGGCGGCGGGCTGAATGCTGCGGCGGGTACGCCAAACAGCATTTGCGTATCGGCAACGGCGCTGGCCAGCACCGCAAGACGGCCATAACCGGGCGCGCCGGGGCGGGCGCAAACCCGTTCGGCAACTTCTTTTTGAAACATCAAAGTGGCCGAGCTCCAGAACAGGGGCGCGGCGGTCAACCAATTGATTAACAAGGTCGTGCCGACATTATATGGCAGGTTGGCAATGATTTTTACCGGACTGCCCGGCAGCGCAAGGCGCGCATAATCAACTTTCAGGGCATCGGCAAAAACCAGCGTCAGCGCGCCGCCCGCATGTGTCGCCAGATCGGCTAGCGCCGAGGTGAAGCGTTCATCACGCTCAATGGCGGTGACGGATACGCCCAGCGCCAGCAGTGAACGGGTCAGGCCGCCGGGGCCGGGGCCGATCTCGATAACCCGGTCTTTGGCGTCCAGATTGGCCGCGCGGGCGATTTTGTCGGTAATGTTCTGGTCCAGAAGAAAGTGCTGCCCCAATGATTTGCGCGCCCGTAAATCATGGCGCGCAATAATATCGCGCAAAGGCGGGAGGGTTGCGCTCATGGCCTGTAGGCCTGTCTGCACCGGGCCATATCATGGGCCGCTTTGAGGGCCGCAATCAGGCTGTCGGCACGCGCCTCATAGGTGTGCGCAATGGCAAGGCCGGTGCCGTGGTCTGGCGATGTGCGAATAAAGGGCAGGCCCAGAGTGGTGTTGATACCGCCATGAAAATCAAGGGTTTTTACCGGGATCAGCCCCTGATCATGATACATGGCCAGCACCGCATCATAGCTGGCGCGCGCGTCATCACGAAACAGGGCATCGGCGGGCTGGGCATCGCTGATATCCAGCCCGCGCGCCCGTAAGGCTTTGGCTGCCGGGTTGATGATGTCAATTTCCTCGCGGCCTAGGGCGCCGTCTTCTCCCGCATGTGGGTTGAGACCGCACAGGGCAATGCGCGGGGCGGTGATGCCAAAATCCATGCGCAAGGCCTGATCCAGAACTTTCGCGGTATGGCTGATGCCGTCCACGCTTAAAGATTCGGGAACCTTGCCAAGCGGTATATGGATACTGGCCAAAGCCACACGCAGCCCGCCGCCACTGAGCAACATGACTGGTCCGCGAGGGGCCTGCCAGTCTTTGCTTTGCCGCGCCAGTTCGCCGAGAAATTCGGTATGGCCGGGATGGGCGAACCCGGCTTTATAAAGAACGGATTTGGCAATCGGATTGGTGACCAGCCCGGCCGCTTTGCCGTCCTGGACACAGGCCACCGCCATTTTTATGGCGGCAATGACGGTGGGGGCATTTTTTTGCTCAGGCGTGCCAGCCGTGACCGGCGCGGGCAAAGTTACCGGCAAAACCGGCAAGGCGTCTGGAAATAGCGCGATGGCCTCGTGCGGCTGCTCAATGGCTTGCGGTGCGGGCAGGCCAAAATGCGCTGCATTACGCCGCGCCAGCGCCAAATCACCAATAAGAAAAAAGCTGAACGCCGGGGTGCTGTGCAAATGCGCCCATGCCTTAAGGCTGATTTGCGGGGCAATCCCGGCAGGCTCGCCCATGCTCAGGGCAAGGGGCAAAGGCGCTTTATTTGTTGCGGACTTCAACGGTTGAATCCCGCCGCAAATCGCGCAAATACCGCCGCGCCAGCATGGCCACACGGGCATTGATTAATTGATCGGCTATCTGGCTGTCATCGGGCATGCCCGCGCTTTTGGCAAAGGTCTTGGTGCATAAATAAAGGCTTGCAACGCCTTGCGGGGTGTCAGTTGGCTCTGAAAACTGCCCCGGTTTGAGCCGGTCAAGGGTGTTGTGGATGTCAGGGGAAAGATCGTTCAGGGCAACTTCGTTAAAGGGGTTGAGAACGGCACCGGAAATGCGGTTTTTAACTTTCGCTATATCACTGCAGGTTTTGGCTTTTTTGAGAAAGGAAACAAGTGATTTTTTCTTTTCTTTGGGGACAATGATCTGGCGAAAATCGGCAACCATTGGCGCGTCACCAACTTTTTTATCGCGCAAGGCAATAATGTAAAAACCACCGGGTACCTTGATGGGCGAGGAAACCGTGCCGACTTTCATGCGATCATAAACACTTTCAACTTCGGCGGGCATATCGCCTTTGTGAACCCAGCCAACATCGCCGCCTTGTGCGGCCGAAGGGGCCGCTGAAAACTGTTGTGCCACGGCCGGGAAGGGCGCGCCATCACGCATTTGCGACAATAAGGAAAGCGCCCCTTGATAAATGTTCGCGTCCTGCTCGGGTGAGGGGGATTCAAGAAATATCTCAGAGACCAGATATTGCGGCTTGGTGAGGTTGGCCTCCATACGCTTTTTGGTCTTGGCTATCTGATTATTACTGACCCGAACCCGCGAGCCATAGCGCCCGTTGATGATCATCTGCCAGGCCAGTTCAGCCTTGATCTGATCTTCCAGCGTTTTGGGATCAATATTTTGCTGGCGCATCTGGTTTTTAATGGTGTCAATACTGGCATTGTTGCGTTGGGCGAGGCGCTCCATGGCCCGGTCAACTTCGGCCTGGGGAATATCAACTTCAAACTTTTTGGCTTCTTGCAATTGCAAATGCTCATCAATCAGGCCGCGCAAGGCCTGTTGCTGAATCCGGGCCAAGGTATTCTTGTCAGGTTTTATACCCGCAGAACTGATAATCATGCGCATGCGCATGCGCACATCATAGGTCGAGACCACCTCATCATTGATGACAGCGGCAACGCCTTCTTTAACCTGGGCCTGCGCTTGCGGGCACAGGGCAAACGCGATCATGGCCATGACCAGAAGGACGTTGGGCGGGCGATAAATCATAACTCTAATCAGCTTGAAAAATGGGGCAAAATTGCGACGGGTTTCTATTGTCAGATGAGTCTAGGGCATGAAAAAGCAATGTGCAAACAGTTTGACAGTATGAATGGGCGACACGGGCTAATTACTGCCAAAACTGCCAAGCGTGGTCAGGGTAAAGCGTATGCCGATAGAGGTGTTGGGCGTGAGTGTGCGCACGGTCGTATTGTTTTTGGTGTAGGTAAGCTCCAGTTTCGAACAATGATCGGCGTAGACAAGGCCAAAACCGGTGCTGCGGGTTTTCCCGGCATCGAGATCGCGGATGATGGAACCGCTAATGGACCAATGGCGGGTCAGGCCAAGGGCGCCGCCCGCACGAATCTCTTCGGTTGGGCGGCCTGAGGCGATTGAATCATCAAAATTTTGGTAATTTGCGCTGCCTGACAGGCTGTAAAACACCCGACCCAAAGGCCCGAGGTTCTTCTTGTCAAGATTAATGGCGGCGTCCACTTCATAGCGGTTGACCTTAAAATCTTTTTTGTCAAACCGGGCGGTAGATTTCAGGAGAAGGAATGGGCCAGGTGAAAAAACAGCCCCGGTCACATAGTCGGAGGTTTTGGCGCGCAAGCCTGAGACCGCAGAAAACTGCGTTGCCTGTTTGTCGCGAAAGGTTTGCCCGGCGATAAGCGAGGCATGGCCTTGCCCCCGCCAGCGCGCGGTGACTTTGCCGCCAAGATTGGCGCGCAAGCCATCTTCCCAGCGATCATAACCGTTAAATCGGTTAACCGAAAACAGGCTGTTTTCGTCAAACTCCACGGCAATGCTGTCCTCGTTGGGGATAATGCTTTTTTGCGTTATAACGGTATTGCCTGACGGGTCTTTTGAAAAACTGTTATAGTGACCGCCACCGCTTCCCCGGGGACTGGCCGCGATCTGGGCAAGCGGTTCAACGGTCCAGTTTATGGTCTTGCCGGGTCTGAAAAAAGCCCAGCGTAAATCCGCACCAACAACACCAAGGGCGCGGGCCACGGATTTGTTATTGGTGCCAAGATCAGCAAAAAAATCAGGATTGTGGATTTGGTAAATATCGGTTCGCCCTTGAGCAAAGGGGCGCAGGACAATGCCGTTTTTGGCCACCAGCCGTCGCGACCAGTCAAGAGAAAGAGAGGCGCGGGCATTGTCATTGCCATCAATGCGTGTCAGCGCAACCGTATTGGCGCGCAGCATCAATGTGCCCCCAAAAAGCGGGTCATCGAGGCGCTGCCTTATATCCGACAGGGGGCCGACAATGGGGAATTGATTATCAACGTCGCCAGCGCGCAGGCCCTGAAAGCGCACCGCGCCAATTTGCGCGAAGAAATTCCGGCTTTGGCCTTGCGTATAAAGCTGATTGCTCAGGCGCTGGGAGTTGTTGCTGTAAATGCCGCGCTGATCAGTTTCACCGGCAATGTCATAACGGCGCAGATATAAATCATCGGTCAGTCCGGCGGCACCAAAGCCCCATTTCCATTTTTCACTTAAAGCAAACTCGCCCGCGCCGAAAATATGGCCGCGCACATGGTTTTTACCAAATTTCTTTCCGTTGCCGTCAAAATCCTGTTCTTTGGTGATGCTGCCGTTGAGATAAAATGAGCCAGAGCGGACATTCTGTCTGTAATTGACGTTTTCAAGCGGGTTTACGCCGGTAAAAAGGCGGGTAGTGAATGTTGCGTCTGCATAGGGGCCAAGCACCTGATAATAGGGCTGTTCATAAGAAAATCCGTATTTCCCGGAATGTTTGACGAGCGGAAAAAGCAGGCCCGAACGCCGTCCGGAATTTGGATCCGGATGGGCAAAGTAAGGAGAGTAGAAAACCGGGATACCCTTCACCTCAAGCACCGCATCGCGGTATTTGATCATGTGGGATTTTTGGTCCTGCACCACATTGCGCGCCCGTATGCGCCATGTCGGGCGCTTTGATTTGCCATCTTCGGTTTGGGAGCAGGCTTTGCAGGCGGTGTAAAACGCCTTG
>JALWSB010000134.1 GCA_027080345.1 Robiginitomaculum sp. | reverse complement strand
CAAATCATCAAACCGCGCGCCATCAAGATTGATCGAGCCATCGAGAAACGGTGTGTTGATTTTAACCCGGCGGTGCGCCGCAAGCGCCCCGGTGCGGGTCTGTTCGACAGCGTTTGTGGTCGCCTCTTCGTTTGTCGGTGCGGCGGTATTGGCGGCCGGTTTTGCCGGGGCGGTTTTGGCCGCTTGTTGCTGCATCTCCTGTTGACGTCTGGCCGCCGGATCAAGAACAAAAATCTGGTAAATCAGCAAAACACCGAGCGCCAGCCCGATTGCCAGAAACATATTTTTTTGATCGCCCATTGGCGTTATTCCTTTACTGCCGGGCGCGTTTGCGCCGAATGCCGCCTGTTACGGGGCGCGTCACCGCGTCCCTTGTTTTGCGTAACGGCCAGAAGTCCTTGTTTCATATCCCCAAGCAAATCAGGCCAGGCCCGTGACCGTGTATGGATGCGGGCCACGAACACATAGTCCCAACCGGCCTGTCCATAAAGGGGTAAAAGGGCCTGTGCTGCTGCGCGCAGCCGCCTTTTGCAGCGATTACGCATAACCGCATTGCCAACCTTCTTGCTGGTGGTAAAGCCAACGCGCGCCGGCGCGGTGTTTTCAGTGGCGCGTAACCGTGCCTGCACGACAAGCCCACGCCGGGCCACCGATGCGCCTTTGGCAACATAAAGAAATTCGCGGCGTATTTTAAGGCGGGTTAACGCCAAGAGACTTACGCGCTTAAATGCTTGCGACCGCGCGCACGGCGACGGGCCAGAACCAGACGTCCGGCTTTGGTGGCCATACGGGAGCGAAACCCATGGCGGCGCTTGCGCACGATTTTACTTGGCTGATAGGTGCGTTTCACGGCCTTGCCTCTCTTGTTTGTAACGAGCGGCGGCTATTACGCCAAAGAAGGCGCATTCGTCAAGCGCAGGGCTGATTTTCCAGCATTAAAAACAGCACTTTTTTATTTGCCTGCCTGCGAAAAATCCCGCACCGTATCCCAAAGTTGATCTTGGACCAGAAAAAGACGCTGTAAATGCCCGTTTCCAAACCCGTAAAATCCCGTATGCGCCGCTTTGGGCCGATCGTTCTGGTTGTCCTGGCCATTGTGCTTTTTTATGCCTTTGATCTGGATCGGTTTGTCGGCGCGGACGCCGCCGGACAGCAGTATGCCACTTTGATGCAATGGCGGCATGATCATGCGGTTTTATCGGCCCTCGGATTCACCTTTTTTTATACCAGTATTGTCGCCATTTCCATTCCCGCTTCCTTATGGCTGGGGGTGCCCGGCGGCTTGTTATTTGGCTGGTTTTTTGGCGGTGTATTATCCTGGATTGCCTCAACAATGGGTGCCGTTTTGGCGTTTTTGGCGGCGCGCAGCGCCATCAGCCCGGAAAAATCAGATGCGGCGGCAGGACGATTTTCATCTTTCAAGGCCGGGTTTGAGCGCGATGCCTTTAGCTATATTATTATGCTGCGCTTGCTGCCTTTGCCGTTTTTTGTGGTCAATCTGGCCGCCGGGGCGTTTCATGTCCGCACAAGAACATTTGCTCTTGCCAGCGCCATTGGCCTGCTCCCGCCATCCTTTTTGTTTTCCATTATTGGTGCCGCAGCCGCAGATGTTTTGAAAAAGGGCGGGCATGTCGATGCCTCTATGCTGGCGGATCCAAAAATAATTGCTATTTTTAGCGGGTTTTCCATGCTCGCCCTTGTCCCGATTATTATTCGAAAGCTGCGCCGGGAGCCTTTACCCTGAACGCGATTTCGCGCTAATGACAGGGCATGAAGGATGCGCCCGTGAACGAGATAAAATCATCTTTGGCGGCAACACTGGCGCGGGGCAGCCTCGGTCGCCGTTTGCTGTTCCTGACCATTTTGTTTGTCATGCTCGCCGAAGTGATGATTTTTCTTCCTTCCGCAGCGGCCTTTCGCACAAACTGGCTGCAAGATCGGGTGCAGGCGGCGCGCCTGGCGGCGATTGCGGTCGAGGCCGCGCCGGACATGAAAGTCAGTGACGAGATCGCCAGCCAGCTTATGACAACGGCGGGGATCAAGGCGGTCCGGGTGCAAAGCGAAGGCGTATCAGAAATGATTTTGCGCGCGCCGCGCCAAGCCATGCCCTATGCGACGGTGGATTTGCGCCGCCCCTCAACCGCGCAAGCGCTGGTCGAAACGTGCGATTCTTTATTTTTTCACCAAGAACGGTTTTTGCGGGTTTTGGATAATTTTGGCCCGGAAAAGGGCGATTATATAGAGGTTTTGGTGCCCGAAGCGGATTTACGCCGTGAATTGTTTGCGTTTTCCGTGCGCACCTTGATTTTTTCGGCGGTCATTTCACTGATTACCGCAGCATTGATTTATACCACTTTGCTGTTTGTCATCATCCGTCCGATGCGGCATTTGTCACAAGCCATGAGCCGGTTTCAGAACGCCCCGGAAAACCCCGCCAGCGTTATCACCCCCAGCGGCCGCAATGACGAGATCGGCACCGCCGAAGCCACTTTGCACGACATGCAAACGCAATTGCGTCAAGCTTTGGTACACAAAGCGCGGTTGGCCGCTTTGGGCGAGGCGGTGGCCAAAATCAACCATGATTTGCGCAATATCCTGACCAGCGCCCAGCTTGTTTCTGATCGCATGGCGATGAATGAAGACCCCAAAATCCGCACCATGGGCGAGCGGCTGGTGCGCGCCATCAGCCGCGGCGTGGCCCTGTGTCAGACAACATTGCAATATGGCCGGGCCGAAGAGGAAAAACCGCACAGCCGCCCGCTCAAACTGCGCGAAGCCCTTGAAGATGCGTTTATGGATGCCTGCGATGGGGATTGCGCCATTGCGTTCGATAATGGTGTCGAGGCGGGTACCAGATTATTGGCCGACCCCGATCAGGTGCACCGCATCATCCTTAATCTGATGCGCAATGCGGTGCAGGCCATGCAGGGGAAGGGCAGCCTTTCCGTGCGCGCGCAAACCCGCGATGACAAGGTGTTTATCACTCTGGCCGATACCGGCCCGGGCATCCCGCCAAAGGCCCGCGAAAATCTGTTCAAACCGTTTAGCGGCTCAACCCGCAAAGATGGCGCCGGCCTTGGGCTGGCCATTGCCCGCGAACTGGCCCGCAATCATGGCGGTGATGTGACACTGGTGCGCACCGGCAAAGGCGGCACTGTTTTCGAGCTGGTACTGCCCAAGGCGGCATAAAATCACGGACGCTTGGCCACACCCTCGCGGCGCGGATCAGCGGCGCCGACCAAGGTGCCGTCTTTTTGGCGCAAGATCACATGCAGGCCGGAGTTTTCGCCTTTGCGTTCCTTGATATTATGCCCCATCGCCACCAGCGCCGGAACAAGCGCCGCGCCGGTATAATCATGGCCAAAGCGGTATTGCTCGACCCGTGTGACATCGCCGCGCGCAATCACATTGGGAAGATCGACCGCTTCTTGCGGGGAAAGCCCCCAATCAAGAACGCCAACAAGGGTTTTGGCGGTATAGGCGATAATCGAATTACCCCCCGGCGAGCCGGTGGCCATGGTAAAGCCGCCGCTTTTATCCAATACCAAAGTCGGCGACATGGACGAGCGCGGGCGCTTGCCCGGCGCCGGGGCGTTGGCCAGCGGCTTGCCGTTTTTGTCGTAAGGGTAGCGGGCAAAATCGGTCAGCTGGTTATTCAGTAAAAAGCCGTTTGTAAAGCGTTTTGAGCCAAATACCGATTCCACCGTTGTGGTCATGCTCAAGGCATTGCCATCCTTGTCAACAATGGAAAAATGTGAGGTGCCGGGCACTTCGCGGGTATTGTCCTTGCCCCATTGACGCAATTCTTGCGGGCTGAACACCTCTTGCGGTGGTCCGGCCTCGGCGTGGGCCATGGCCCGGTCATCCCGGATCAGACCGGCGCGGCGTTTAAGATAATCCGGGTTTAAAAGCCCCTTTATCGGCACTGGCACAAAGGCATCATCGGCGACATAAAAATCCCGATCCGCATAGGCGAGCCGCTGGGCCTCGATAAAAAGGTGCCAATTGCGCGGGTCCGCCGGGCCCATATCCGAAAACGTCTTGTGGGCCAGCATGCCCATAATGCTGTTCATCGCCATGCCGCCAGACGAGGGCGGCGGCGCGCTGCAAATCTGCCAGTCTTTATAGGGGCGGCATACGGCCTGTTTTTTACGTGCGTGATAGGCGGCAAGGTCGCTCAACGACAATGTGCCCGGCCGTGGATCAAGATGCGCCGCGG
>JALWSB010000133.1 GCA_027080345.1 Robiginitomaculum sp. | reverse complement strand
GGCGTGAATTGTTTGACAAGGCGTTTTCTACCTATGCCAATCGCTGGCGCTTCAAGCGCCCGACCCCTTATGATTTTTTCCGTACCATGGAAGAGGTTTCCGGGGTCGATCTTGATTGGTTCTGGCGTGGCTGGTTCTATTCCACCGACCATGTGGATATTGCCATCGACAGGGTGGTCAAGGGCACCATAAACACCAAAAACCCTGATCTTGAGGCAGCTTACGCGGTCGAGCAGGACAAAACAGAACCCAAACCCTTGTCAGTGGAACGCAATAAACCTTTGCAAAAATGGACAGATAAAGACCCTTCCGTTGTCGATTTTTACAACCGTCATGACAAACACACGGTGACACCAAAGGATCGGGAAAAATACAAAAAATCCATAAAAGATCTGGAGCCCTGGCAACGTGCCATTTTGGAAAGTAAGGAAAATTTCTACTTTTTACGTTTTACCAATAGAGGCGGTTTGGTTATGCCGGTTCTTCTTGAGCTGGCTTATAATGATGGCAGCACCGAAGAAATGCGCCTGCCGGCCGAAGTGTGGAAAAACAATCCGCATACCTTCACCAAAATGATTATGAGCAAAAAGAGCCTGCGCTCGGTAACCGTCGATCCGCATTGGGAAACGGCTGACACCAATATGGATAATAACGTTTATCCGCGCCGTATCATGCCCTCACGGCTCGAGGTCTATAAACGCCGTAAAACACAGCCCAATTTGATGCAAAAAATGGACGAGGCGGTTGGTGCGGATACGCTGGCGACCCATAAAGCCCGCAAAGGCAAATAAGGGTTTTACGCCATGCTGCGGTTTATATTTTTTGCTCTGGCAGCGCTGGCATTTTTTGCGCATGCACCAATGGCACGGGCGCATCGCGCCCATGCGGCATTAAGTGAAATTGTGCGAAAAAGTGGTACCGAGACGGTCGAGATTACCCACAGGGTTTATGCCCATGATATCGAGCCTTACTTGTTTGGTGCGGCCGGTGCCAATTGGGATGCGCCTGACGATACGATTGCGGTTTTGGGGCGCTATACGATGGCGCATTTCTCACTGCGCGGTGATGACAAGCCTTTGGCATTGGACTTTGTCGGGGCAGAAAGCGAGGGGGAATTTATCTACCTCTATGCCACCGCGAACTTACCCGCGTATACCCGCCACCTTGTGGTGAACAACGCCCTGTTAATGGATGTTCATGACGATCAGGTTGATCTGGTGAACATTGTGGATGACGGGCGCACGCAAAGCGCTTATTTTCGCTTTGGTGATGAAGGGCATGACTTTGATTTGGAAAAGCGCTAGTCATGCGGCTCATCGTTTTGCGAGGCTCTTTAAAATAGCTCATGGTTACGCTGATTAACAAAAATATGTCCGATGTCCCCCGGCACCCGGAAAAAAGAAATCGTCCTGATAGCGTAGTTTTACGTAAACCGGACTGGATTCGCGTGCGCGCACCGGCAGGAAAAGGCTATGCCAAAACCCGTAAAATCGTCCATGAAAAAGGGCTTTTTACGGTCTGTGAAGAAGCCGCATGCCCCAATATTGGCGAATGCTGGGAGAAAAAGCACGCCACCTTGATGATTATGGGCGACACCTGCACCCGCGCTTGCGCATTTTGCAATGTGCGCACCGGCCTGCCGCAAGCCCTGGACGCGGACGAGCCGCAAAACGCCGCCAAAGCCGTGGTCGAGATGGGCCTCAACCATGTTGTCATTACCTCGGTTGATCGCGACGATCTTGCCGATGGTGGGGCGGCGCATTTTGCGCGCACGGTCAAAGCCATTCGCGCCGCCGCGCCCAACACCACGATCGAGATTCTTACCCCGGATTTTTTGCGTAAAAGAGGCGCAGCGCAAATCGTTATTGATGCCCAACCAGATGTATTCAATCACAATCTGGAAACCGTGCCGCGCCTTTATCCCGGCATTCGCCCCGGCGCGCGCTATTATCATTCCTTGCGCCTGTTGCAGAGCGTTAAAGAGCGCGATCCAAAGCAGTTTACCAAATCAGGCATTATGGTCGGGCTTGGCGAAAGCAAGGCCGAGGTCATGCAGGTGATGGACGATATGCGCTGCGCCGATATCGATTTTATTACTATCGGCCAGTATTTACAGCCGACACGCAAACACGTGCCAATTGACCGCTTTGTTACGCCGGATGAATTCAAGGCCTATGAAACCATTGCCCGTTCCAAGGGGTTTTTGATGGTCTCGTCCAGCCCGCTGACCCGCTCCAGCCACCATGCCGGTGAGGATTTTGCAAAACTGCAAGCGGCCCGCCGAAAACACGAGGCCTGAGCCCTTGCCCCGCCACCATATCTGGAAGCGTATGCCGCATGGCAAAGATGATTTGTTTGCGCTGATTAGTGATGTCGAGAATTACCCCAAATTCATCAAATATATCGGCTCTGTGCGTCTGTTACGGGCGCATGATGATGGCGCGGTACGTAAAGCGCGCGCCGAAGTACGGGTGCGTTATAAATACATCCGCGAAACATTTATAACCGATGTGAAATTTTATAAGGAAGATGGCCGGGTCGAGGTCAAGCTGGTCTCGGGACCATTTCGTGCCTTGCATACCCATTGGGCGCTTTATCCGCTTGGCGATGGCTCGACGCTGGTTGAGTTTAAAATTACGTATGAGTTGGCCATTCCGTTTCTGGCCAGAATGCTCAAAGACCGTCAATCCAAAGCCGCCGATGTTATTATGAATGCTTTTGAAGGCCGCGCCGCAGACCTTTATACAAAAATTGATATGGACAACAGCGCATCCATAGATAAAGAAATCACCTTATTGCAAAATGCGGGCAAGCATGGTCAGAGCGGTTGAAACGCTTCTCATGCGCACTTTTGCACGCCCTAAATCCCCAAAACTTTCAAGCTGAACAATCGGTTGCGCGCCGATACGAACCGCCGCGAAACACACCGTGCCAACGGGCTTTCCCGGCGTGCTGCCGCCGGGGCCGGCAATGCCGGTAACGGCAACGGTAACATCGGCGCTGGAATGGGCCAGCGCCCCTTCGGCCATGATTGTCGCCACCTCGGTACTGACCGCCCCGTGTTCAAGCAACATGCGCTGCGGCACACCCAAAAGCGCCGTTTTGGCCTTGTAGGAATAGGTGGTGAAGCTGCAATCAAAAACCTCTGATGAGCCGGGCAGGGCGGTCAGGGCCGCACCCACCAACCCCCCGGTGCAGCTTTCTGCGGTGCTGATCATCAGGCGATTTTGCCGGGCGATTGCCAAAACATTTTCAGCCTGGTCGAGAACGTCGGCAGGGAACATAAGGGGCCTCATTAAATGATAAAAACCAACTGTAACGGCCGTGCTCTATAAGGCAAGACTGACAACAGCCATGGCTGCCAAACCTTCTTCGCGGCCACAAAAGCCCAGTTTTTCTGTCGTTGTTGCCTTAATGCTGATGCGCGCTTCTTCAAGGCCTGAAATTTGTGCGATACGGGCGCGCATGGCGGCGCGGTGCGGCTTGATTTTTGGCCGTTCACAAATCAGCGTGACATCAACATTATTGATCTGCGCCCCTCGTTCAGCGACAAGAGACAGGGCTTTTTGCACAAATAAATCCGAAGACGCGCCCCGCCATTGGGGGTCTTCCGGCGGAAAATGATCACCAATATCACCGGCGCCAATGGCCCCCAAAAGCGCATCAGTCAGGGCATGCAGCCCGACATCCGCATCGGAATGGCCTTCCAGCGCCAGCGTGCCGTCAATGCGCACCCCGCACAGCATCATATATGGACCAGCAATAAGGCGGTGGACATCAAAGCCCATGCCGACACGGGCCTGAACGCCCGTGTTCACTATGCCTTGCGCACGTTCAAAATCTGCCGCGTAGGTGAGCTTGAAATTATTAACATCACCGGCGATTTGCGTGCAGCCAATACCGTGCGCCTGCGCCAAAGCGATATCATCAGCGTATGATTGTGCCCCATCAAGGGTCTGATACGCAGCCAGCAAGGGGGTGAAGGGAAAGGCTTGCGGCGTTTGCGCCAGAACCAATCCGGCGCGTTCTTTGCTGCGCAACTGCCCATCTTGCGGGTCAGAAAATTTGAGCGCATCGACAACCGGCAATACCGGGGCGGCGCCGCATTCATTCGTGGTTGCCTCGATCAAAGCCTTAATCAAAGTGGCGCTGATAAAGGGCCGCGCCGCATCGTGGATTAATACCATGTCCGGTTTTTGACCGGCCAATGCCTCCAGCCCGGCGCGCACCGAAGCGGTACGGGTTGCGCCGCCAGTGCAAATTGAAACATCAAGACCGTCGGACGCCAGCGCAAAATAATCCTGATGGGCATCATCAATGACCGCTATGACCTGACTGATACGCGGATGCGCGCAAAACGGCAGCAGCGTACGGCGGAACACCGGTACGCCGCCAAGTATCTGATATTGCTTTGGTATTTTTCCACCGGCGCGCGCGCCGCACCCGGCCCCGACAATCAGGGCGGCGACTTTTATCGGCTTTGCGTTTGCGTGTGGCATGGTCTCTTCCGCTATTGCCTATTTTTTAGGCACTGCTATACAATATTCATGTCTGTTATTATTGACAATTTACGCCTTGGCAATCGTGTTGTGCTGGCCCCAATGTCAGGCATTACCGATTTGCCCTTCCGCCAGCAGGTGCGCCAGCTTGGCGCGGGGTTGGTTATCAGCGAAATGACGGCCAGCGAACAATTGGTGCGCGGTCGCCGCGACATGGTGCGCAAAATCGCCATGCACGCCCATACCGCCCCGCTGGTTATTCAACTGGCGGGCCATGAAGAACACTGGATGGGCGAGGGCGCGCGCATTGCGCAAGGCGAAGGGGCGCAGTTGATTGATATCAACATGGGCTGCCCCTCGCGCATGGTGACACGCGGCGCGGCAGGCAGCGCCCTGATGCGCGATCTGGATCATGCCTTGCGCCTTATCGAAGCGGTGACAGGGGCCGTCAGCATACCGGTCAGCGTGAAAATGCGCCTTGGCTGGGACGAGAATAGCATGAATGCGCCGCAACTGGCCCGCCGGGCGCAAAATGCCGGTATTGCCATGCTCAGTGTCCATGGGCGCACCCGGTGTCAGTTTTATAAAGGCGCGGCTGATTGGCGGGCAGTGCGCGCGGTAAAGGAAAATGTTGATATTCCAGTTTTTGTGAATGGCGATATCCACACCACAGCGGATGCAAAAACGGCGCTGCGCCAGTCCGGTGCCGATGGAGTGATGATTGGCCGTGCCGCATGTGGCCGGGCCTGGTTGCCGGGGCATATCGCCAAAGAGCTGGCGGCGGGTAAACCCTTGGCCACGCCAAATCTGGCAATGCAAAAATCCAGCTTGCTGGCCCAGTTTGAAGACACATTGACGCTTTATGGCGTGGCGCTGGGCATTAAAATGTTTCGCAAGCATCTGGCCGCGGCCATCGATCGTTTTCCCTTGTCTTTAAACGTTGAAGAAAGGCGGTCGTTACGCGCCCGCTATTGCCGCCTCGACAGCCCTGATACGGTACAGCGCGCCATAACCGCCCTGGGAGAAGGCGCTTGCATTAAGGCCGCCGCATGAGCGCCGAAGATAAACAAGCCCCCTTTACGCGGCTTTTACTGGCACATGGGGCGCAACAGGCGCGCAGTGTTTTGGCCCGCGATTTGCGCACCAGAGGCTTTGATGTGCGTGCCACAGACAGTCTTGATACCCTGTGGGGCTGGTTTATAAAAAATCAGGGTGATGTCGCCATAATTGATGCGGACATTGTCGACACCAGACAAAACGGTTTTGAGCTTTTACGCCGCATCAGAGCGCGTCAGGCCCGTTTCCCGGTCATTATCTTAAGCTCGGAAAATACTGTTTTGACCTCCATACTGGCGGCCCGGTTCGGGGCGCATGATTATTTTGCCAAGCCCTTTAACCCGGACACGCTGGCCGCAGCGGCGCGGCGCGCTTTGCCGCAAGCGCAAGATCAACGAAAAGAAGCTGTTGCCGGGCCAGCTTTGCCGCTGGTGGGTGTTTCGGCGGCCATGCAAACCGTCTATCGCCATATTGGCCGGGCGGCGCAAAATACCCTGCCGGTTTTGATCCGCGGGGAGGCGGGAACCGGTAAAAGCCTGTGTGCCAATGTCATTCATGAATATGGCACGCGGGCGCACGGTCCGTTTATCAGTCTCGTTTTTCCCCTTGTCGGACAAGATTTTGAAACCCTGCTGGTCGAGCGCATGGGCGCGGCGGCGGGGGGGACGCTTTTTTTTGATAATATTGGGGCATTGACACAGCACCAACAAGCCCAACTGACCAGCCTGATTGAACAAACCCGGCGTGCGGCCAGTCAGCCGCGCCTGATTGCGAGCCTCGCCCACAACGCGGCTGACGATCCACAAGCCATGCTCCAGCCGGGCCTGCTCTCGCGGCTGGACGTCAGTAATATTTATCTGCCGCCCTTGCGAGAGCGCGGCGAGGACAGCATTTTGCTGGCTAAATTCTTTATTAAAAACTTGGGTGAAGGGCAGTTAACTCTTACCCCTGATGCGCAAAAAAACATTGCCAGAAACCTCTGGCCCGGCAATGTCAGCGCCCTTAAAAATGCTATGGAACAGGCCGCCGCACTCTGTTCTGGAAGCCGTATCAGCGCGGCTGATTTGCCTGCGAACGCACCGGCAGGCGATGAGCCTGCACACACATTGGAGGCTGCATTTGATGTGGCGCTCAGCGCCTATATAGACCAACGCGGACAAGCCGCAACGCAAGGTCCGCTTTATGAAGAGTGTTTACGTGCGCTGGAAAAACCGCTGATTACCCGGCTATTGGGACTCTATGCGGGCAATCAATTGAAAATTGCTGCCGTCCTTGGCATTAATCGCAACACATTACGCAAAAAAATAAATAGTCTCGGTCTCAGCGCTAAAGATCATAAGGGGTTCACGACCTAACACACCGAAAAGCTTGACGATTGGGCGCAAGTGTTGAATTTTAGCAACAGGTGTTACATAAAAAGCGCAAATTCGCTTTTTGTACGGAGTTGAGCGCATTAATGACGGCAGATGTGGCCAAACAATCCGCGATCCATGCCCGGTTTTTGCGACCGCTAAACGTGCTGCGCTCGGCATTTTTTGGTGCCCTTTATGCGATAACCATTGTTGTTACCGCATTAAGTGCGTTTTTTGCCCTCTCCGGGGCCGGGCGCTTTGGTCCGGGCAGTACATTCCTGATTGTGGTCCTTATTGCCAATTTGATCCTGATTATCGGACTGGCGGTTTATGTTTCCATTCGTCTTGGTCGTCTCTGGTCGATGCGCGCCGATGGGCTTTATGCGCCGCGCCTGCACCTGCGGTTTGCTGGCCTGTTCAGTGTGGCTGCTGTTTTGCCAACCATTATCGTCGCCATATTCTTCTCTATTGTTTATTTTCGCGGCATAGATAGCTGGTTTTCTGAACGCATTGCGACGCTGACAACCAATATTGTTTCGGTCGCCAATGCCACGCTGAACGCCGAATCTGATGAAGTGATTGGCCAGCTTCGCCCCATGGCTCATGATTTAAGTCAACCCGAAGCGATAGTAAATTTACGTGAAAATCCAATTGTATACAGGCAGTATTTAAAGCTTCAAACCGAGGGGCGTTTCTTCCAGGCCTCTTATGTTCTTGGTGGGGATGGTTCGGTTCTGGTTCAGGTTTCCGAGCCTGATGTTCCCAAATATGCCCCCCCGTCTGCCGCTGCTTTTGAGGCGGCCAAGCTGGGTAAAATCAATCTTGAATATGACGATAAAAACAATCTTTTGCGCGCCCTTTACAAGATGAAAGGCTATGATGATGCCTATTTATACGTTGTGCGCTATGCCACCGGCGGCAGTTTGCAAACCATGGTCGAGGCGCAAAAGGCGCTGGCCGCCTATAAAGAGGCCAAAGCGCGCCGCGGGCGTCTGACGCTTTCCTTTGCACTGGTTTATCTGGAAACGGTATTGATGGTCCTGATCGGGGCTATTTGGGTGGGACTGGGCGCGGCCAACCGGATCGTCTGGCCCATTGGACGGCTGGCGCAAGCGGCGCAACGGGTCCGTGATGGCGATCTTGAGGCCCGGGTTATTGTCGGGCACGAAACCGATGAGGTGGCCAGTCTGTCGCGCGATTTTAATGAAATGACCGGGCAATTATTGTCGCAAAGACGCGAACTTGTAGACGCACACCAGCAATCCGAAGACCGGCGGCAGTTTATGGAAACCGTTCTTTCCGGGGTGGGTGCCGGTGTTCTGGATGTCAATAAGGACGGCGTTATCAGCTTTGCCAACGCTTCGGCTATGACGCTTTTGGGGTTGGGGGATGGGGTTGCCAATGGCCGCCCCTTAAAAGATATATCGCCGGAATTTGAAAAGCTGTTTATTCAGGCCCAAAGGGCGGGTAATGGCCGCGCCGAAGGACAGGTTGAAATTGGCCCAAATGCCGGAAGTGCGGAAAACACTGATAATCCGGACAATACCATTTTTCTTAACGTCAAAGTAGTGACATCAGGTTCGCGGGCCAGCGGCGGGGCGGTGATTACCTTTGACGATATGAGCCGTGCCATTGCCGCGCAAAGAAGCGCTGCCTGGCGTGAGGTGGCGCGGCGTATCGCCCATGAGATCAGAAACCCGCTAACGCCAATTCAGCTGTCCGCTGAGCGGATAAGGCGCAAATACAGGGACCAATTACAAGGGGATCGGTCTATTTTTGATAAATGCACCGACACCATTATCCGCCAGGTTTCTGATATTGGCCGCATGATTGACGAATTTTCTTCCTTTGCCCGCATGCCGGTCCCCAAAAACAGTCAGGTGGATTTAGGAAGGCTGGTCAAGGATGCGGTGTTCACCCAGCACGTGGCGTTTCCCGATATCAAGTTCAATTTCACCATGCCGCCGCAAACCATCACGGTCTGGTGCGATGAACGCTTGTCTTCGCAAGCTATTGTCAATGTTATCAAAAATGCCGCCGAGGCCGTCAGCACACACAAACAGGCCAACACGGGTGAAGTCACCATCAGCGTGCGCCATAACGACCATGAAGGCATTGTCGAGATTATAGATAATGGCCCGGGCTGGCCCCTGCGTGGGCGGGAGCGTTTGCTGGAGCCATATATAACAACACGCAGCAAAGGTACCGGTCTGGGCCTGGCGATTGTGAACCGTATTATGGAGGATCATGGCGGCCGCCTTGAATTGCTCGATCGCAGCGATGGCCAAAGCGGCGCTGTTATCCTTCTGGCCTTTCCGATAAAGCCGGAGGGCAAAAAACAGAATAATCCCGAAAAACATGAGAGAAGCGCATAATGTCAGCAGATATTCTGGTTGTTGATGATGAAGAAGATATCCGCGAACTGGTCAGCGGTATTTTGGAAGACGATGGTTATGTCTGCCGCACGGCCGCAGATGCCGGCGCGGCCCTGCGTGAAGTCAAACAAAGAAAACCCGCCTTGGTTATTCTGGACGTCTGGTTGCAGGGCAGCGATCAGGATGGCATTGGCGTTCTTGAAGACGTCAAAAAAATCGATCCTGATTTACCAGTGGTTCTGATTTCTGGGCATGGCACCATAGAAACGGCGG
This sequence comes from Robiginitomaculum sp., assembly GCA_027080345.1. Classification (GTDB taxonomy): domain Bacteria; phylum Pseudomonadota; class Alphaproteobacteria; order Caulobacterales; family Maricaulaceae; genus Robiginitomaculum_B. Next base: position 6,402 of record JALWSB010000133.1, on the reverse strand, counting down.
TGTCGGCCATTCGCAAAGGTGCCTACGATTTTATTGAAAAGCCATTTAACAGTGAACGTTTGCTGCTTGTTATCTCGCGGGCGCTTGAGACCTCGCGCTTAAAACAGGAAAATGAAAACTTGCGCGCCCAGTCAACGTCTTTGCCCTCTTTGATTGGGGTTTCCCAGGCCATAAATACGGTGCGTTCAGCAGTGGCCAAAGTCGCTAAAACCAATAGCCGCGTCCTTTTATATGGCCAGATGGGCGCGGGCAAAGCCCTGGTGGCACGGACTATTCATGACCAGTCAGAGCGGCGGTTAGGGCGCTTTGTTACCATAAATGCGGCATCTGTGCCGGCTGATTCAGTTGAGCTGGAATTATTTGGTGCTGAAGACGAGCAGGGGCATGTAACCAAGGTCGGGTTGTTTGAACAGGCGCATATGGGCACGCTCTATATTGATGATGTCGGGGATATGCCTTTGGATACACAAGGCAAGTTATTGCGTCTTCTTGTGGCGCAGAAATTTCGCCGGGTTGGCGGTGCTGGCGATATCAAGGTGGATGTGCGGATCATCAGCTCAACCAGCAAGGATCTGGGTATTTTGATCGAACAGGGCCGCTTGCGCGAAGACCTCTATCATCGGCTTAATGTGGTCCCTGTTCGTGTGCCGCCACTTAATGAGCGCCGCGAGGACATTCCTGAACTTGTTGATTTTTTTGTCCGGCGGCTGTGCCTGTCATCGGGGGTGCCTGAACGCCCGATTGGCGAAGATGTGGTTGCCTTTTTGCAAGCCAGCCCCTGGCCCGGCAATGTCCGCCAATTGCGTAACCATATTGAACGCATGTTGATTCTGGCGTCCGGCGCGGCCGATGAAACACTGCATTTGAATCATTTGCCAGACGAGTTCAATACGGTGGAAAACACGTCATCTTTGGGGAGCGACAAGCTGGTTTCGCTACCTTTACGCGATGCGCGACTGGCTTTCGAGCGCGAATACCTTATTGTTCAGGTCAGCCGTTTTGGGGGCAATATTTCCCGCACGGCCTCATTCATAGGCATGGAGCGTTCGGCATTGCATCGCAAGCTTAAATCCTTGAATATAACCACAAGGATTATCAAGGATGGTGGTGTAATCACATGAAAGTTATAATTTGTGGTGCCGGACGGGTCGGGCATGGCATTGCCAGCAAACTTTCCGAAGAAAACAATGATGTCACCGTCATTGATATTTCCCCTGAATTGATCAAGCAGATCACTACCGAGCTGGATGTTCAAGGCCTGGTTGGCCATGGCGCCCACCCGGATGTGCTGGTCCGGGCAGGCATTGAAACGGCCGATATGCTGATCGCTGCGACGCATCTTGATGAGGTCAATATGGTGGCCTGTCAGGTGGCGCATTCGCTATTTGGCGTCACCACAAAAATCGCCCGAATCCGGGCCAACGCCTATCTGGAAAAAGCCTGGCGTGATCTTTTCGCCAATAAAAACATGCCCATTGATGTGGTCATTTCCCCGGAAATTGAAGTGGCCCGCACGATTATGCAACGGGTGACGACGCCCGGTGCCTTTATGACCGTGCCGTTTGCCGATGGCCGTATCAAGCTGTTGGGGGTGCGTTTGCTGCCTGATTGCCCGGTTGCCAATACCGCGCTGAACCAGTTGACAGAACTTTTCCCTGATCTGCATGCGATGATTGTTGGCGTTAAGCGCGAGGGGCGGTTGTTTGTGCCCAAGGGCAGTGACCAGATTTTGGGCGGTGACCAGATTTATGTGGTGGCGCAGACCGAACGCGTCAAACGAACCCTGGATATTCTGGGACGCAATGAGGATCGTGGCCGCAAGGTTGTGATGATTGGCGCTGGCAATATTGGCTTGCAGGTGGCGCAGCAATTGGAAGAGGTGCCCGGCATTCGGGTGCGTATTATTGAGCGCGATAAAGAAACCGCAGAACAGGCGGCATTAACGCTGAAACGCACGGTCGTTTTGCACGGGGATGGCTTGAGCCGGCAAACGCTTGTCGAGGCCGGCGTGCGCGAGGCGGATATAGCGCTTCTTCTGAGCAATGATGATCGTGTCAATGTTCTGGCCGCAGGGCTGGCCAATGAAGCGGGCGTGCGGCGCACCTTGTGTCTGGTCAATGACCGCACACTGGATTTATTAAAAGAACCATTGGGGATTGATGTCTTTATCGACCCACGTGAAACAACCATCTCAACCATTTTGGGGCAGGTGCGCCGGGGCCGGATTGTTGCGGTACAAACGGTGGAGGAGGGCGCCGCCGAAGTTATCGAAGCCATCGCCCTTGCCACATCGCCACTTGTCGGCAAAGCGGTCAGGGAATTGAATATCCCCGGCGGTGTACGCGTGGCGGCCATCTCGCGCGGCGATTCGCTGGAATTTCCAACCGGCGATTTTGTTATCAAGGCCGGTGATCATGTTATTTTGTTTGTGGAAAAAAATGCCGTCAAGGACGTTGAAAAAATGTTCCGGGTCAGCCTTGATTATGTGTAAAAATCCGCCTGCCACCAGATGGGTGGTGATGCCATGAATAATTTATGGCGATTGGTGGCGCTTATTCCGGCCTCATTGGCGTTTTTGGCGTTTATCGCCCTGCTTATTGCTGTGCCGAATCATGAATATATGGCCATTCAGGGCTATTTATTGACGATTGTGCTGGGGCTGTCCCTGTTTGCCATTATGTGGTTGGGGGTCAGCGGTACGCACAAAGAGGTCGGGCCGCGCCGCGCCATTGGCTTTATGTTTTCCGCCTGGCTGCTTTCCCCGGTTCTGGCGGCCATTCCCTTTGTCATGGTGGCCCCGCAGGCCGGTTTTTTACGCAGCTATGCCGAGGCCATGGCGCAATTAACCACTACGGGAGGGCAGGTCATTGCGCTTGAAGGGGCGCATATGAGTATTGTTTTTTGGCGGGCCGCTTTGCAATGGATGGGCGGCTATGCCTCTATTGTTCTGGCTTTGAGTGTGTTGGCCCCGTTAAACCTGACCGGGCCGGGGGTGCATCGTTCGGCCTTGTTGACAACCGAAAAAGACGGCCTTTCAACCCGCATTGGCCCGCTGGCGACAAAAATAGCGCTTTTATACTTCTTTATTTCCGTACTTTTTTTTCTGGCTTTTCTGGCTGTCGGGGCAGCGCCCTTTACCGCCGTAATTGGCACAATGGGCAGCATTTCAACTGGCGGGGCCATGCCAGAAGGCACGGTGCTCGGCGATATTGCCGGCATGAAGGGGGCTGTTATTGGCGCAGCGGCCATGCTGATCGGGGCGACAAGTTTTGCCTTGCATTGGGATGCCTTGCACCGGCGGGCCAGTTATCTGCGCGATCTGGAAACGCGCGGCCTTTTGGTTATGGTGCTGATCGGTGCCTTGCTGGCCTGGTTTACCGGCACGCATTTTTCGGCGGCTATTCTGGATAGCATTTCTTTGGTTACGACCACGGCAACGCCTATGCTGAGCGGGCAGGGCGCAACATTTCCGCTTATCGTCAGCATGGCGATTGTTCTGGTCGGTGGCGCGGCGCTGTCTACGGCAGGCGGGGTCAAGATCATCCGCTTTATTCTCTTGTTTCGCCGCTCAACCAATGAACTTTTCATCCTCAGCCATCCGGGGGCCGTTCAGCCGGTCAAGTTTCGGGGCGTGACCATTAAAAGCGAGGCCTTTACCGGGCTTTGGGTTTATGTTTTGGGCTATGCGGGGGCATTAGGTCTGGTTATGGTGTTTCTGGCCGCATGGGGTAGTGACTTTACCCAGGCCGCCAATGCCGCTGTTGCGGTTATTTCAAACGCCGGACCGTCTTTTGTCTATGGGGTTGATAAAGCGGGGGATTTTTCGTCCTTTCCTGTGCCCTCATTAATGGCTTTAAGTGCGGCTATGGCCTTGGGTCGCTTTGAAATATTGGCCGCATTGGCCGTTTTTTCGCCTGAATTCTGGGGAGAATAAACCTATGTCCAAACTTGCCTATGTTAACGGGGCCTATACACCCCACCGCGCCGCCGCCATTCATATAGAGGATAGAGGTTATCAGTTTTCCGATGGCGTTTACGAGGTCTGGGCGGTTGCAAACGGGCGCTTGTGCGATAGCGAGGGGCATTTGCGCCGTTTGGCACGCTCGCTTGGAGAATTGCGTATTGAACGACCGATGGATGATCGCGCTTTATTGGTTGTTCTGGCAGAAATCATACGCCGCAACCGTATTAAAAACGGGCTGGTTTATTTGCAGATCACCCGCGGCGTTGCGCCCCGTGACCATGGCTTTCCCAAGGACACACCGCCATCTATCGTCATAACGGCAAAGTCTGTTAATCCGAAAAATGCGGCCAGGGCAGCAAAAAACGGTGTCGCCATTATTTCCATGAAAGACGAGCGCTGGGCCCGCTGCGACATTAAATCCATCTCCCTTTTGCCCAATATTCTGGCAAAACAGGCGGCGCGTGACAAAGGCGGTTACGAAGCCTGGATGGTTGATGAAAAAGGGCTGGTTACAGAAGGCTCATCGTCAAATGCCTGGATCGTTACCAAAGACGGTGTGTTGGTAACACGGGATTTAAAAGCCAATATCCTGAGTGGTATCACCCGGGCAAAAGTCCGTGAACTGGCCGCCGTGCACCAGCTTGAGTGCGAGGAACGTCCATTCAGCCTTGCCGAGGCAAAAGAGGCCGCCGAAGCCTTCATCACCGCTGCTACGAATGTGGTCATTCCGGTCATCAGCCTTGATGGCGCGCCGATCGGCGCCGGCACGCCCGGCCCGATTGCCAGACAATTGCGCGATGCCTATTTGCATGCAGGCCCCTGACCACCACTTGCAGGCCGATAAGGGGCATGTATATAACAAAGCGCAGGCGGGCTGCGAGAATCAGTGTGATCCCGACAATGGAGATATAAAAATGGCTGCTGAAAAAAAGCAAAACCTTCAGGACACATTTCTGAATACAGTGCGTAAAACAAAAACCCCTTTGACTATTTTTCTGGTCAATGGCGTCAAGCTACAGGGCATTGTGACCTGGTTCGATACATTTTGCGTTTTATTGCGCCGGGATGGACATTCGCAACTGGTCTACAAACAGGCCATCTCAACCATCATGCCATCGACCCCGATCTCCATGTTCGAGGCCGAGGATAGCGAAAGCGACGCGTGAACGCATCACAACAGGCGCTTCCCAAAACCAAAGCCATTTTGCTGGCTCCGCTTTTGCCTGCATCCATGCAAAAGCAGGGGGGCGATCAGGACTTGCGTCTGGCCGAAGCAGAAAATCTGGCGCATGCGCTCGATCTTGATCTGGTTTCATCCGCGCTATTGCCGCTGCGGCGCATTCATCCGGGGCTTTATATCGGTACGGGCAAGGCCAATGCATTAAAGGTCACGGTGGCCGAACAAGGTGTCAACGTTGTCATTATTGATAGCGCGCTCAGCCCGGTGCAACAGCGCAATTTGGAAAAGCATATCAATGCCAAGGTGATCGACCGGACCGGCCTGATTCTTGAGATATTCTCTTTACGGGCGCGCTCGCGCGAGGGCCGTTTGCAGGTAGAATTGGCGCGGCTGAGTTATGAACGTTCGCGCCTTGTGCGCACCTGGACACACCTTGAGCGGCAAAGAGGCGGGCGGGGCTTTCTCGCCGGGCCGGGGGAGCGCCAGATTGAAACCGACCGGCGTCTTCTTGACCAACGCATGGGGGCATTGCGCCGCGATCTTGATAAAGTGCGCCGGACCCGGCAATTGCACCGCACCGGGCGCGCCCGCAAGCAAATCCCGACACTGGCCCTGGCCGGTTACACCAATGCCGGTAAATCGACCTTGTTCAATGCCTTGTGCGGGGCAGGGGTGTTTGTTGAAGACATGCTTTTTGCCACCCTCGACACCACCATGCGCACCATCATACTGCCCGGGGGGCGAGAGGTCATCCTTTCCGATACGGTTGGTTTTATTACTGATTTGCCGACCGAGTTGATCGCCGCTTTTCACGCCACTTTGGAGGATGTCGCCGAGGCCGATCTGATTTTGCACGTGCGCGATATTGCCGCCCCGCAAAGCGCCGGGCAAAAGCAAAGCGTCGATAGCATTCTAACCAATATTATGAGCCAACGCGCCGCCCATGTGCCGGTTTTGGAGGTCTGGAACAAGGCTGATTTACTCTCCAGGGATGAGGCCAATTCAGTGCGCAATAAAATGCGCTCGCAAACCCCCGAACCGGCTCTGGTTTCGGCGTTGGAAGGGGTAGAAGGGCTTACGCCTTTATTGCACCGTATCGAAGACATGCTGAACGCCCAGGCCATTCAGGTACGCATCAAGGTGCCGGCGGAGGAGGGCAGCGTCCTGCCGTGGATTTGCCGTCATGGGCATCTGGTTGCGCAAGAAAATCATAAAACCGGCGCGCAAACCCTTGTGGCCCGGCTTGATCAACAGGCCC
>JALWSB010000132.1 GCA_027080345.1 Robiginitomaculum sp. | reverse complement strand
TGGCGCTTCGGGTGTATTCGACACGGCTTTTGGGGCGCAATCCCGCGCTGGTTCTGCATGGCGGCGGCAATACCTCGGTAAAGAGTACGGCGACAGACATATTCGGTGAGCCTGTTGATGTGCTGTGCGTCAAAGGCTCTGGCTGGGACATGGCACAAATAGAGCCACAAGGTCTGCCTGCTGTGCGGCTGGCACCACTACAGGCGCTGGAACAACTGGACGCTCTTGATGATGAAAGCATGGTTAGCTATCAACGCGCCAATCTATTGGACCAGTCATCCCCCAACCCGTCGGTAGAAACCCTGCTGCACGCTTTTTTGCCGCACACCTATATCGACCATGCCCATGCCAGCGCCATATTGGCCTTGTCAGACCAGCCTGATGGCGAGGCCATTTGCGCCGATGTCTTTGGCGAAGACATGGCTATAATCCCTTATGTCATGCCAGGTTTTGGTCTGGCAAAACTGGCGGCGACCACATGGCGCAAAACGCCCGGCGTCAAGGGGCTGATCCTGCACAAGCACGGTATTTTTACCTTTGGCGAAACCGCCCGCCAGGCCTATGACAATATGATAGATATGGTCAGCCGCGCTGAAAAGCACATAGAGCGTACACCGGCAAAATCACTGACCAAAGCGGCCCTGCCAAAGAACCCGGCCACCTTTGCGCAGGTCGCGCCGCGCCTGCGCGGGGCCCTGTCCCGACAAAATGGAAAGGGCGACTGGCAGCGCTGGGTGCTCAGCTTTCGCACGAATGAGGCTGTGCGCGCATGGGTCGATCAGGATAATCTGGAGAAGCAGGCCTGGCGCGGCGTGGTTACACCCGATCATATCATCCGCATCAAGAAACAGCCGCTCATACTGCCACCGGCCCGCGCTGATGACCTTGCCGGATACGGCAAGGCCGCCGAAAAGCGCATCAAGGAATGGGAGGCGGCTTACCGGCAGTATTTTGAAACCAATGACAAAATGCTTGACGGCACACGGCAAATGCTCGACCCGCTACCGCGCGCCATACTTCTGCCGGGTCTGGGCATTGTCGGTGTCGGGGCCAGCAAAAAGGCCGCCGATATTGCTGCCGATCTGATTGAAAACAATCTTGCCACCGTGCGCATGGCCGAACGGCTCGGCCGTTTCGAGCCTTTGCCCGACGCCGATCTTTTTGCCATGGAATACTGGTCACTGGAACAGGCCAAGCTGGGCCGGGGCAAGGCATTGCCGCTGGCCCGGCAGGTGGCGGTCATTACCGGCGGGGCCGGGGCCATAGGCCTGGCTACGGCGCAGGCCATGGCCCGGAACGGGGCCGAAGTGGCGCTGCTTGATCTGGATGAGGAATCCGTCACCGCTGCGGCATCAAGCATCAGCCCGCAGGCGCTGGGCCTTGTCTGCGACGTGACCGACAAGGCATCAATTGAGGCTGCTTTTGCGCGCATTGTGCGTCATTTTGGCGGGGTGGATATTGTTGTCTCCAATGCCGGGGCGGCTTTTACCGGGGCTATTGACACCCTTGACGAGGCGACATTGCGGCGCAGTTTCGAGCTGAATTTCTTTGCTCATCAGCGCATCGCCCAAGAGGCCAGCGCGGTCATGGTTGCGCAAGGCACAGGCGGGGTGCTGCTCTTTAATGCCTCCAAACAGGCGATCAATCCGGGGGCAGACTTTGGTGCCTATGGCCTGCCCAAGGCGGCCACCTTGTTCCTCTCACGTCAATATGCGCTGGAGCTGGGCCGTCATGGCATACGTGCCAATGCCGTCAATGCAGATCGCATACGCTCCGGCCTTCTGGATGAAACCATGGTATCAGAGCGGGCAAAGGCCAGAGGCCTGTCAGAAACCGATTATATGAGCGGCAATTTGCTGGGCGTCGAGGTCACCGCCGACGATGTTGCCCAAGCCTTTGTGCATCAGGCCATGGCGCTGAAAACCACCGCCAGTGTCACCACCGTTGACGGGGGTAATATGGCAGCTATTTTACGCTAGGCCCGGTACATTCATGCCCCCTTCATTCCCGCTTGTTGACGCCAAAACCCGCCCGCTGGTCATGGGTATTGTCAACACCACACCGGACAGTTTTTCCGATGGCGGACGCTACCAGCGCAGCACGGCAGCGCGCGACCATGCGCGCGCCTTGATAGCCGCCGGGGCCGATATTATTGATATTGGCGGTGAAAGCACCCGCCCGGGTGCCAGCTCCGTCAGCCCGCAAGAAGAAATCGACCGGGTCTTGCCGCTCATCGAAAGCTTGCATAACGAAACCGATATTCTGATCAGCATCGATACGATGAAACCAGAAGTGGCCGCAGCGGCGGTCCGGGCCGGAGCGGGGCTGTGGAATGATGTCAGCGCCCTGCGCTTTGATGAAGAGGCCCCGGCGGTGGCGGCAAAACTTGGCGTGCCGGTGATCCTCATGCATATGCAAGGCACGCCGGGCACCATGCAGGACAAACCGCATTATGACGATGTCGTCGCCGAGGTGGCGACATTTTTGCTTGATCGCATAAAAGCCGCGCGCCGGGCCGGGCTGGCGACAGATAAAATATATATCGATCCGGGCATCGGCTTTGGCAAACGGCTTGCGGACAATCTGGCTTTGATGCGCCATTTGCCGACCTTGATAAAAACCTGTGACGCGCCGCTGGTTTTCGGGGCCTCGCGCAAACGCTTTATCGAAAGGCTCACCCCCGGCGCAGACACCGACCAGCGCCTTGGCGGCTCACTGGCCGCCGCCATGATCGCGGCGCAGGCCGGGGCCGCCATAGTGCGTGTGCATGATGTGTTTGAAACCGTGCAGGCCTTGACCGTCTGGCGGGCCATCGAGGATGCACATGCGCACTAAAAAGCCCCCCCCTGCCCGTGTGCTCAGCATTGCCGGATCAGATTGCAGCGGCGGTGCCGGGGTGCAGGCGGACCTGAAAACCATGGCCGCGCTTGGTGCTTATGGCATGAGCGCGATCACCGCCATGACCATACAAAACACCAAAAACATCGCGCATATAGAGGTCCTCGCGCCGGACATGGTGCGGGCGCAAATCCGTACAATCATTGATGATATTGGCGTGGACGCGATCAAGATCGGCATGTTGGGCAATGCATTTGTCGCCGGAATTGTCGCCGACACATTGACCGGCGTCAAAATTCCAATGGTTCTGGATACGGTTATGCAGGCAACGCGCGGCGGCGCACTGCTGGATGAAGACGGCGTTGCGGTTTTGCGCAGCCGCCTGATCCCCATGGCCAAACTCGTCACGCCCAATAGTGATGAAGCGGCGCGGCTCAGCGGTATACCCGTCACCAGCCTTGCCGACATGCGCCGCGCGGCGCAAATTATTCTGGCGCTGGGGCCGGAAGCGGTGCTGGTCAAAGGCGGGCATGTGCCCGGGGAGAAAATTCACGATATTTTGCTTTGGCACCATGGCGAAGCGGTATTTGAAAGCAAACGCATCAATACCCGCCACACCCACGGCACCGGCTGCACACTGGCCACCGCCATTGCGGTTTTTCTGGCGCAAGGCCTTGGCCTGAACGATGCGGTGCGTCAGGCCCGCACCTATGTGCACGGGGCCATTAAAAATGCCCCCGGCTTTGGGGGCGGCAATGGCCCGCTGGACCATGACTGGCGGCATAGATGAGGAGCGCCCATGAAACGCGATATTTATCAGATTGACGCATTCGCTGATGCGCCGTTCAGCGGCAATCCGGCGGCGGTTGTGCCGCTTGAAAGCTGGCTGGATGAGGCTTTGATGCAAAATATTGCCATGGAAAACAATCTGGCAGAAACCGCCTTTATCGTACCAACGGACGACCCGGCCCATTGGCATTTGCGCTGGTTTACACCGGCCTGTGAAGTGCCCCTGTGCGGCCATGCCACCTTTGCCTCCGGGGCGGCGATTATGACGCATATCCATCCGCATTTGGAGACGGTGCGCTTTACCACCAAAAGCGGCCCGTTAACCGTGCGCCGTGAAGGGGCGGGCTTTGTTATCGATCTGCCCGCCGGGGCGCCGCAAAACTGGGCCATGCCAGCCAAAGCGGCGCAGGCGCTGGGTGTACCGATTATGGCCAGCGCGATCAGCACCTATCCTTTTGTGGTGTTACACAATGAACAGGCGGTGCGCACCCTCGATCCGCGCAAGGCCCTGGCGGCGGCGCATTTGGCGCATGCCTGTGATGAACTGGTTGTGTGCGCGCCGGGGGATGGCGATGTTGATTTTGTCTTGCGGTTTTTTGCCCCCGGTGTCGGTGTTGATGAAGACCCGGTCACCGGCTCGGCGCTGACTTATATTTCTCCTTATTGGGCAAAACATTTGGGCAAGACGCGGATGAAAGCCTGGCAGGCCTCCCCCCGGGGCGGCTTTATTGATATTGATGTGCGCGGCGATCGCGTGCATCTTGGCGGCGGGGCGCGGGTTTATCTGCGCGGCACAATTTATGTGTAAGAGACAGAACAGGCGGTTCAGGAAAAGACAAATACCCCGCCGCGCAGCAAAGGGGATGATGGCCAACCCGAACATGTTGCGGGTAAAGACATCGCGTTTAACCCAGAGATCAAGCGGCGGCGCCAAGCGCCATCAGGTCAGCCACAGCTTTTGTAATGCGGCAAAATTAATGGGCTCTTGTTTGTCTTTATCGGCCATTTGAGCTCTTCTCTCCATGGGTTGTTTTTACCCAGTGAAACGGCCGGGTGATTAAATCACGCACGGCCATGACCATAGCGATACTTTGCAAGGCCCAGTAAAAGGGCAGGCTGATAATATCCGCTGCACCATAGCCTATACCGGCCCGCCTGGCCCCGACAATCAAGGTAAAAATACCAACGCCAAAACCGCCCAATGCCAGACCGGCATCAGCCATGGAGAGGGAAAACCCGAACCAGGGCGCACATGCAACAAGCGTCAGGAGGGTCAGCAATACCGCCCCGTTTCCAAGCGCCGTCAGCGCCGCAGCACCAAGGCTGAACAGCAAAGAGAACGCCCCGATGGCGCGGCGGTTTTGCGCCGGGCGGCGCGTCTGCACACTTAAGGTTTGCAAATACCCTTTCAGCCAGCGCGAGCGCTGCCCCAGCCAGCCGGGCAGGGCCGTGGGGGCCTCCTCAAACGTTGGGGGCGCGATGACAGTGCTCTGCCAGCCATGGGCGGAAAGCCGAAACCCAAGATCCGCATCTTCGGTAACATTATAAGGGTCCCAGCCGCCGACTGAACGTAGCGGCAAAGTGCGAAAATGATTGCTGGTGCCACCCAGGGGAAACGGCAGGCCAAGGCGCGCCAGAGCCGGTAAAACGAGGTGAAAATGGGTGGCATATTCAAGCGCGAACTGGCGGCTTAGCCAGTTTGTTTGCGCGTTATAAATATCCAAAGGGGCCTGTACACAGCCCAGTTTACGCGCCGTATCGCGCGAAAATGCCGCCAGGGCATGACGCAATTGTTGCGGGTGCGGGCGGTCCTCGGCATCATAAATCACCACATGCGACCCCCAGGCCCGGGCCAGACCGACATTCAGCGCTTTGGGTTTGGTTTGCGGGCCGATGGGGGGCACAATAATAATCTGCCAATGCGCGCCGCTGATAATATCCTTGGCGGCCTTGATGGTTTCATGATCATCGGCCTCGAGCAGCAATTTTACATCAAGCCGTGATCGGGGATAATCCAGCGCCTCTATCGCCCGGAACAGATCCGGCAATACGGTCGCTTCATGATAAAGCGCAATCAGTATGGAATACACCGGCACAATATCATCACCGGCGGGCGGATCAGGAGGGCGGGTCTGGCCAATAAAAACACTTGAAAAGCGAAAAACAACAAGGCTGGCAAAAAACAGCCACAACGCATGATGCACAAAAGTGAGGCCAAGGGACGGGGCCAGTGAAAAAATGCCAAGGGTAAAAACCAGCGCGCCACCAAGCGCCGTTTTTTGCGCCCGGGTAATGCCGATGGCGGCGCTGGCCAAAGGGTCAGTATGGCGCAAGCGCCCGGCCGCGCGGCGCGTTTGCGCAGCGCTGGCATAAATAATCCTGGCCTTTTGTCCGGCCTTGTGCTTTTTGTCTGCCGCGCCGCGCGCATGACGCCATGCGTCACCACGCAAAATGCGGGCATCATTGCGTTTGTTCACCCCGAACTCCCCGTAAAGGGAGGCTAGCACAAGCACAATCACAAGGCGAATCGTGCGCTTTGCTGGCCCGGCGGCTTTCCAAACACACGCCGTTCGTTATGCTTTCATCATTGCCCCTCGTAAGGATAAGCAAGATATGAATGACGCGCAGATTCTTTCTCAGCTGTTTGATGTGATCACAACATATCGGGCGGATATAAAAGCCGGGCCGGTCGTCAATTATCATCCCCCGGAGCAATTGCGTGAAAAACTGGACCTTGGGCATAAGGATGCCCCCGAAGATTATCAGGCGCTTTTTGCCTGGGTTGAAAAATACCTGCACTATTCGGTGAAAACCGGCCACCCGCAATTTTGGAACCGCATGTGGGTCGATGCCAATATGCCGGCCATGATTGGCGAGATTATCAGCACCATTGCCCACACTTCCGCCTGTACGTTTGAATCCGCGCCGGTCTCAACGGAGATGGAAAAATACCTGATTGATGAATTTCTCGCTCTGGCCGGCTTTGAAGATGGCGAAGGGCAAATGACCACCGGCTCGTCCAATGGCAATCTGGTGGCCATGATGGCGGCGCGCAATATGGCCATAAAAACCGCCAAGACAAAGGGCCTGCGCGGCGCGCCGGAGCTGGTCGCCTTTGTCAATGCCGAGGCGCATTATTCGATGGACAAGGCGGCGAACGTGCTGGGCATCGGCACGCAAAACGTTATCAAAGTCGCCCTTGATGGACGTGGCCAGATGGATATGGACGCCCTTGAAAGCGCAATCAATGCCGCCCGGTCGGCGGGAAAAATACCGTTTTTTGTCGCCGCCACCGCCGCCACAACCATGCGCGGGGCTTATGACCCGGTGGCGCGTATATGTGCCTTGCGCGCACACTGCGACACTGATTTTTGGGTGCATGTGGATGGCGCCTGGGGGGGGACTGTATTTTTGGACCAGGCCCTTAAAAACACGTTTTTGCCCGGCCTTGAGGACGTGGATTCTTTTACTTTTGATTTTCACAAAATGCACGGCATTCCGATGATTTGTAATTTTCTTCTTCTGAATGGACGAAAGGGAAAGGGCATTGATATTTTCCAGGACACCATTACCAGCGGCAATGATGATTATATTTTCAGGGGCAAAGACAATCAGCGCCCGGCCGACCTTGGGGCGTTTTCCCTGCAATGCGGGCGCCATACGGACGTGTTAAAACTCTTCCTGGCGTGGAAATTTTATGGCCGGGCCGGGTTTGTGGCGCGCATAAAGGCGCTGTTGGAAAAGGCGATTTTTGCGCAAAATCTTGTTGAAAATGCCCCGCAATTGGAGCTTTTGGCCCCGCGCACCAGCTTTAATATCAATTTTCGCTTTTGCGCCCCGGACGGTATTGATGTGAACGCCCTTAACGCGGCCATCCGCAAAACCCTTTATGAAAGCGGCACCGCCATGGTCGGCACCGGAACCATTAATGGCCAGACCGCCATTCGCCTTCTTATCGCCAGTGATACGGTGGGGCATAAGGATATCGAAGATTTTTTTGCCGCGTTTATCAAAACCGGCAAAGCCCTTATTGCGAAAAGGGCAGTCTGAGCCTTTGGACCCGGTCCACCACCTGTTGGTTTTCGTCCATGCCGCCAAGGGTGATGAGCGCGTTTTGCCACAATCCTGCGCCGCGATAATCCATGCCAGGCGGTGCGGGGGCCGTACGCCACTCTATTTGGCCATTATCAGAAAGCCGGGCAATATCCATGCGGGGTATAGGCATGGAAGGATCGCCATTATAGCCAATGCCGTTGTAATTATAAGGGGTTAGCGTACCGCCATAAAACACCATTTCACCGTTCGGCAGGCCAAACGCGGCGCGCCGATAGGCCGCGCCGGGAGCCGTATCGCCCGCTTTGGTCCAGTTTATGATATGCGCATCATCGCTGATCTGCCCGCGCCAACAGCTTGTGGAAAGGGCAAAGCTGCGCCGTTTTTGCGGCGCGATTGGCGGCACCACTTTGACCCCGCCGCAAATCAGCAATTGAGAGCCAACGCGCGCCCCGGCATGGCCAAACACCGGCGCGCCAGGATAATCAGTGGCGGAAAACCAGCGGTTTTCGTGCGTATCCAGCACCTGCACGGCGGCCACATTATCATGATCGTGCCAGCCCGAGACGAGATAGACATAACGGTCCTGATAAGTGAGCGCGACGCTGTCATCTACCGGCAGAGGCATATCTGCGGCGCGGGTATAGGTTTCGCTTTTGGGGTCAAATATCCACACTTCAGGCATGGATTTTTCCGCCCCATCCTCGGCCACGCTATAACCGCCAAAAATGTAAATTTTGCCGTGAACCGTCACGGCTGTCGCCGCCAGTCGCCCAACCCCGTCAGGCAAAGGCGCGAGCGCGCGGCAGGTGCCTTTATCCAGCGCGCAAGCATAGGCGGCGGCGGTCACATCGCGCCAGCTTTTGCCTCCGTAAAGCCCGGCAAAGGAATAGGCCGTATCGCCGACCATCGCCACCGCATTATTGCCTAGCGCTTTTGGCAGGTGCGCAATAATATCGCCTGCCGATGGTAAATCCTTGCTTTTATCCTGACACCCGGCAAGCGCCGGAATGGCAAAGGCCAAAAGAATATAGACAGCATTTTTCATTATGGTTCACCCCTTAAGACTTGCCTAAGTCTCTCATGACTGGAACATTGGCGCAAACAAAACCAGTGAGGGCGACTATGGACAGCAAAACCTATCCCGTACCGGCGCAATGGGCGCAAAAAGCCTATGCGGACAATGCACAGTATGAGCGGCTATATAAAGCCAGCATTGAAAACCCCGATGTGTTCTGGACGCAGGCCGGCATGCGCCTTGACTGGTTTACGCCTTTTACGGAAGTTTCTGATTGCAGCTTTGCTGCGGACGATTTGCATGTGCGCTGGTATGCGGACGGGGTTTTGAACGTTACGCATAATTGCATTGACCGGCATCTGGAAACGCGCGGCGATCAAACCGCCATTATCTGGGAAGGTGACGACCCGGACATTGCCAAACATATCAGCTATAAAGAACTGCACGCGCAGGTTTGCCGCTTTGCCAATGTGCTGAAAAGCCGGGGCGTTAAAAAGGGCGACCGGGTGACCATCTATATGCCCATGGTGGCTGAGGCGGCTTATGCCATGCTGGCCTGCGCGCGCATTGGCGCGGTGCATTCGGTGGTGTTTGGCGGCTTTTCCCCCGAAGCGCTGGCCGGGCGCATTCTTGATTGCACCTCCACATGCATCATCACCGCCGACGAGGGCTTACGCGGCGGTAAAACCATTCCTTTAAAAGTCAATGTGGATAAGGCTTTGGAAAAATGCCCGGATGTCGATACGGTCATCACCGTGACCCGTACCGGCGCCGCTGTACCCATGAAAGCGGGCCGCGATGTGGTTTATGAAGACGCCGCCAAAGCGGTATCGGCTGAGTGCCCGGCGCAGCCAATGAACGCCGAAGACCCGTTGTTTATTCTTTATACCTCCGGCTCGACCGGCAAGCCCAAGGGGGTTTTGCACACCTGCGGCGGTTATCTCGTTTATGCGGCGCTGACACATCAATATGTGTTTGATTATCATGACGGGGATATTTACTGGTGCACCGCCGATGTCGGCTGGGTTACCGGCCACAGCTATATCGTTTACGGCCCGCTGGCCAATGGGGCCACCACCTTGATGTTTGAAGGCGTGCCCAATTACCCGGACGCTTCACGCTTCTGGCAGGTCTGCGACAAGCATAAGGTTAATATCATCTATACCGCCCCCACCGCCATTCGCGCTTTGATGGGGGCCGGTGATGAATTTGTCAAAAAGACCGATCGGTCGTCTTTGCGCCTTTTGGGCACGGTCGGCGAGCCGATCAACCCCGAGGCCTGGGACTGGTATTATGAAGTGGTGGGCGAAAAACGCTGCCCCATCGTTGATACCTGGTGGCAGACCGAAACCGGCGGCATTATGATTACGCCATTGCCCGGTGCCACGGCGCTGAAACCAGGCTCCGCCACGCGGCCGTTTTTTGGCATCAAGCCCGTGTTGGTTGATGCGGATGGCAAGGTGCTGGAAGGGGCGACATCGGGCAATCTGTGCATTGCCGGCTCATGGCCGGGGCAGATGCGCACGGTTTATGGCGATCACCAACGCTTTATCGATACCTATTTTATCACCTATCCGGGGCTTTATTTTACCGGCGATGGCTGTCGGCGCGATGAAGACGGCTATTACTGGATTACCGGGCGGGTCGATGATGTTCTCAACGTTTCGGGCCACCGCATGGGTACCGCCGAGGTCGAAAGCGCGCTGGTTTCCCACCCGGCCGTGTCCGAAGCCGCAGTGGTCGGCTATCCGCACGATATCAAGGGCCAGGGCATCTATGTCTATGTCTCCTTGATGGCCGGGTATGAACCGTCGGACGAATTGCGAAGCGAATTGCGCGGGCATGTGCGCACCGAGATCGGCCCCATCGCCACACCGGACCTGCTGCAATTTGCCCCCGGCCTGCCCAAAACCCGCTCGGGCAAAATCATGCGCCGGATTTTGCGCAAAATCGCCGAAAACGATTATGCCAATCTTGGCGACACCTCGACATTGGCCGAACCGGCGGTGGTTGATGATCTGATTGAAAACCGGATGAACAGGTAACCCGGCACTCGTCCCAGCACCACCCCGACACTTACCTCCGCGTCACCCCGGCGAAAGGCCGGGGTGACGGTTGTGGCTATTAATCAGGTTTCTTTTGTGAATCTTCCGGCTAACCGTCAGCGTCATACCGGCGCAGGCCGGTATCCACCTTGAGGCATCAAAATAGACCCCGGCCAGTTTACCCTTGCGAAAGCGAGGGCCGGGGGTGACGGTTTCGGTGGATATTTTATGGTGGGGAATTTTTCTCATTGATATTTAGTAACTGTTTATTTTTATTAAGATATCGCCATACCTGAGGCCGTATATTGTACACTACGTTACCATAAACCCCTGCCTCTGCTATGGTGTATATTATATCATTATGCTCCAAGCACTGCACGACACCATCGTTAAAAGACAAGCGATTGGTTTTAGTTTTTTCAAAAATAAATTTTCTGAGAACAATCTTCTCTTCAGATGTTAGATCCGCCAAATATTTTTTAATTAATACCCAATGTTTGCGGGCATTGCTCCAACTTCTAAACCAATTAAATCCGTTGAATATTAAATTGCCAGTCAATAACGCACCAGAAGAAAGAAAGGCGAGGCTAATCCATGGCCTAGAGGTTTCTCTGATCTGATTCACGTCCAAAATTTCAGCAAATTTAGTTGGAATGAATAAAATAATACCTGCCAGGATAAAAACTCCCAGCAGAGTATTTGAGGCGAGTTTAAGGCATTTTATAACCCAACTGAAATCCACATTACCCTCTTAAACGTTCCTGCAAACTGGAGCGCTACTATAGGATAAGGAAGTGTATTCGTCGATTCCAACCTCTCACCGCCGTCACCCCGGCGAAAGGCCGGGGTCTATTTTGATGCCTCAAGATGGATTGCGGCCTTCGCCGCAATGACGGCGGTGTGTGGGGTGGGGCTGGAGTCTGGTCTGAAAAAACCTTTCGCCGGTATGACGGCGGGGCTTCACCTACAAATCTCGTCATAAAGATCAAGCCAGTTTGGGTTGTCTTTGATGATGTGGTTTATTTTCCAGTCCCGCTTCCAGTTTTTTATTTGTTTTTCGCGGGCAATGGCCGCTTTCATGGTGTCAAACATTTCATAATAAACCAGCATTTTAACGCCGTGTTTTTTGGTAAAGCCATCGGCCACACCCTCTTTGTGTTCCCACACGCGCTTTGGTAAATCACTGGTCACACCGGTATAAAGCGTGCCATTTGGTGCGCTGGCCAGCATATAGACGCAAGGGCGTTTGGGCATGGTCTATTCTTTGGTTTTTCCCCGCCCGGCATACCCATAGGTGCGCATTTTTTCGCTGACCTTGTCCATCTCTTCGGGCGATAAAACCTCTGGCGTGCCGATCTGCAAGGCGCCGTGATACTGGCGGGCCAGGGCCTCGACCTCGATCGCCAGCGCCATGGCGGCGGGCAAATCCGCGCCAATGGCGATCATGCCATGATGCGCCATCAGACAGGCATCGCGATTGGTCAGGGCGCGCACCACATGGTCCGACAATGCCTTTGAGCCAAATACCGCATAAGGCGTACACGGGATGTCATGCCCGCCAGCGGCGGCAACCATATAATGCACCGCCGGGATAGGCTTTTGGTGAATCGCCAGCATGGTGCAAAACGGCGCATGGGTGTGTACCATCGCGCCCTTGTCTGGCCGCGCCTTCATTACTGCGCAATGAAACTGCCATTCCGATGAGGGCTTCCCCCCATCAAGCACCGCGCCATCATCCGATAAAAACACAATGTCTTGTGGCTGCATCAGATCATACGGCATGCCCAATGGGGTGATCAGCAGCCCGCCATCACAGCGCACACTGATATTGCCCGATGTGCCTTGGTTGATCCGGCTTTTATTCATGGCAAGGCACGCTTCAATAATGGCGCGGCGGGTATCCAGATTATCCATATTACGTCCTCTACCAGTGCGATGTGCTCATCATACCGCCATCGACAACCAAATTTTCGCCGCTGATCCATGCGCTCATTGGCGATGCCAAAAACAGCGCCGCATTGGCCACATCCTGCGGCGTGCCCATCCGCCCAAGCGGTACTTTTTCCTGCCAGCGGGCCACCCCTTCGGGCCAGTCAGAAATAAGACCATCGCGGTCGATCAATCCCGGGCTGATGGCGTTAACGCGAATATCATGCGCCCCATATTCCAGCGCCGCAGCGCGGGTAAACTGGATCAGCGCGGCCTTGGCCGCGGCATAATGCGCATGGCCCGCCGCCGGGGAGAGGCCCTCTATCGAGGCGATATTGATAACCGCACCGCCGCTTTGCCGCGCAATAAGGGCGCGGGCCATCTGCCGGGTAAGCGAGGCGGCGGCATCGAGATTGACCGCAAACAGGGCGCGCCAATCCTTGTCATCCATGCTGCCCAGCGCCTGCACCGGCTGGATAGCGGCATTATTGACCAGAATATCAATGCCGCCGGTTTTTTGCGCCACCAGCGCAAAACCGTCCGCGCGCTGCGCATCCGAAGCCAGATCGAACTGGCATAAATAGGCCGCGCCGCCAGAGGCGATAATTGTCTCATATACCGCTTTGGCCCCCGCTTCGTCATTATGGTAATGCACCAGAACCGCCGCCCCCGCCCCGGCGAGCACCTTGGCAATAGCGCCGCCAATAGTGCCGCTGGCCCCGGTGACAAGGGCAGTGCGGCCAGTAAGGTCCAGAAGGTCAGAGGGCTTGGTGTTCATGATGACTTACTCCGAAACCCCGCCAGAACCAGCCCCGTAAGGATAATGAAAAGGGCTATCCATACATTCAGGCCCAGATGTTCGCCAATGGAAATGCCGACAAAAACCGCCACCAATGGCATGAGATAATTGGACAGGGACAAAAAGCTTGGCCCGGCATCGCGTATAACCGCCATAAGCAATATCCCCCCAAGGCCGGTGGCCCCCAGACCCAGACCCAATACCGACACTTGCGCGCCAAGGCCGGGGATAGGCATATCCATCGCCGCATAAAGCCCGAAAGGCGTGATAACCAAGGCGGCGCAAATCAACAGCCCGGCCGCCGCCACAGACGGACGCACGGGTGGCATATTGCGGGCAATAATGGTTTGCACCGCATAAAAAAGCGCGCCCAGGATAACCGCAATCTGCGCAATAAATGTATGGCCGCCAAGGCCGCGCAGGGCCGCCGGTCCCATCAGCACCACAACGCCGATAAACCCGATGGTGAACCCGATGAGCTTGCGCACATTCATTTTTTCGCCAGCAACAAAAAAGTGCGCCATGGCCACCGTGGCCAGCGGCATAATCGCCATGAGAATGCCGACCAGCGCCGAATCAAGGCTTTTCTGGCCCCAGGAAATCAACGCAAAAGGCACCGTGCCGCCGGTAATGCCCAAAACCATAAACCACAGCCATAGGCGGTCCATGGGTTTTTCTTTTGAAGAGATCAGGCGCGGCATGGCATAGCCCCTGAATTTTACCCAGATCAACAGCATGACCGCGCCAATCCACAACCGCCCCATGACCACCGTTGCCGGGGGGATTTCGCTAACGGCGGTTTTAAGAAGCGCAAAGGCCGTGCCCCACAAGAGGACCAGAATTAACAGGCGCGACCAGTCATAAAAACTGTGATGGGCGCTGTTGGCTTTGGCGACAGGTTCAGTGTTCATGGGGTCATGTGGCCCGCCAATGCAGGGCTGTCAAACATAAATTATCTGAGGAAATGTGATTTAGCGCTTGATCGAAAGCGCCAGAGGCCCTATGTGCGCGGTGGGCCACGCATCCCCAACGATGCGCGCCTGTCTGTAAGGATAGGAGTACAACATGACAGACCTTTTGCGGCCGGCATTGCGCCCGGCTGATCCACGTTTTTCGTCCGGGCCCTGCAAAAAGCGCCCCGGATGGACCCCCGCCGCCATTAAAAACGCCCTTTTGGGCCGCTCACACCGCTCAAAACCGGGCAAAGCGCGCCTGCGCCAGGCCATTGATGAAACGCGCACCCTTTTGGGCGTTCCTGATGATTATCGTATCGGCATTGTGCCCGCATCCGACACCGGGGCCATGGAAATGGCCATGTGGTCGCTTTTGGGCGCCCGCCCGGTCGATGTTCTTGTTTGGGAAAGCTTTGGCAAAGGCTGGGCGGCCGATATTAAAGCGCAGCTCAAACTTGATGATATGCGGCTTCTGGACGCCCCTTACGGGCATTTGCCAGACCTTGGAATGGTGCGCCGCGATGCCGATATTGTGTTCACCTGGAATGGCACCACATCCGGGGTTCGTGTCCCTGATGCCAACTGGATTGCGGCGGACCGCGAGGGTTTGACGCTGTGCGATGCCACCTCGGCAGCTTTTGCGCAAAAGCTCGATTGGCCCAAGCTCGATGTGGTGACATATTCCTGGCAAAAGGTTCTTGGCGGCGAGGCCGCGCACGGCATGTTGATCCTCTCACCACGGGCGGTAGAGCGGCTGGAAAGCTATACGCCGCCCTGGCCCTTGCCAAAGATTTTTCGTCTGACCAAGGGCGGCAAACTGATCGAAGGCATATTCGAGGGGGCGACCATCAACACCCCTTCACTGCTGGCGCTGGAAGATTATCTTGATGCCTTGAGCTGGGCCAGAGATATTGGCGGGCTTGACGCCTTGTTTGCGCGGGCGGACGCCAATCTGGCGATTATCTCTGACTGGGTTGGTAAAACCGGCTGGGTGAATTTTTTATGCGCAGAGGAAAAAAACCGTTCAAACACCGGCGTATGTCTCAAGATCACCGATCCGCGTATTCTCGCCCTTGATGATGCGGAACAAGCCGCCTTTGCCAAAGATATGGCAGCTCTTTTAATGGATGAAGGGGCGGCGTTGGACATTGGCGGTTACCGCGATGCGCCGCCGGGTCTGCGCATATGGTGCGGCGCAACGATCGAGGCTGAGGACGTCAAAGCGCTGATGCCCTGGCTGGACTGGGCCTTCGCCAAGATCTGCGCGGCGCGCGGTCTCTAAACCCGTATTCCATTCATTCTGATTTATATTGTTCAAGGAGGGCGCTATGCCCAAAGTTCTTATTGCTGATAAAATGTCGCCTGCCGCCGTTCAGGTTTTTACCGATAAAGGTGTCGATGTTGATGTTAAAACCGGTCTTTCCAAAGACGAGCTGATTGCCATTATTGCTGATTATGATGGTCTGGCCGTACGCTCGGCGACCAAGCCCGATGCCGATGTTATTGCCGCGGCCAAAAACCTCAAAGTCATTGGCCGGGCCGGTATTGGTGTCGATAATATCGATATCAAGGCGGCCACTTCGCGCGGTATTGTTGTCATGAACACGCCGTTTGGCAATGCCATCACCAC
>JALWSB010000131.1 GCA_027080345.1 Robiginitomaculum sp. | reverse complement strand
GCCATTGGGCTGGCTTTACCTTCCAAACGACTGGTGATCAATCTGGCCCCGGCGGACCAACCCAAAGAAGGCAGCCATTATGATTTGCCTATCGCCCTTGGCTTGATGGCCGCTATCGGGGTCATCCCTTCTGATTCTCTTGATGGATATGCGGCGCTTGGGGAATTGTCACTTGATGGCACATTGGCCCCGGTGGTCGGGGCATTGCCGGCGGCAATGGCGGCCAATGCCTGTGATCTTGGCCTGATCTGTCCCCATGCCAATGGGCCGGAGGCGGCCTGGGCTGGCGATATGGCCATTCTGGCGCCGCGCAATCTGATCTCCCTGATCAACCATATCAAGGGGCGGCAGGTGTTGAGCGCGCCCGCGCCGGGACGCTTGCAGGACATCCAGGATGGCCTTGATTTGCGTGATGTCAAAGGCCAGGAGAGCGCCAAGCGCGCCTTGGAAATTGCCGCCGCTGGCGGGCATAATCTATTAATGACGGGGCCGCCCGGTTCGGGCAAATCCATGCTGGCGGCGCGGCTTCCCGGCCTGTTACCACCCCTGAGCGCCCGCGAATTGCTGGATGTTTCGACCATTCATTCCATGGCCGGGCTTCTTGAGCGCGGGATGTTAACCCGGGCGCGGCCATTTCGCAGCCCGCATCATTCCGCATCAATGGCGGCCATGGTTGGCGGCGGAGCGCGGGCCAAGCCCGGCGAAGCCTCTTTGGCCCATCGCGGGGTGTTGTTTTTGGATGAGTTTCCCGAATTTACGCCGCAGGTGCTCGATAGTTTGCGCCAGCCCCTTGAAACCGGCTCAATCAGCGTGGCGCGGGCCAATGCCCACATTGTCTATCCGGCGCGGTTTCAACTGGTGGCGGCAATGAATCCGTGCCGGTGTGGTTCGGCTGGCAGCGATGGCTATGCCTGTCGGCGGGGGCCGCGCTGCGCCCGTGATTATCAGGCGCGCATTTCCGGCCCGATGATGGACCGCATGGATATGCATATTGATGTCCCGGCGGTCAGCGCCATGGATCTGGCCCTGCCCACTGCCAAAGAGGGCACGGCGCAAGCACGGGCGCGGGTTTTGGCGGCGCGGGAGATACAGGCATTGCGCAATGGTCAAGGGGACGAGGGTCAAACCCACCAGACCAATGCCGAGCTGGATGTTGCCCGGCTTGAACATATTGCCAGCCCCGATGAGGCCGGGCGGCAGCTTTTGCAAAAGGCGGCCAAAAGCATGCAATTGACCGCCCGGGGCTATCACCGGGTATTGCGCACGGCGCGCACCATTGCCGATCTTGACGGCGTGGATGGGGTACGCCGCGTGCATATTGCCGAGGCCCTTGGCTATCGCCGGTCCGGGGGCGATGCGGCGGCGGCCAGCCAGACGCAAACCGCGCTCAGCGCCTGAAAAGCCCTGCCCCGGTGAGACTTTATTAAATCCTTGCGCCTTAAAACAGGTGCGGGAGGCCAATATGCCCGGCGATCATAAAATCAATCTGCAAACGCTTGCCGACCCGATAGCCCGGTGCGATGAGGATGGGCATATTTTATGGGCGAATGATGCCTTTATGGCGCAGATTGCGCCCGGCGCACGGGCTGGCCAAAAATTTACTGATCTTGTCACGCCCATAAAACCACCAGAGGAAGCGGCGGCGGTTTTTGAAAGTCAGCATGATGGTGTGAACGGCCCTCTATGGATCGAATGGCGGGTTGATGCGCTGGAAAATGGCCAGCGCCTTTATAGTGGCCGCGATATAACGCGCCGCCATCAGCGCGAGCAGGCATTGGTAGAAAATGCCAAAAGCCGCCAGCGGTTTTTTGCCAGCATGACCCACGAATTGCGCACCCCGCTGAATGGTATTATCGGCATGGCGCAATTGCTTGAAAACTCGCCTTTGAAAAAAGACCAACGAGCACAATTGGGCGCCATAACCGAATCGGGCACGCATTTATTACATTTGATCAACCAGATTCTGGATTATGCCCGCCTCGAATCCGAAGGGGCGGCCCTCGAAGACAACGATGTGCATCTGGGCGCACTTTTGCGCTCGGTGGCTGAACTTTTGGCCCCGCCTGCCCAGGAAAAAAGTCTTGAAATCGGGGTTTATCTGGATCCGCAATTGCCCACCGTCATTCGCGCGGATGAGGCGCGCCTGCGCCAGATAATGTTTAATCTGGCGGGCAATGCGGTCAAATTCACGCAAAGCGGCGGCATTATCCTGCGCGCTGAAAAAACAGCCGGAGAAGAATCTGGCCTGCGCCTTGGCGTCGCTGATACGGGCGTTGGTATTCCCAAGCAGGATCAGGACAAGATTTTCAGGGAATTTGCCCAGCTTGACGCCGGTCATGACACCCGGTTTGGCGGCACGGGTCTGGGTCTTGCCATTGTCAAACGTCTGGCGCGCGCCATGAAAGGCGAAATTGGCATGCACAGCCGGGCCGGCAAGGGAAGTGATTTTTGGATCGACTTGCCGATCATCGCGGGGCCGGACGCGCACCCGCATAATGACTGGACGCAGGTCAAGGGTCTTAAAATTATCATCGCCGTTGATAACCCGGTATTGGCCAAGGCGTTGGGCATGCAGCTTGGCGCGGCCGGGGCGGTCGTTTATGAACAGGCAGATGCGGCCCCGCTCGACGCGGATGTGCTGATTGCGCAATCGGCAGCGCAGGCACAAAAAATACCCGCGCGCGGGCGCTTATTGCTTGTCGAGGCCGGGCAATCGCCCGCCTCAACGCCGCAAATTTTGCACGGGATGAATGGCTGGCTGACCAAGCCGGTGCGCCCGGATGTCTTGCTGGCGCGGGTCGGGGCGGCGGCACGCGGCGAAACGATTGCCGAGCCAAAACCAGAGATGGTTGATAAAATTGCCGCGTTGCAAAGTGTGTCCGGGGTGAAGGTATTGCTGGCCGAAGACAATCCTATAAATGCTTTGCTCGCGCGCACCATGTTGACCCGGTTGGGCTGTGTGGTGGATCTGGCCGGCACCGGCAAGCAGGCCCTGTCCAACGCCAAGGAAAACCAATACGATCTCATTTTGATGGATATGCGCATGCCCGAAATGGATGGGCTGGCCGCGGCGCAGCATATCCGCGCCTTGCCCGGTGGATGCGCAAAAACCCCCATCATCGCGCTCACCGCCAACGCATCAGCGCATGACCGCAGCGCCTGTCTTGATGCCGGCATGGATGATTTTTTGGTCAAGCCGGTGGACGCGCAAGATCTGTCGGCGTGCATATTGCGCTGGACGCAAGATGAAAAACAAACCAAGCTTGGATAAGATACCAAAGGCCAGACGCTCTCATGACATCCAAAACCGCCCCTGAATTGCGCCCAACGCTGAGGCAATCTCTTTCCGCTTTGGGGTGGCGTCGGGCACTGGTCATGCTGGTATTGGGGTTTTCTGCTGGCTTGCCGATTTTGCTGGTATTTTCCACCCTGTCCGCATGGTTGCGGTTTGAGGGGGTCAGCCGCTCTGCCATCGGTTTTTTTGCCTGGGCGGGGCTGGCCTATACCTTCAAATTTTTATGGGCGCCATTGGTTGACCGTTTGCCGCTGCCTTTTTTGACGCGCAAACTCGGTCGCCGCCGGGCCTGGATGTTGCTGGCGCAAATGGTGCTTTTTGCGGCGATCGCCTTCGCTTCAACGACTGAGCCGGGCAAAAACCTTTTGCCCGTCGCCCTGATCACTGTTGTCATAGCCTTTGCCTCGGCAACCCAGGATATTGCTCTCGATGCCTGGCGGATCGATGTGGCCCGCGCCCAGGATCAGGCCCTTTTGGTGGCCATCTATCAATGGGGATATCGGTTTGGCATGATTGCGGCCGGCTTCGGTGTCCTGGCCATGGCCGCCGCACATGGTTTTCATTTCTCCTACCGGGTGTTGGCCCTGCTTATGCTGCTGGGGCCAATCGGTGTGTTTTTTGCGCCAGAGCCAAAAGAGGAAAAGCCCACGGGCGGCGGCGTCGAAACGGTGCATGCCGCCGCGGGCAATTCGGCGCTGGGCGAGGCGGCAACGTGGATATATACCGCCATTGTCGCACCGTTTGCCGATTTTGTGCAACGCTATCGGGGTCTGGCTTTTTTCATTCTGGCTTTGATCGGCCTTTATCGTCTGACTGATTTTGTCATGGGATTTATGGCCAACCCGTTCTATCTCGATATGGGCTACAGCCTTGGCCAGATCGCCACCATATCCAAATTTTATGGCATTTGGGTAATGCTGGCCGGAGCATTGATTGCCGGGATTGCCGCCAATCGCTGGGGCGTTTATCCGGTTTTGCTGGTCGGGGCCATTTTGGGCGCTGG
>JALWSB010000130.1 GCA_027080345.1 Robiginitomaculum sp. | reverse complement strand
TAAAGTCAAGATTTGTCAGCGTATCAATTACTTGATCAAGCATGGGATCACCTTAAAAATCAAAACTGATCATGCGGCTCATGACAAAAATACCAAGCCCCATCCAGACCGCGCCGCCAAGAAGCAAAAAATGGCCCATCTGTTCGGTAAACATGGGCGTCATATAATCCGGCGTTGTGATGTAAACGATCAACATCACCAGCGGTGGCAAGGCCCCGATAATAATGGAAGACGCCTTGGCCTCGGAGGACAGGGCGGCGATTTTTTCGCGCATTAGCTTACGCGAACGCAAGACGACGGAAAGGTTGTTCAAAGCCTCGGCCAAATTGCCGCCGGTTTTTTTCTGAATGGCCAAAACAATGGAAAAAAAGTTCAGCTCCGGCACCGGCATGCGCTCAAACATTTTTTCAAGCCCCCGGTCAACATCAACACCCATCGCCATGCCATCAACAAGTTTTTTAAATTCCGGCCCGACTGGCGCTGCCGATTCCTTGGCAATGATATGCAGACAATCATTCAAGGGCAGGCCCGACTTGATGCCACGCACGACGACATCAATGCTGTTGGCAAATTCCAAAGAAAACTTTTTCATGCGCCGTTTGAGCAAAAACCCGAGAACCCAGCGCGGCAAGCCAAAGCCCACAACAATACCGGCCGCCAGTGAGACAAGAAGACTTTGCCCGGAAACAAACGCCCCAAGCCCGACAATGAGGCCCAAAACAACGGTAGTGATGATGAACGCCATCGGGGAAAATGAAAAACCAGCCTGGCGGATGCGCGCCTTGAGCGTCAGGGTTTTGCGGCGTTGTGACTTTTGATGCTGTTCGAGATCCTGCAAAGTGCTCTGGATTTGTTTGCGCCGGGCTGATGCCTGGTCAAGAGATGAAAGGCTGCGTTTGCCGCGCTTTAACCGGCCCCCATTGGCCACCTTGCTGATGCGTTTGTTTTGCACGCTCGACGAATCACCCATCACCCCCGAAACCACCCAGCCAAGACCGGCAATACTGACAAAGGCCAGTCCGGCAACCAGAAAAACCAGCGTGTCGCTCATCAGTCTTCCGCCTCATCCAAAGCCTCGGCCAGTTCTTTTTCAAGGCCAAAATAGCGCGCCCTGTCCCAAAAATTAGGCCGGGCAATGCCTGTTGAACGGTGTGTCCCTATAATATTACCGTCCGCATCATCCCCCTCAATTTCATAAAGAAAGATGTCTTGCGTGACGATCACATCGCCCTCCATGCCCAAAACTTCGGATATGTGGGTGATGCGCCGCGAACCATCGCGCAGGCGCGCCGCCTGAATAACCACATCAATGGAGCCGGAAATCATTTCGCGAATGGTGCGCGAAGGCAGATTGAAGCCGCCCATAGTGATCATCGATTCAAGCCGCGATAGCGCCTCGCGCGGGCTATTGGCGTGCAAGGTGCCCATGGACCCATCATGGCCGGTATTCATCGCCTGCAAAAGATCAAAGGCCTCCTGACCACGCACTTCGCCAACAATAATCCGTTCGGGGCGCATCCGCAGACAG
Organism: Robiginitomaculum sp.; assembly: GCA_027080345.1. GTDB lineage: Bacteria > Pseudomonadota > Alphaproteobacteria > Caulobacterales > Maricaulaceae > Robiginitomaculum_B. The sequence continues at coordinate 2,836 of JALWSB010000130.1, read as the reverse complement.
TTTTTCACCAGATCCGTCATCGTCACCTGGCCAGAGCCTTCAAGATTTGGCGGGCGTGTTTCCAAGCGTACAACATGGGGCTGTTGCAATTGCAATTCGGCGGCATCTTCGCAGGTCACCACCCGCTCGTCAGGCTCGATATAAGCGGTCATGCAATTGAGCAAAGTGGTTTTACCCGAACCGGTACCGCCGGAGATCAGCACATTACACCGGCTCGCCCCGATAATGCCCAGCACCCGCGCCCCGGCAGGAGAAATAGAGCCAAATTTGACCAGATCATCCATGGTCAGTTTATCTTTTTTGAACTTGCGAATGGTCAGGGTCGGCCCGTCAAGCGACAAAGGCGGGGCGATCACATTGACCCGCGAGCCATCGGCCAGACGCGCATCGCAAATCGGGCTGGCCTCATCAACCCGGCGCCCAACCTGGCTGACGATCCGCTGGCAGATATTCATCAATTGCGCATTATCGCGAAACCGCACCGGCGTTTTTTCCAGCTTGCCGCCAACTTCTATAAATACCCGCTCGGCACCATTAACCATAATGTCGGAAATTTCATCGCGTGCCAGCAAAGGCTCCAGCGGGCCATAGCCCAGAACGTCGTTGCAAATGTCTTGTAACAGGCTTTCCTGTTCGGCGATCGACATCACAACGTTTTTGATCGAAACGATTTCCGTAACGATATCGCGGATTTCCTCTGCCGCGCTGGCCGTATCAAGCTGCGCCAACTGACCAAGATCGATGGTGTCGATCAGGGCGTTAAATATGGTGGTTTTTATGGCATAATATTCTTCGGATTTTTGTGCCACTTCCGGCGCCGGGGTCGGAACAGGTATTGATTTTTCAACACCGTGCTTTTGTCCCGTTGAGGCCCCGGCCAAACGCGCCGGTGCCGCCGTTGCACTGATCTTTTTTTCCACCGCCACAGGCGGGGCCACCTTGGGCGCTTTTGGACCCTGTCCTCGCGGAGCGCGCTTGCCAAACATCAGCGGCTACCCCCTGCCAAACAGCCGCGCCACAAAAGACGGACGTGTTGTCACCATCTCCCGGCCACTGATCTGCGCCGCCAGAAAAGAGAAGCCCTCCGCGCACTTGGCATCGGCCTTGATCTCGCTGATCATTTGTCCGTTATTGGCCGCCTGACCAAATAATTGTGGCTCAAAAGGCAGAACCAGAACCGGCTCCACCCCCAATGCATCGGCAAAATCCTTGATCGGAATTTCCGGGCGCTTGGGCATGCCATACTGATTAATGACAATTTTTGCCGGCGCATCATTGGGCCGTTTTGCCTGCACAAGATCATAAAGGTTTTTGGCATTGCGCAGACTGGCCAGATCCGGCGAAGCGACAATGACTACATCATCGGCGGCAAACAAGGTGTTTTTCACCCAGGGCGACCAGATGTGCGGCAGATCAAGAATCACATGCGGTGTGCCCGCACGCACCTGCGCAATGACCGTTTCACAGGCCGCAGGGTCCAGCTCCCATTCGCGATCCAGCGTTGCCGGGGCGGTAAACAACGATAATTTCTCCGAACACCGGGTCATCAACCGTTCCATAAACACATCATCAACCCGCGAAGGATCATCCAGCGCATCACCAAGATGCCGCCCCCCGTCCTGATTGAAATCCAGACCCACCGTGCCAAAGGACAAATCCATATCCATTATGGTTGTTTCCATTTCGCCAACCCTGGAAATCTCCCAGGCCGTATTGTGCGCAATGGTCGAGGCCCCAACGCCCCCTTTGGCGCCGATAAAGGCCGTCACCTTGCCGGCAAACGGCTGTTCAGGATCGATAAATATATCCGCCACCGCATGGATCAATTGCAACGGGTTCAAGGGAGGGACCAGATATTCACTAATGCCGCGCCGCATCAGTTCGCGATAAAGGCCAATATCATTGGCCGCACCGATCAGCACAACCTTGGTGCCCGCATCACACACATTGGCCAGCTCTTCAAGCTGTTCAAACAAGGCCGGGCCGCGCATGCCCGATTCAATAATGATCAGATTGGGGGTGTTTTCATCGTGAAAATATTCAATGGCGGCCGGTAGCCCGCCCAATTCCGTTTGGACATGCGCCCGCGACAGGCGGCGATCACTGGCCGCCTGATTGATCAACGCCGCCGTATCGGGCCGCTCGCAAAACCCGCGAATGGTAATGCGCGGCACCGGCTGGTCTACACCGTTAATGCGCGATATCGGCTCTTCGGCGTCCATAACCGGCGCGGTGGTGGGCATGATATCATCATTATCAAGCGCAAAAGGCGGCAATTCTTCGGCGATCATTGCCGGTGGCGGCAGGGGTGCGCCGGGCGATTGGGCATCGTAAGCCGGGGCAATATTGCCCGGCATTTCAAAAGCCGCCGAAGGGTCAAACCCGTCAGCATTATCGAAGGCGTCCGATGACGGCGGATCGGGAAGAAAGTCCGGTGCTGTTGTTTTATTTGACGGCATCGCTGATCGTACCTTGTGCCTCTTTTGATTTTTCACTGGCGGTGGTTTTGCCCGCTATATACTTGTCCATAATGACCTGGCGGCGGGCGCCGGATGACGGGTCTTGCGCGCGCGGCTGCACCAGATCATATGGATCCGCAATCATCGCCGCTGTATTGGCAGCAAGCGCACAGCCAAAGTTTTTTGATGGTCTGTTATTGTAACTTTGCGCCAGATTATCCCAGCTTTGTCCGCAATCCTTGGCCTGCGCAACATAGCGTGTGAAGGTCAGAAGAATGGATCCATTTTGGGCCTGAGGACCATCATAATGCCCCTCCGTAATCACCGCCCAATCCAGCCCATTGGCAATCAGCGCCTTTTTCGCCTGATCCGCCGCC
>JALWSB010000129.1 GCA_027080345.1 Robiginitomaculum sp. | reverse complement strand
CCGGCGCGACAATTTTTTGCGCCTGCGCTTGTTTCCATGCGGCCCGTATGTCTTCGTCTTTTATCGCCTCACTTGAGGCAATAAAAATCAATGGCTCACCGCCCGCCCATTCGGCGCGCAAGGCATCAACCAGGTTTTGCGGCGTTAAGGTCGGCACAACGGCCTCAAACCGCGCCGGCATGGTTTTGGGGTTGGTAAAAACCATGTTTTGCGTATAGGCATTTAAAATACCATTGGCGATATTTTGCGACCAGCGGGTGTCGGCCTGATCGGCGGCGTTTTGCAAAGATCTGCGAGTGTTGGCAATCTGCTCGTCAACTTCGGCCTGGGTGAACCCGTAAGTCAGCGCTTTGCGCAATTCCCCCTGTACGGTGATCAGGCCCCGCCGCCATTGTTTTGGCTCGGTGATGATTCCCATAACCGCGCCCATGGCTATAAAATCAGGGTCTGTTACGCTCGGAGCGCCAGAGGCCCCCGCCCCCAAAAAGCCGGCATCGGCTGAACGGCTGATCTCGCCCAAGCGGCGGCTAAGAATGGCGTTGGCCAGTGCGTAAGGGGCCTTTTTTTTGCGTGTTTCTATTGTATCGGGTCTATAGACTGGTTTTTTATAACGCCCGATACTGATGCTTGTGGCAACGTCTTTGTGCTGAAAACTGGCCACCTCAAGGCCGCGTTCTTCTATATAGCCCCGTTTTGGCTCTGGTCCCGCCGGGCCGGTACCCTGCCAATCGCCAAAGGTTTTCTTTATGCGCGCCTCCATATCATCAACATCCATATCGCCAACGATCACAAGAATAGCCCGTTCCGGACGGTAATAGTGCTGATAGAGGTCGATAAACCGGGCGCGCGGCGCGGTCTTTATAACTTTTGGCAGACCAATGGGGTTGCGATAAGTTGACAGAGCGTGTGGGAAAAGAAATGCGTCACTGGCTTTTTCCCGTTCGCTCTGCGGTGTTTCGCCGCGCCGGTATTCAGAAAACACAACGCCGCGTTCGCGTTCAATAGCGTCCTCATTAAAAGTTAATTTATCGGCTGTTTCTCGAAATAAAAACAGGCCCGTGTCAATCAGCTCATCAGAATTTTGTGGTAAATCAAGCTGATAGACTGTGTAGTCTGAGCCGGTTGAGGCATTGGTATCCGCGCCAAAAGCCAGGCCTTTGCGTTCCAGCAATTTGACCATCTCGCCTTCGGCCACGTTTTGCGAGCCGTTAAAGGCCATGTGTTCGATAAAATGCGCCAGGCCGCGCTGATCCTCGGCCTCGTTAATGGAGCCAACCTTAATGGAAAAACGCATGGAAATTTGTTTTTTTGGCTGGTCATTATAGGCCAACGCATAACGCATGCCGTTTTGCAATTGCCCATAGCGCACCGCCTTATCGACCGGCAAATCACTGGTCTGATAAAGCCAGGTAGATGGCGCAGATGCTGGTTTGTCCGGCGCAGCACCTTGAGTGCAGGCAATAAGAACAAACGGAAGAAGAAAAACAGCAAAGCGGCGCACCATACGCATAAACACACTCTCCAAACACGTGATGCGTGCACGCTATCAGCTTGCGCCGCATGGCAACAGTCACAAGGTGGTGAACGATCCTCCTTTTGTGCGAAGCTTTATCCGCGCAAAATGCCGCCGGTGGCTTTTTCAACTTTGGCGATGATGGTTTGGCTTAACGCCTCAATTTGCGCATCGGTCAGGGTGGCGTCTTTGGGCTGTATCATGACCTCAATGGCCAGTGATTTTTTGCCCTCATCGACGCCCTTGCCCTGATAGTCATCAAAAAGATTCACTGCCATGATCAGCGCCTTGTCGGCCCTTTTGGCGGCGCGCACAAGAGTTTGCGCCGGCAGATCGGCATCAACCACAAAGGCAAAATCACGGGTCAGGGGCAGAAGATCATTTTTGTGCAAAGCCCCTTTGGAGCGCCCGGCTTTGGCGCGCGGGGCCGGGAGCGCCCCCGGCCATATCTCAAAGCCCAATAATGGTCCGTCAACGCCCATTTTGGCGACAATACCCGGATGGATTTCACCAAATTCGGCCAGCAGGTTTTTCGGCCCAAGGCGTAACGCGCCCGCGCGGCCCGGATGCCAATAGGCGCTGGTCTGGTCCGAGATTTGCAGATTGCCCACCGGCGCGCCCATGGCCGCCAGCGCCATTTGTACATCGGCCTTGATGTCAAAAACATCGCGGGTGCGCGCGCCGGTCCAGTGGCGCGGCGGGTTTGAGCGCACAATACCGGCCAGAGTCAGGCGCTGGTCTTCTGGTTCATCGCCCGCATAGACGGGACCAACTTCCATCAAGGATAAATCCGCCACGCCCCGGTCCGCATTGCGCTGGGCGGCGCGGATCAGGTGGATCAGCGCGCTCGGGCGCATACAATCAAGCGCCGACGAAATAGGATTGGCGAGCACAAGCTCATCCGCACCGCCGCCAAAAAGCGTCGCATCATCGCGGGCACAAAAACTCCAGGTGACCGCATCAAGATAACCAACCCCGGCGAGCGCGCGGCGGCCCAGCCGGGCGCGGTTTTGCAACGGTGTGGCCAGCGGCTTAACCGCGCCGGATGCGCGCCGCAATGAGGCCTTTTCCAACCTGTCATAGCCATAAATACGCACCACCTCTTCAACAAGATCGGCCTTGCCCATGGCATCTCCGCGCCAGCTTGGTACGCGAACCGCCCAGACATCGCCAGACATCTGGCCGCCAAAGCCAAGGTCTTGCAAAATGCCCGCAATGCGCTTTGGCGCGATAGCAAGGCCAGTCAGACGTTTGACCTCAGATACCGGAAATTCAATAACGCGCTCAAAAACCGGCGGCGTGCCCGCCATGACGGCGTGCGAGGCTTCACCGCCGCATAAATCGAGCACCATTTGCGTCGCCGCATCAAGACCGGTTTGTAAAGATGCCGGGTCGATGCCGCGCTCAAACCGGTATTTGGCGTCCGATTCAATAGCTGTGGCGCGGCCCGTGGCCCGGGTGATTTTCGGGTCAAAATAGGCGCACTCGATAAATACATCCTTGGTTTCTTGCGTACAGCCTGACCAGGTGCCGCCCATCACGCCACCAAGGCCCAAAACCCGCGCATCATCAGCAATGGCGCACATGGCGGAAGTAACGGTGTAGTCTTTACCATCCAACGCTTCGAGGGTTTCATCTGCGCCCCATCGGGCGCGCACCGGGCCGGAAAGTTTGGCCACATCATAAACGTGCAAGGGCCGGTCGCGGTCATAGGAAAGATAATTGGTGATATCGACCAAAGCGCTGATCGGGCGCAGGCCAATGGCCCGCAAACGCTCTTGCAGCCATTGTGGGGACGGGCCGTTTTTAACGCCGCGCACCACCCGCCCGGCAAAGGCGGGGCAGGCTTGCGGCGCGTCAATTTCAATCTTTACCGGACAGTCAAACCCACCCGTCACGGCGCCAAATGTGTCGGGCCTTAATGTGCCCAGACCGGCGGCGGCGAGATCGCGGGCAATGCCGCGCACACCCAGCCAGTCGGGACGGTTCGGGGTCACTTCAAAATCAATCACCGGGTCGTTCAAACCCAAAGCGTGCGCCGCATCATCGCCGACGCGCCAGTTATCACCGGCAAGCTCGATAATGCCATCATGGTCATCGCCGGTTTGCATTTCGCGGGCCGAACACATCATGCCGAAGCTTTCCACATCGCGGATTTTGGCTTTTTTCAAGGTCAGATCAATGCCCGGCACATAAGCGCCCACCGGCGCATAAATCACCCAGATCCCGGCCCGCGCATTGGGCGCCCCGCAAACGATTTGCTTGATGCCATCTTTGGTCTCGACCATGCACACGCGCAGGCGATCGGCGTTTGGATGTTTTTGCGCTTCCACACATTTTGCGACAGAAAACGCCGCCAGCTTTTGCGCCGGGTTTTCCACCGCTTCGACTTCCAGACCGGCCATGGTCATGGCGTCAACGATTTGGGTCAAAGACGCGTCTGTATCCAGATGCTCTTTTAGCCAGGAGAGTGAAAATTTCATCGGGCTGCCCCATACCGTATGGCCGTCATTTCGGTGAAAGTGTGTATAGCGCTCATCCGCTTAACCCCGTGGCCAGATTGGGTTGCCATAGCGGCGAAAAGCCATAATGCTTCAGCCAGCGCGCATCGGCCGCGAAAAAATCACGCAAGTCAGGAATGCCGTATTTCAGCATGGCCAGCCGATCGATGCCCATGCCAAAGGCAAAGCCTTGGTAAACGTCCGGGTCAATGCCTATGGCGGTGAGCACATTGGGATGGACCATGCCGCAGCCCAGAATTTCCATCCAGTCATCGCCCTGACCGATCAGGATTTGCCCGTCTTTGCGGGCATAACCAATGTCCATTTCGGCGCTGGGTTCTGTAAACGGGAAATGGTGCGGGC
>JALWSB010000128.1 GCA_027080345.1 Robiginitomaculum sp. | reverse complement strand
AACATACCGTGATCATCGGCCAGGGTTTTGCGAAACATCAACCCGCGCGCGCGCTCCTCGAAAGTATCGGCCAGCTCTACCTGAAACGTCACCGGGCCGTTTTGGGTATCAACGACCAGCGCTTCCGGCGGGCCAAAATCTATCGCCTCCTGGGCATGCGTCATCCCAGGCAAGGACAGGAAAAAGGCAAAAATCATCGATAAAAATATTTTCATGCCTGAAAACTACCCCGCCGCAGATGAATGATCAATGAAGCCTCTGACGTTTCATTAAAAATATATGCCTTGACAAGAGCGAGAACACATGTAGAACATAAATGCAGAGATTCTATTTTTGTTCTGGTGAAAACATGCTGACACGCAAACAACATGAACTTTTGACCTTTATTCATTCGCGCTTGTCCGAAGATGGGGTATCCCCCTCTTATGACGAGATGAAAGACGCGCTGGGACTGGCCTCAAAATCCGGCATACACCGCCTGATCACCGCGTTGGAGGAACGCGGATTTATTCGCCGCCTGCCCCACCGGGCGCGGGCGCTCGAAATCATTAAACTTGCCGATACAGTCACCCCAGCGGTGAAAGAAATCCCCGGCACCGTTTATGGCGCCGACGAAACCACGCAGCCCCAGGCGGCAAACAGCAATAGTATTGACATTCCCCTTTTGGGGCGCATTGCCGCCGGCACGCCGATTGAGGCCATTTCCCACGAAACAGCACGCATCGCCGCGCCTTCTGACATGATTGGTTTTGGAGAGCATTTTGCACTTTCCGTTCAAGGGGATTCCATGATTAATGCGGGAATTCTGGACGGTGATACCGTCATCATCAAACGCGCCAGCACCGCCCATAATGGCGAGATTATTGTTGCGCTTGTGGATGATCAGGAAGCCACGCTTAAACGCCTGCGGCGTCAGGGCAATGAGATTATGCTCGAGGCAGCCAATCCGGATTATGAAAACCGGGTCTTTGGTTCCGAACGGGTCAAGGTACAAGGGACATTGGTCGGGCTGGTGCGCACCTATCATTAGGGTCAGTGCGCACCTGTCACTAATTCTTTTTGGCAAATTGCCACCCTTTTGAATCGGGCTGTGACCATAGCCGTTTTCGAACCGGCAGATATTTTAAATGCGGTTCTTTTTCGAGATAAAGTTCTGCTGCTCTGATGCCTGCGCCCGACAACCAGTCAGTATGATTACACATGCTGGCCGTGCGCGCGGATATGGGGTGCCAACTGATAACAATATCAGCCAAAACACAATCGGTGGCAAAGGCTGCCGCATCTTTATTTATAACAATCAACCGCCCATCAGAAAAACGCACACTACACCCGGCCGCATCACAATCCCCTTGCGATTTTCGGTCCATTTTATAAATACGCGAAGGGTCGATGCCCACCCGCCCGGCAAAAACCGCAAGATCAAAGTTTGATACCTGTCCAAATCCAGCCACCTGCGCCGCCGTGCCGCTTTGCCTGATGACCAACGCGCCGCCATTTGGTCCAAGCCAGCCTTGCGGGACCGGGCCAAGCATCCACAAAACATATCCCAAAAGCATAATGAGCAGTCCGCCCACGCGCAGCATGCCCTTGCCAAGGCATAACCACAAAAACCCCACGGCCAATATAAACAAAACGTGTGCCGGGGCCGATGGCATGGACAGTACAGCGCCTGGCAAGGCGCTGACCGTATGGGCAATATCAATAATGCAATCCAGACCAAAGCCGGCAATCATGTAAAACGGCGTCCCCCACCCAACCACATCCAGCGCCGTGCCAATAAGCAAAAAAGGCATAACCAGAAAGGTAAATAGAGGCATGGCCAGAGCATTGGCCAAAACACCATAAACGGCGGTGCGATTAAAAAACCAGGCCGCAAACGGGCTGGTGGCAAGGCCGGCAACCAGGCTGGTCATGACCATGGCAAACAAAACCATACCCGTTTTTTGGATAATTTTGGCTATGATTCCATCCGTTTGATTTTCAACGGGCCTGAACAAAATAAGGTGCAGCCGCGCCCATTCATAAAAGGCGATCAACCCCAAGGTGGCAGAAAATGAAAGCAAAAAGCCCGGTGAGACGACATGTTCAGGGGCCAGCACGGCAATAATCAATGCTGCCAAGGAGATTGTCCGTAATGACAAGGCCCGTCGGTTAAACAGCACGGCGGCAAAAATAATGGAAATCATGATAAACGCCCGCTGTGTCGGCGCGCTGGCCCCGGACATGACAAGATAACCAAAGCCCGCCGCCAGGCCGAACAAAGCCGCGGCTTTTCGCCCGTCATAACGATTACCGATTTGTGGGATTGCCGCAAAAACAATCGAGGTTATGGTAAACACGAAGCCGGCCACCAACCCCATATGCAGGCCTGAAATGGCCAATAAATGTGCCAATCCGGCCCGGCGCAAAGCCTCTGCCGTATCATCCGAAACGGCCGCGCGGTCCCCCGTGATCAATGCCGCAGCGATCGCCCCTTTTTGCCCGTCGAGCATAACCCGCAAATGCTGCGCCGTTGCCCGGCGCCATCGCTCAACATAGCCGCCGACTGTTTTATCCAAATCCTCCGCATGATCCGGCAGCCGCCGCATATGGCCATAGACAAAGCCAACGCCGCCCAGCCGTTTAAACCAGGCCCCTCTGGCAAAATCATATCCCCCCGGCACATGGCTTTGTTCTGGCGGGCGCAAAGGCGCCGTAAATGCCACACGCGCGCCGGGGCGGGCATCGCCGCTCATTCCGCTCACCCGGATAAAATGCGGCAGCGCCGCGTGCGGTATATTCCCGATACGGATTGGTCTGATCAAATAGCGGGACTTTCGTTCCCGCTCGCGATCAATCTTTATAATTACACCTTCGGTTTTATAAACCCCTTGCCGGGCCAAAACGGGCGCAGCAACCATTTTTGTCCTTAGACCTGCCGCGCCAAACCCTGCGGCAAGAGTACTGAGCAAGAGACAAAACAACACAACCCATGCCCATATGGCCTCGTGGCGTTGCCGGGCCAGCATGGCGAACGCCAGTCCACTGAGCATAACAAGCGGAGATATCCATAAAGAGGGTTCCGTCAACGGCGCAAAATAAAATGCCGCCCCGGCACAAAAAAACCAGGGGGTCCACAAAGAAAACGTCCCCCGCGCCGGACCGACCAACGTATCAAGCCCGTGCGCCATTTTGCGCACCAACGCATCCCACAGCGTCAGCCTGCCAGGCAAAATACGCTGGAAAGGCTGTGCACTCTGGTGCACCTGATCGCTATTCCCCATCACAGGCCCATGTTAGCATGTAATTCGATTCATGAAATGAGATATTTTTCGGTTATTCCATGCAAAAAGTTATCACCCGTTTTGCCCCCTCGCCCACCGGCTTTTTACACATTGGCGGGGCCCGCACGGCACTATTCAACTGGCTCTTCGCCAAAGCCAATAACGGTCAATTTTTATTACGCATTGAAGATACGGACACCGCCCGTTCAACCCAGGAAGCCACGGATGCCATTGTTTATGGCCTTGAATGGCTGGGCATCGGGCATGATGGCGATATCTATTATCAAAGCGAGCACGCCGCGCGCCATAGCGCTGTGGCTCATGCGCTTTTGGATTCCGGTCAGGCGTATAAATGCTATATGAGCGCCGAAGAAACGCAGCGTGCCCGCGAAACGGCGCGTAAAGAGGGCCATGCCATTTACTCACCATGGCGGGACCGCGACCCCAAAGAAGCCCCGAAAAATACGCCCTTCGCCTTGCGTTTACGCGCCCCGAAAGACGGGCAAACGATTATTGAAGACGCGGTGCAAGGTGTTGTGCGTTTTGATAACAGCACGCTCGATGACATGGTTTTACTGCGCAAAGACGGCACGCCAACCTATATGCTGGCGGTTGTTGTTGATGATCATGATATGGGCATTACCCATGTTATTCGCGGCGATGACCATCTGGTGAATGCAGCGCGGCAAACCCTGATTTACCAGGCCATGAGCTGGTCCGTCCCGACATTTGCCCACATCCCGCTCATCCACGGCCCCGATGGCAAAAAACTTTCCAAGCGGCATGGCGCATTGGGCGTAGAGGCCTATCGGGAAATGGGCTATTTACCCGAAGGTTTGCGCAATTATCTGGTGCGGCTGGGCTGGGCGCATGGCGATATGGACATCGCCAGCATGGATGAGATTATAAAAGTTTTTGATCTTGGCGGCATCAATAAATCCCCTGCCCGGCTGGATTTTGACAAAATGGCCAGCGTCAATGCGCATTATTTACATCACGCCGATGACAAGAGGCTGGGCGCTCTGACCCTCAACTATATGGATGTGAACGAGCACTGGCCGCTTGATGATACCGCCAGGGCGCGGGTTATGGCGGCCATACCGGCGGTAAAAACACGGGCAAAAACAATCGCAGACCTTGCGAATCAGACTTATTTCCTTGTACGACAAAGGCCTGTTCCGCTTGCAGGCAAAACAGCAAAACCGCTTAAGGGCGACAATCTGGAGCGTTTGCGCCGCCTGCATGATGTTCTTGGCGCCCATGAAAACTGGGATGCGGCCAGCATTACCCAGGTGCTTGAGCGTTTTGCACAAAGCGAAAACGTAGGGTTTGGTAAAGTTGGACCTGCGTTACGCGCCGCCATTACTGGCGGCGCACCGGCACCGGACATCGGTGTTTCTTGTGCCCTTTTGGGTCGCGATGAAACACTGGGCCGCATAGAGGATGCGTTAAAACTATTCTCTCATAATGAGTGAAATCACAGGCCGCTCGGGCCAAACAGGAAAGAAGGCAGATCATGGAAATCAAAATAAAAAAAACCGGCAGCGCGCATTTGAATATTGAAGGTGGGGCCACCGTTGATTTACCCGTTTATGCAGGATCCGTCGGACCGGATGTGATCGATATTGGCACGCTTTACAAAAACACCGGCATGTTCACCTTTGATCCGGGGTTTACCTCCACGGCCAGTTGCGAATCGCAAATCACCTATATTGATGGCATGGAAGGCACACTTCTTTATCGCGGCTACCCGATCGACCAACTGGCCAAACAATCCAATTTTCTGGAAGTCAGCTATCTTCTTTTACATGGCGACCTCCCCGATAAGGAGGCCCTGGCCGATTTTTCCAAGAGCATCACCTATCATACCATGCTGCACTCGCAGTTCGATACATTTTTCAACGGGTTTCGCCGCGATGCGCACCCCATGGCCATTGTTTGCGGTGCGGTCGGTGCGCTTTCCGCCTTTTACCATGATTCAACTGATGTCAGCGACCCGCAACAAAGAAAAGTGGCCAGCCACCGCATGATTGCCAAAATGCCCACCATCGCGGCCCGCGCCTATAAATATTCTATTGGCCAACCCTTCATTGACCCGCAAAATGACCTTTCCTATTCGGAAAATTTCCTGCGCATGTGCTTTGCCGTACCCGCTGAAAAATACGAGATTGATCCGGTTCTGGCAAAAGCCATGGATCGTATTTTTACCCTGCACGCGGACCATGAACAAAATGCCTCGACATCTACGGTGCGCCTTGCCGGTTCATCCGGGGCCAATCCGTTTGCCTGCATTGCCGCCGGGGTGGCCTGTTTATGGGGCCCAGCCCATGGCGGCGCCAATGAGGCGGCCTTGCGCATGCTTTATGAAATTGGTTCGGTTGATCGTATTCCTGAATTCATCAAGCGGGCGAAGGACAGAAATGATCCATTCCGGCTGATGGGTTTTGGCCACCGGGTCTATAAAAACTACGATCCGCGCGCAAAAATCATGCAACGCACTTGCCACGATGTTCTGGATGTGACCGGACAACGCGATGACCCGATTTTCAAAATTGCGCTGGAACTGGAAAAAATTGCGCTCAATGATGAATATTTTATCGAGAAAAAACTCTATCCCAATATTGATTTTTATTCGGGCATTACCTTACGCGCCATGGGTTTCCCTGCCGACATGTTTACGGTTCTCTTTGCCCTGGCAAGGACCGTCGGGTGGATTGCACAATGGCTTGAAATGGTCAGCGACCCAAGCCAGAAAATCGGTCGTCCGCGGCAGGTTTATACAGGCCACCCGTTTCGCGATTATGTGCCGCTGAACAAACGCTAGGCTTTACCCTCCCGGCCCCGCCATATCTGGTAAATGGCCTGCGCCGCATTATCACTGGCGTCCGTGCTTTTGGCCCCAAGAGCACGGACCGCTGCGGCCAAATCCTCTTTTTGTTTTTCCTGTTCCGCCTTGTCCTGCATAAGACGCGAGAGGCCTTCGCTCAGCTGCGCCGCCGTACATTTGTCTTGCAAATATTCCGGCACAGCCCCCCTGTCCAAAGCAATATTAATCAAAGATACAAAGCGGGTGCGCAAAAAGAAGCGTGTCAGCAACCACCAGGTCACCGGCGCCACTTTATAGGCAATGACCATTGGCGTGCCGGCGACGGCCAGTTCTGATGTTACCGTACCTGAGCAGGCAAGCGCGAAATCAGAGGCGGCAAACACATCATATTTACGCCCCCCCTCGATAACAATCAGCGGCCGCGCCAATGCTTCATTATCAGCGATTGCGTGAATGTCTTTCGCCAGCGCCTGTGATGCCAGAGTCATAACGACCAAATCCGGGTTGGCGCGCTGCAAGCGGCCAATTGCGTGCAAGAAATCTTCATGCAGGCGGTCAAATTCTGACGCGCGGCTGCCAAACAAAACCAATAAAACCGGCGCGTTTTCCGCAATATCATAATCGGCACGTAACCGCGCCCCATCGCCTTTTACCGTGACTGAAAATGCCGGATTGCCAACAAATTGCGTCGGCAGCCCCGCCGCGTTGAACAAGGATTCGTCAAACGCATGGATGGTCAAAAGATGATCCACCGCGCCAGCCAGGGTTTTTGCCCGCCCGGGACGCGAAGCCCATATTTGCGGCCCGACATATTTTATCAAGAGTGCATTTGGGGATAATTTTCGTATGTGGTGGGCAACACGTAATGTAAAGCCCCAGGAATCGACCAAAACAACGATATCCGCACCAAAGTCATGGGCATGTCTGGCGCTCTGGCGCGCCAGACGCCGCACCCTTGGCCAGGCCCGCAAACCCTCGACATAGCCAAGAACACTTAAAGAGTTGATATCAACAGGACTTTCGATACCGGCCCTGGCCATAGCCGGGCCGCCTATACCGGCAAAGCGGGTGTTTTGCCCAAAGTGCTTTGTCAAAGGCGCAACCAAAGCCGCCGCCAAAGCATCGCCGCTGGCCTCGCCCGCCACCAGAAAAATTCTGACCCCGGTCGCATTATCGTCGCGGCTTTGCCTATACGTCATCCGTATACCCGAAAAGGAAAATACCGTGCCGGTTGGCCTCCGCGATGACGGCCGCGCGCTCAAGCAATAAAGAGGCGTCGGCATGCATGGCAATACCGGCAAGGCCGGCATCACGTACGTGTTTCAGTGTTGACAGGCCGATTGTCGGCAAATCAATCCGGCGATCCTGCCCAGGCTTGGCCAGCTTGGCAAAAACACCCCGGCGTGCCTGCGCAGATCCACGCAAATCCTGTGGCAAGCGCGCACAACGGGCGAGCATGGCATCAGTTCCTTCTTGTGCTTCCACGGCCAGAACCACACCATTGCAAACCACCGCGCCTTGCCCGATATCAGCCTGGCCAATCAGCCGCGCCACATCCAAAGCCCGGGCCATATCCGCTTTGGCCTCATCAGGCACACGAATGCTGCCGATCTGCCCCGCACCCGCCAAAAGGTGCGGCGCGATATCGGCCGTTCCAAAAATATGGAACCCGGCATTTTCAAAAATACGAACAACCTGCCGAAGCAGATTGTCATCGCCGCCTTGTGCGGCTGATTTTAATGCGGCAAGGGATTTATTCCCTTCCTCATCCATTGGGAAATGTGTAAAATCGGGACGTTTCACATGCCCGGCAAAACTGACCGCTTCAACGTCATGACGTTTAAAAAAATCAATAATTGCACCCAACTCACCCATTTTAAAATCTTCGACGAGGCCATCGGTATCTGGCGCGCTGGCAAAATCATGCAAACGCGCCGTAACCGTGTTTTGGCCACGCGCCCCGGCAAGGATAACCCAAGGCAAGGCCCCGCCACCGGCGATCAACCCAAGACGGCATGTTGCCGGGTCAAGCATTGGCTCTTTTCCTGTCCTGCGGCAGGCACAAGGGCCGGGCAGTTTTGGCCCGAATAAACGCAATAACGTCCTGCGCCTGCGGGCAATCTTGATGTGTTTGCGCCGCCGCCGCAACCCGCTCTTCAAAAAGGCCTGGACCAGCGGTAAAAATGTCTTTGTAAAGCGCCCGCAATTGCCTGATTGTGGCGCGTGAAAACCCGTTGCGTTTCAGCCCCACCATATTCAATCCATTCAGACACGCTGGATGCCCCACAGCCATGCCATAGGGAATAAGATCGCTCATCAAACTGGCTTGCGCCCCCGCAAAGGCATATTTTCCTATGCGGGTAAATTGATGAACCCCGACAAGACCGCTCAACGTTGCGTAATCCCCCACCTGAACATGTCCGCCAAGGGCCACATTATTGGCGAGTGTAACATTGTTCCCGACGCGGCAATCGTGGCCGATATGCGAACCAACCATATAATATCCGTCGTCGCCAACCTCGGTTATACCCCGGCCAGCAGAGGTGCCAATATGCATGGTTACGTGTTCGCGAATAATATTTCGCGCGCCGATAACCAACCTGGTATCTTCGCCTTTATAACTTGTGTCCTGCGGTATGCCGCCCAAGGCCACAAAGGGATGTATCTCGCACGCCTCGCCAATCTCGGTCGCCCCGGTGATTGAAACGTGCGCGTGAACATGCACCCGGTCATGTAAAATGACGCCGGGGCCAATGGTGCAATAGGCCCCGATATGGACATTATCACCAAGCTGCGCACCGGACGAAATAACGGCGGTTGGATGAATATGGGCCATCCCCATCAACCACTCTCCACAGCCATGGCGCTGAACGTGCACTGCGCAACAGTGGTCCCGTTAACCACGATCCGCCCGGCGTAAAAGTGGATATTACGCCGCACGTTGACAATTTCCACCGGGATATGGAGCAATTGCCCTGGCAAAACCGGGCATTTAAAGCGGGCTTTTTCGACACCAAGAAACAAAATGGTCTTTTTGCTGACATCGAGGTTTAACGACTTGGCCGATAACAGCGCCCCGGCCTGCCCCATCGCCTCGATCAGCAACACACCGGGCATGACAGGCTTGCCCGGAAAGTGCCCCGGAAAAAAAGGCTCGTTAATTGTCACCGCCTTGATACCGGTTATGCTCTGATGGGCCACAAACCCTTCCGCCCGGTCAATCAACAAAAACGGATACCGATGCGGTAAAAACTGAAGAACTTCGCCCGCATCAATGCTTGATCCGGGGTTTTTGTTTTTTTGTTCGGCCTTATTCATCAGGTCTTTCCCAAGCGTCTGATTTGCGCCTGTGTCCGTAAAAATTCACTCAATGGACGCGCCGGATGCCCGCCCCATATTTCGTTTTTGCCGATACTTTTGGTCACGACAGAAGCCCCGGACAGGCGCACACCATCGGCAATAGTCACATGATCAACAATGCCGACACGCCCCCCCATAAGCACATTATTGCCGATCGTCACACTGCCCGATATACCGCATAGTGCCGCCAGGGCACAATCTTCGCCCATCTGCACATTATGCGCAATATGGACCAAATTATCGATCTTGCAGCGCGCGCCTATCCGCGTTGCGCCAAACACCCCCCGGTCGATCGTACTATTGGCACCAAGCGTTACCGCATCGGCAATTTCAACAATGCCAAAATGCGGCATATCGAGCAAACCACCTTCATCAGAGGCCGTACCAAGGCCGGAGGAACCAATCACCGCGCCGGCAAAAATTTTAACGCCGTTTCCCAATTGGCAAAAAGACAAGGCGGCCCCGGCCCCGATATCGCAATTTGCGCCAATCTCGACACCGCAACCAATCACCGCATGAGGGCCAATATGCGTCCCCTTGCCGATCACCGCGTGCGCGCCAATAATTGCCCCGGCATCGATCTGCACACCTGGTGCGATCTGCGCCAAAGGGCTGATCGGCTGGTCCTGCTGCGCCGAATACGGCACTGCAATCAACTGGCTGGCCCGGACAAAAGCGGCCTGGGGGTGCGTCACAGATATGATCGCCCGAACGTCTGTTGATGCCAGTTCTTTGGCCATATCAGGCGTGGCCAGGCAAATGCCAGCCCCGCGCCCATCAGACCCCGCACCAAACGGAGTGCCTGCCCGTAAAAAGGTCAGATCGTTTTCATCGGCTATAAGAAACGGCGCCACAGACGAAACCAGATGATTTTCATCACCAACTTCGACCCGGCCACTGACCGTATGGGCAATTTGGGCAGCAGACAGCGGCTTTTTTATTTCATAAAACCGCCGGTCTAACATTTTGTGCCTCTGTCAGCTTTACAATCAATTGCCGGGCGCTGCGCCTGCCTGTGCGGCTTGTTGCTGTTGTGGAACACGGGGCACACGAACCCGGTTCACCGGGATTGTGGTTACTTTCGCATCGATCTTTGCCACAACATCTTTGGTTATATCGACCTGGGCTGTGCGGAACATGACGGCCTCTATTGGCAAAAGAATATGCACACCCTTTTCCACAAGCGTCGCCCTGACCGCCTCTTGATAGTATTTTTGCCAAGTTTCTATGGATTGTTTTTCCGTTGCAATCATCTGGCGTTTTTTCCAATCTGCCAGAGCACCCAGCTTATAGCGCAATTCCTGGCTGCGCCGTTGCAGATCCGTCCGCGTGCGCAGGGTTTCAGGGGACAATGCCTTAATTTCGGCATTTAATTGCTGCGCCTGAGTGCGCAAAGTGGCGAATTCCGGCTCAAATTCCTTATTGATTGTTTCGCTGATGGTTTTCAACTGGGCCTGGATATATTGCCCGGACTTTGAGGTCGCATAGGCAACATCCCGACTCAACACCGCAATCCCCTTTGGCGGGGGACTTTTGATTTCGGTTGTTTCCTGGGCCTGTAGTGGGGTGGTCCAAAATGCTGCGCCGATTGTGAATGCGGCAATTAATATCAATTTTTTCATGTCTAAAACCTTGCTACCTGACTGAAACGGAATGTGGTGGTGTCATCATATGGTTCATGCGAGAGTATTTTTGAAAAATCAAACCGAACCGGGCCAAATGGTGAATCCCAAAAAACGGAAATACCCGCAGATCCCCGTAAGGAAAGATTATCTCTTACAGCGAAATTAACCGGGTCGGAAACGAATTTATCAGCGGAATCAAGAACCCCAAGCGTACCCCACTCGGTAAAGAGCGCCCCCTTGATACCGTATTGCTCCGGCAAAAACGTCGGGAATGTCATTTCCACAGAACCAATACCATAGAGTTTACCCCCCAGTGCATCTCGGCGCTGTTCAGTAACATTGCCGTTTGCATCTGTAATCAAGCGCACCAGACGTGGCCCGATACCGGCAATGTCAAAGCCGCGAAAAGAAAGCCCACCTTTGAAGAAGCGGTCATTAATCCGCACATCCTCACCGCCCCATCCGGTGATAAAGCCCCCATTCATGTGCGCACTCAAGACGAAGCCCTTGACAATACCACGAAACGCATCGCCCGAAATGCTGGATTTTACGTAGCGCACATCGCCACCCACACCAGCAAACTCCTGATCAAAAGCCACATTAAATCCACGAGTAGGATTAATCGGGTCATTCCTGTGGTCAGATATGATGGTAAAGCCAATTAAAGAGGTCAGGCGGTTACCGATCTGGGAACAAATCTGGTCAGAGGCAAGGCAAATAGTGCTGAAATTCCCGTTGGCATCAAGTATGGGATTGCCAAACGCGTCAGTGGCAATCGTTTTGGGCGCGGTGATTTTATCATTTCGGATGGTGTAGCGCAGCCCCAAACGCGAATGCGCCGTTGTCGGAAAACCAAGATTAATGCCACCGCCAAGTGAATTGGTCTGGAAACTGGCCTCGCGCAAAAAGTCAGACTTGATATTGAAAAGCTCAAAACCGGCCGACAAATTGCGCCCCAAAAAGCGCGGTTCGGTAAAGCGAATGTCGGCCTGTTGGCGCCGCGAGCTGGCCGAGATCGAGAAGCGCAGGAATTGCCCGCGCCCCCTGAAATTGCGCTGTGTTACAGAAATATCAAGCAAGAAGGCATTGACCGAGGAGAACCCGACCCCCAGGGACAATTCGCCGGTTGGTTGTTCTTCGACCTTGACCTGGACAACCGCACGATCCGGTTTTGAGCCAGGAGACTCGGTAATTTCAACCTCTTTAAAGAAACCCAGCGCCCGGATAAACTGTTTGGAACGGTCAAGAAGAACCCGATTAAACGCATCGCCCTCAACAAGCTGGACTTCGCGCCTGATCACCCGGTCAAGCGTTTGTGTATTGCCGACAACATCAATGCGTTCAACATAAACACGCGGCCCTTCATTAACATCGAAAATTACATCTACTTTACGCGTATCACGGTGACGAATACGTTGCGGACGAACATCAACAAAGGCATAGCCAGAAGAACCCGCGGCGAATGTCAGAGAGTCTACGGCATCTTCTATCTTTTTGTTTTTGTAGAGAGACCCAGGCTTGATATGGACAAATGATTTCAGGACATCCTTGTCCAGAGCATCCAGTTCCGATTTAACCTCGATATCCCCAAATTTGTATTTTATCCCCTCATCAATTGTGAAGGTAATATAAAAATCCTTTTGGTCCGGCGTCAGCTCGGCAACCGAAGACACAACACGAAAATCCGCATAGCCTTTATCGCCATAATATTTACGCAGTTCCTCGCGATCAAACTCCAGCCGGTCCGGGTCGTAATTATCATTTGATGTCAGAAACTTATACCAACGAGACTCCTTGGTCGCGATGACCCGGCGCAATTCAGAATCCGTATAAACAAGATTGCCGACAAAATTAATGCGGCGCACATTGGTAATCGGCCCTTCAGATATTTCAAAAATAAGGTCGACCCGGTTTTGCGGTTGTTCAGCCACCTTTGGCGTCACAATGGCCGCAAAGTGCCCGGCCCGCCGGTAAAGCTCGATAATACGTTGAACATCCGCCTGCACCCGTGCCCGGGTGAAAATGGAGCGCGGCTGCGCCTCGACCTCATCACGTAATTTATCTTCCTTAAGGCCGCGATTGCCTTCAAAAATAACCCGATTAACAATCGGATTTTCGATTACGGCAACAACAAGGGCATCACCGTTTTGGGAAATCGACACATCCGCGAACAGGCCCGTGGCGAACAAGGTTTTAAGTGACAGGTCAATACGGGTCGGGTCAAACACATCCCCCGGGCCAAGCAACAAATAGGATTGCACAGTCCCCGCTTCGAGCCGTTGATTGCCCTGCACGATAACACGCCGAATTCTCTGTTCTGCGACCGGAGCGGCCGGAGCAGCCTGCGCCGGGCTGGCCGCAGGCGCGCCAGCGCTTTGCGCCAGAACAACACTGGGGAAAACCACACTCAGTGACAAAACAGCAACCGCCAAAAAACGCGTAACCATATGCGGCAAGACAATCATAGCAAAACCCAGCTCAAGAAAACAAACGTCCGATAGTATCAAACAAGCCGAAATAGCGCAGGTCGTTAACCGTGGCAAACACCATTAAGCCCAATATCAGCGCAAAACCGATTTTAAACCCGGTTAATTGCGCTTTTTCGCTTAATGGTCGCCCCATGATCGCCTCCAGGCTGTAATATAACAAATGCCCGCCATCCAATACCGGAACGGGCAACAGATTGACCAGCCCTATAGCGACCGACAAAAGCCCGGCCAGACCAATAAGGTTGACCAGACGCATCGACAACGGAATCTGCGGTTGGCTTGGTGTATCAGCCTGCGCGGTCCCCACTGCGCCAGTATAGGCAAAAATACGTAAAGGACCACCCAAAAGATCAACCGACCCGCGCCCGCGCAGCAACCGCCCCATAAATTTTAATTGATCGGTAATGCCGTACCAGGTCCGCGCCGCGCCCGCCGTCACCGCGCGCAAGGGGCCGTATTTCACATGTTCTCGCGCCCCTGGCAGGCTGCGTATGCCCAAATAGCCTATGCGCATTTTATGGCCAAGCGGATCGTCGCGCTCCAACAAGGTCGGAATGGCCTCTAACCGAACCTCATCACCATCACGGTCAACAAGAAAACGCACCGGCTGGTTGGCGGCAATGGACACGACCGTCGCAATGTCCGTAAAGCTCTTTATTGCCCGGCCATCAGCTTTGAGAACTCTGTCCCCCGGCAAGAACCCGGCCACAGCAGCAGGCGAGTCGGCCTCTACCCCGCCAACAACCGGCGGCGTTACCGCCGCACCAAAAGCCATAAGCAGGCTGGAAAAAACCACGATGGCGAATACAAAATTCATCAACGGTCCGGCCGCAACGATAATGGCCCGGCGCCAGATCGGCAAAAGGTGAAATACCCCGCCACGCGCGCCCGTATTTTCCGCCTCTTCAACCGTTTCGCGCGCCGCCTCAATACTCTTTTGGTCCGGCATGCTGGCGGCCCCGGAATCACCCAGAAACTTCACATACCCGCCAACGGGAAATAAGGACAGCGTCCACAACGTGCCATAGCGGTCTTTGCGTTCAAACAGGCGTTTGCCAAAACCTATAGAAAAGACCTCAACACGCGCCCCCAAAGCCCGCGCCGCCAGGAAATGCCCCATTTCATGCACAAACACGATCAAGGTAAAAACAAAAATAAAAGAAAGAAGGTATCCCGGTGATTGCATTAACGCAGACATAAAATTTCCCCGGGCTTATGGATGTTGAAACTGTGCGCACTTTTCCCGTGCGTGCCTGCGGGCGACTTTATCAATATCAACGACCTCTTCAAGGCTATGTACTGCGTCGCTGTCAAAAGGGGCGGCCTGCAATACCGCATCGACAAGCGCGGCAATCGCCAAAAAACCGATCCGGCCCGCAAGAAACGCCTCGACAGCGACTTCGTTGGCCGCATTAAGCGCCGTACAACACGCATCACCTTTTTCAAGCGCGGCCCGCGCCAGCGCCAGCGCCGGGAAACGCTCCACATCAGGTATGGAAAATTCAAGCGTACCAATAGCGGCCAGCGACAAGGGCGTGCACCGTGTCTTGATTCTGTTTGGCCAGGCGAATGCAGAGGCAATGGGAACGCGCATATCTGCCGGTCCCAACTGCGCCAAAATTGAACCATCAGAATACTCCACAAGGCCATGCACCACCGATTGGGGGTGGATAAGAACCGCAAGTTGATCCGAACTTACGTCGAAAAGATGGCGGGCCTCTATTAATTCCAGTCCTTTATTCATCAAACTGGCAGAATCAACAGATATTTTACTGCCCATAGACCAGACCGGGTGCGCAACGGCCTGCGCCGGGGTCGCTGTGCGCATTTGCTCAACAGACCAGTTGCGAAACGGCCCCCCCGAAGCGGTCAGGGTGATATTGACAAGCGCGTCTTTCCTGTTTGGGTCCAGCACCTGAAAAATCGCATTATGTTCAGAATCAACCGGCAAAATCCGGCTGCCGTTTTTTTTGCAAAGCGACGTTAATAACGCGCCGGCGCAAACCAGAGACTCCTTGTTGGCCAGAGCGATAACCGTGCCGCATCGCGCCAGGGTTAATGTTGATTGCAGCCCGGCCGCACCGACAATGGCCGCCATGGCCCAGTCAGTTTCTCTTTGTGCCGCCTCATTTACAGCATCAGGGCCAATGCCGACCTCTATTCCCGTATCTGCGAGGCGCGCCCGCAAAGCGGCCCCGGCCTCTTCATCAACAATTCCCACAAAACGGGGGCGAAAATGCCTGGCTTGCCTGGCCAGCAATTCATGATTACTGCGCGCCGTCAGCGCGATAATCTCCACACAATCATCACCAAAGGCGGCGCGCTGGCTGTCAATAATATCCAGTGTCGAACACCCAACGGAGCCCGTTGAACCAAGAATTGTAACGCGGGCGGGGCCTTGATAGTCCACTGTCATCATCCCCACACTGCGGGAAAAAATATCAGCAATCCGGCCAAAACCGTGCCCGCCGCCAGCAAGGCATCAAGCCTGTCCAAAACCCCGCCATGCCCTGGTATGGACGTGCCTGTATCCTTGACCCCAAAGCGCCGTTTTATGGCGGAACTGAATAAATCTCCCCCCATGGCAACAAGCGCCAGAAGAAGCGCCAGCGACAAAGCGGCAAATAAACCCTGCCCCGTATAAAGAGCAAAAACCGCCCCGGTACCACCCCCGGCGATTAACCCGCCAATAAAACCTGACCAGGTTTTATTCGGGCTGATTGCAGGCCACAGTCTGGGGCCACGTACAGCGCTGCCGACCAGATAAGCAGCCGAATCTGCCGCCCAGACAACCGCAAACAAAAACAGCAATAACGCCACACCGTCTTTTGAAAGGCGTAAATAAACCAGAGCAAAAGTAGGGATGCCGATATAAAAAATACCAAAAGCGGCGCGCCAGAGCGAGCCGCGCGCCCGGCGTTCCAGCGAAGAAACCACAGCCG
>JALWSB010000127.1 GCA_027080345.1 Robiginitomaculum sp. | reverse complement strand
TATACGCTAACCCCTTGAAAACAATGGCGCACCCGACAGGATTCGAACCTGTGACCTCTGCCTTCGGAGGGCAGCGCTCTATCCAGCTGAGCTACGGGTGCGGATGGCCGTAAAGTGGGGGCCTTATGTTGCCGTGGGGACTCATCAGGGCTGGCCCCAAGGCGTTGAGGCGCTGGTGTAGCGCGCCGGGGCGGTTTTCTCAAGCGCTTTTGGCTGTGTCTTCTGACGAACCGGTCTGGTCATAGGTCAGGGCCATGAACACGTCTTCGAGGTCTGGCTCTTCGGTGCGCAGATCGTTAATGCGCAGGCCGCTGGCGCGCACCCGTTCGATCAGTTCGGCCACCGATTGCGCGCCAAATTTATAGGTGATGGCCAACGCCCCATCGGCGCGAATGGTGGTGTCATAGGCTTCAAGACCGGCGGGCACCCCATCCAGCGGCTCCACCGGGTCGATCACCAGGGTTTTGTGGTCAATCGCTTTGAGCAGGCTTTGCGTCGAATCACAGGCCACCACCTCGCCATGATTGATAATCGCAATCTGGTCACAGAGCTCTTGCGCCTCTTCCAGATAATGGGTGGTCAGGACAATGGTCGCGCCATTGGCGTGCAATTCGCGCACATAGGACCAGAGCTGGCGGCGCAGCTCGATATCCACCCCGGCGGTGGGCTCATCAAGCACCAGAACCGGCGGATTATGCACCAGGGCTTTGGCGATCAGCAATCGCCGCTTCATGCCACCGGAAAGCTCGCGCACATAGGCTTTGGCCTTGTCGGCCAGACCCATGGCCTCGAGAATTTCCATCGAGCGGCGCTCGGATTTTGGTACGCCGTAAAACCCGGCCTGGAACTCCAGACTTTCCAGCGGCGAGAAAAACGGGTCCATATTGATTTCCTGCGGCACCACGCCAATGGCGGCGCGGGCCTGGCGCGGGTTTTGGTCAATATCAATGCCCCATATTTGCCCGCGCCCGCCGGTTTTTTTGGTCAGGCCGGCAAAAATATTGATCAAGGTGGATTTGCCCGCCCCGTTTGGCCCCAAAAGGCCAAAAATAGAGCCGCGCGGGATGTGCAGATTAACCCCTTTGAGCGCCTGTTTGGGCGCAATGCCGCGCCGCCCCGGATAGGTTTTTTCAAGATCAATCGCCTCAAGCGCCAGATCAGGCGTGGTATTTATCATGCTCACAGGGGACATCCTCCATCTTGCGCGTTGACGGCGCACACAGGGTGTTTAACTATGTGTTTTTTTATACAACAGCAATGTGAGGTGCGCGCCAATGACATCAGCAATTGAAACCGAACAAGACGCCCCCACCCTGCCGCCGCACAGAGTGGTGCATGTCACGACCGACCGGGTGTCGTGCGATGGCGGCGGCGGCGCGCTCGGCCACCCCAAGGTTTATTACGATCTGGACGAAAACGGCGAGGCGCATTGTTTTTACTGCTGCGCGCATTTTATCCGTAAATAACAAGGACCGTCCGCATCCTCTCATACCGAACGTCTTCTTCGTAATTTAGACTGCTTTCACCACAGTTCTGGATCACCCGGATAAACCGGGTGATGACAGGTGGGATAGCGGCCACCGGCATGACGCTATGGGGGAAGGCGCAGGCTCTATGTTCACACCCTTCGAGACGATTGCGCTATGCGCAATCCCTCTTCGATGAGGTAGAGAAGAAAACCAACGCCTCATATTGAGGTGTGGGGCGAAGCCGAGCCTCAAAATAGTTGCATATCCTCTCCGCCTGGCCCGTTATGGGCCGAAATGGCCGCAATAACGACAAGAATAATGCTCAGCACGACATGAAACTTGTAAGCGCGTGAAAACGTGCGCGCCCGCATGAATAATTCATGCTCATCGCCGCCTCTTTTACTGTCCAGAATGCGCCGAAAGGCCCTGGGCATAAACAGCATGGCCAAAAGGCTGATGATAATAAATCCGCGGCCAAGGCTGATGACTATGCGCATCTGGCCGATCTGCGACAGGCCATCCATATGATAAAGCGCCGCACCCACAATCGGCAGGATAAAGGCAATGGCGGCCAGAACCCTGACCTTAGCCGGTGTCCAACTGTGCATCGGTGTTTGACTGGTGGCCATAGTCACCCCTCCTCTCCGGGTTTGTTTTTTGTCCGCAAATGCTGTGACAAGGGCGCAAAAGCCTTGAGCGAAAACACGTCCTCAAGCGGCAGGTCAAAAAATTGCGCCAGTTTTAAAGCCAGTTCCAAAGACGCATTATAGTCACCTCGCTCCAGATAACCTATGGTCTGAAAATTCACACCGACCGCATCCGCCAGCTCCTGGCGGCTGTAATTGCGCTCTGTGCGTAAAATCTTTATGCGATTATGCACCATTTGTTTATCTCGATACCATAACTTTATATTGTATATATACAATATTTTATATGATAATCAATACTTTTTAATCCGCACACGCCTTATGGCGTGACCATGGAGCGGGAAGTAGGACATATTTTTAGTAAGCATGCCTTATAATATATGTTGCATATAATAAGGGTGGGCGTATAAAGCGCCTATGCCGATAGCCGATGAAGACAGAGAACTGGCCTTTGCGTTAAGCGATGCGGCGCTTGTCTTGCGCCGGGCGTTTAATGCCCGCGCGCGCCATTTGCGCCTGACGCAGGCGCAATACCGCACGCTGATTTATCTTAATCGCATGCCCGGTATCACCCAAAGTGAGCTGGCCGGCCATCTGGAAATCAAGCCCATAACGCTGACCCGGCAATTGGACCAACTGGCGGGCAATCAGATGATAGAGCGGCGGGTCAACCCCGATGACCGGCGCTCTTTTCGGCTTTATCTGACGGCCAATGCGGAACCGGTATTAAAAGAAATTCGCGCCATTGGCGCACAGGTTTTGCGCAAAAGCACCGCGGGCATATCCGCGCCCGATAAAAAACGCCTGATCCGCATGTTACAGGGCATCAAAAAAAGCCTGACCGAGGATGAAAACGCATGAAAAAGGACACACATGACGATCATCTGGCAGCGGACGAGGCTGATATTGCGCTGGGGCAGAGCGATGCACTCGATATGGCCGCGCTGTGGCGCACGGCGCGGGTAAAGCGCTTTGTGCGGCCGGTTCTGATGGGTCTGCCGGTTATTTTTATTATTCTGGCCGGCCTTTGGATTTACGCCACGGGCGGGCGCTGGATGCAAACGCAAAACGCCTATATCAAGGCTGACAAAGCGCAAATTGCCACGCAGGTGTCTGGCACAATCAGCGCCCTGATGGTCAAGGACAATCAGCATGTCAAGGCGGGGGATGCCCTGTTCGCTCTTGATACTGCGCGCTATCAGGCCGCCCTTGATGCGGCGTTGGCGGCACATGATGAAGCCCTTGGTCAGACCATGGCGGGGCAAGCCAATTACCGGCAAAAGCTGAGCGAAATGAAGCTGGCGCGGGAAAATCTTGATTTTGCCCGCCGCGAATTGCAAAGACGCCAGGCGCTGGCCAAACGTAAAGTCGTTTCCGCATCCACTTTGGATGAATATGTGCATGACCGGGATGTGGCCGCGGCGCGGGTGCAGACCAAGGCGCAGGAGATCGAGGTTTTGCACGCGCTTCTGGGCGACCCAGAGGCCGACCCGCATGAGCATCCACGGGTGCGCGGGGCGGCGGCAAAGATTGATCTGGCCCGCGAAGATTTGCGCCAGGCCATTGTGCGCGCACCGGTTTCGGGCATTGCCGGCGCGGTGCCGGTGGTTGGAGATTTTGTCCGCGCTGGCGTGCCGGTCATGGTTATTGTCGCCGATACGAACATGTGGGTTGAGGCGAATTTCAAAGAAACCGCCCTGACCTATATGCGCGTGGGGCAAAAGGTACGCCTGAAAGTTGATGCCTATCCGGATGTGGAATTTAACGGCCATGTGGCCAGCATCGACCCGGCGACGGGGGCGGAATTTTCCCTCCTGCCAGCGCAAAATGCCAGCGGCAATTGGGTCAAGGTGGTGCAGCGCGTGCCGGTGCGCATTGCCATTGATCAGGCCGATGACAAACGGCCTTTGCGCGCCGGTATGAGCGTGCATGTGCATGTGGATACAAAGCACCACCGGGCCTTGCCGGCGGTGCTGCGGGTGCCTTTGCGCTGGGTTGGCGCTGATGTCGGTTAAAGCGGGTCAGTCACTTTTGTCCAGCCGGGCCATGGTCACCCTGTCGGTGATGCTGGCCACGACCATGCAGGCCATTGACACGACCATTGCCAACGTCGCCTTGCCGCATATGCAAGGGGCCATGGCGGCCACGCAAGACCAGATATCCTGGGTTTTGACCTCCTATATTGTTGCCGCCGCGATTATGACCCCGCCAACCGGGTTTCTGGCATCACGCTTTGGCCGCAAGCGCTTGTTTATTGGCGCTGTCGGTGGTTTTGTTATTGCCTCCATGCTGGCCGGGGCGTCAGCCAATCTTGGACAATTGGTGTT
>JALWSB010000126.1:9854-16815 GCA_027080345.1 Robiginitomaculum sp. | reverse complement strand
TTCCTCTGCTTTCGCATCATTCTCACTCATGGGGCCAGGTCCGCTTTGCGCCGGGGCCGTACATAAAGCGGGGCAAAGGCAGTGCTTTGGCGCAACTCGGCCTTGCCTTCCTTGGCCAGTTCAAGCGAGGCCACCAGCGAGCTGGCCAGAACCGAGGCACGTGGCGGGGCCTCTTCATCGCCGTCAAATTTTTCCGGCGCAGGGATAAGCGATTCCAGCGTTACCCAGGCCTTGATTTTTCCAAGCACAGATTCGAGCCGCGCCCGTGCCGCCTCAAGAGCAAACACAATCGGCTTTCTCAGCGTCAAATGCGCCCGGGCGCGGCGCGCACGGCGGGTCGCATAGGCCGACAAAAGATCATAAATCCCGGCCTCATAAATCGGTGTGGTGATGCGCCGTATACCCTGGGCGGCCCCGCGCGGAAAAACGTTTATCCCGGTGCGTTCGCGATCCTGTAACGCCTTGGCGGCAAGGCGCATGGCCTCAAGGCGGCGCAGGCGAAACGCCAACCGCGCGGCCATTTGTGCGCCGTCTGGTTCTTCATCATCACTCTTTGGCGCTGGCAGAATCAGTCGGGATTTCAAATAGGCCAGCCAAGCCGCCATAACCAGATAATCCGCCGCCAATTCGATTCGCAAATGGCGAATATGGGCAATAAAGGCCAGATATTGCTCGGCCAGTTCAAGAATGGATATATGCCGTAAATCAACCTTTTGCTTGCGCGACAGTTCCAGCAACACATGCAGCGGCCCTTCGAACCCCTCAAGATCAACAATCAACGCCGCGCCATCGCCAAGCGCGTTTTGCGCCGCTTCAAAAGGCAGATCCTCTTCAAACTCGGCCGCACTCATCGCACAATCCCCATTTGCGCCAAAAAGTCAGCCGCTTCATGTTGCGCATCCGCCGCATTGAGTGATGTAACAGCGGCAGGCGGTAACGCCGCATTGGCGCGAGACAAAGCGCGGCCTTCAAGCGCAGGACAGGCCCCGGCCACCGCCTGCATATCGTCCATCTTGCCATTACAATGCAGCACAATATCACACCC
Source organism: Robiginitomaculum sp. (assembly GCA_027080345.1). Taxonomy (GTDB): domain Bacteria; phylum Pseudomonadota; class Alphaproteobacteria; order Caulobacterales; family Maricaulaceae; genus Robiginitomaculum_B. The sequence continues at coordinate 15,770 of JALWSB010000126.1, read as the reverse complement.
GGCATCGAGCGCCGCACTGGTGCGCCCCTGTAAATCACCGCTCAAGGCACTCATATTCAGATCGTCACTCATCAATAATCCATCAAACCCGATTCGCTCTCTGATCACTTTTTTTATCACAGTTTTGGATAAGGTCGCAGGCCGATCCGGATCAATATCAGAAAAGATAATGTGAGCCGTCATGGCCATCAGGGCATCACGCATAAGCTGAAACGCCAAAAAATCGGTCTTTTCGAGCGCTGCCAAAGGGGTTTCCACGCGCGGCAACGCCAGATGACTATCGACATTGGCCCGCCCGTGCCCAGGTATATGTTTGATCACCCCGCCAACACCTGCATCGGCCAGCCCGTCAAGGCAGGCCTGGCCAAAACGCGCCGCCAAGGTTGGATCGGCGCTGAACGCCCGATCGGAAATAATCGGGTCGGCCCCTGCTACAGGTAAATCCAGAACAGGTGCACAATCCACATTAACCCCAAGCTCTATCAGCCGCGCCCCAATGGCCCGATAATTCAACCGCACCGCCTTTACGGCATCTTCTTTGGCAATGGACACATCGGTAAGAGCGCTGGCCGTGGGGCCGATATAGCCGCCAAGGGCCCGCAAGCGCGACACCCGCCCGCCTTCTTCATCAATAAAAATCGGCGCATGGCGGCCAACACTGCTTCGTAAATCAGCGCACAAGGCCCGAATTTGCGCCGCGTCAACGCAATTGCGGGCAAACAGAATAAAGCCCCATGGATCCGCTTCACGAAAAAAAGCGGCTTCTTCTGGCGTTAAAACCGGGCCGGCACACCCAAAAATACAGGCGCACGCATTCACCGCTTGACCACGAGGCAATCCTGGCCTTTGGCCTTGATGGCATTACAGAATGTTGTTGCCTTTGGCCGGTCGGCAAAAGCGGCAACCCGCAAGCGGTAATAAACACCACGCTCACCAAGATCAGCGCGCTGAATATCCGCCGCATGGCCTTTCATCTGCGTCGGCAAACGGCGCACCAGCGCACGCCAGCCGTCCTTGGCTTTGTCCTCACTGCGAAACGATGCGATCTGCACCACAAACGCCCCGGTGGTGCCTGCAGCGGGCAGGCTGACCGGTTTGCGTGAAACCGGTTGGATCTTTTTGACAGGTTCCTTGACCACTGGCTTTGCCTTTTCAACCGGCATGGGTGCCGGTTTTTCAACCGGAGTCGACACAGGTTTTTTGACAACGGCTTCGGCCAGAGGTTTTTCGATGATCGGGGCCAAAGGCTGTTCTGCCGGTGGGGTGGTGATCACGGGTTTGCTCGCATCATCCACGCCGTCCAACGGTTCATAAGCCTTGCTGTTCAGATTGGGCGTTGGCACCCCTTCAGGGTCGGCCGGGCGCTTTTTCGCAGGGCCAGCCGGGGCGCTGATATGCGGCGCCGCGGCGCGCCCGCCTTCGCGCACCCCCTCATGATAAGCCGTATAAACCACGGCGGCAAAAGCCATCAGCAAGGCAATCGCCACAACCAGCAAAAGCGGACCGCGATCACCATCATTTTCGCTATGTACATCATACATGCCCAGATCATCCTGCGGCGGTGTATATGTTCCCTGGTCCTTACTGCTCATCTTGTCTTTCCATGGGCCATTGTGGCCGAATCACCTGCACCAAGCCTATATTTTAAAGCGTATCGTCCATAGACAACAAGCGCCGGTATTCGTCCAGCGCATAGGTGTCGGTCATGCTGGCGATATGATCACAAACAATGCGGGCGGTTTTATAGCCCCGGGGGCCATCACACTGCGCCGCCAGCGGGTCAGCCAAAAGCCCCGGATCAGTAATAAACGCCTCGAAAAGCTCCCTAACCACCCGGCGCGCCTTTTTGCGGGTGCGATTGACGGTGTAATGGCGATACATTTTTTTACGCAAAAAGCCACGCAACGCATCAATATTAACCAGCATGGCTTTTGAAAACCCAACCAAAGGCGTATCCATAGCACGCACATCATCGGCGCTTTGGGGCTTGGCCGCGGCAATGCGTGTGCGTGTCTCGGCTAAAAGGTCATCCACCCACAGCCCGATCAATCGCCGCACGGCCTCGGAAATCATCCGGCCCCGCGCCAGACCCGGATAGTCCGCCCGCACCGCTTCAAAAGTCTGGCCGACCAAAGGCAATTCCATTAATTGCTCAACGCTGATAATCCCGGCCCGCAAGCCATCATCAATATCGTGATTGTTATAGGCAATATCATCGGCCAGCGCCGCAACCTGCGCTTCAGGGCCGGCATAGGTGTGTGCCTCGAGCCATTCCCAGCCTTCGAAGGCACGAAACGCCCAGGGCAGCGCCTTCTCATCGCCTTTGCTGGCGCACACAGGGCCGTTATGTTTGGCCACCCCTTCGAGGGTTTCCCAGGTGAGATTCAGGCCATCAAAGGTTGGGTAGACATGCTCCATCTGCGTCATAATCCGCAAGGTCTGGGCATTATGATCAAAGCCGTCAAAACCCTTCATTGCCTCGTCCAGCACATCTTCGCCCGCATGGCCAAAGGGCGGATGCCCCAGATCGTGCGCCAGCGCCAGAGTTTCGGCCAGATCTTCGTCCAGCCCCAAAACCCGCGCAATTGAGCGGGCAATTTGCGCCACCTCCAAAGAATGGGTCAGGCGGGTACGATAATAATCGTCCGCATGAGCAACAAAAACCTGCGTTTTGTGTTTCAGGCGGCGAAAGGCGGTGCAATGGATCACCCGGTCCCGGTCGCGCTGAAAACAGGTGCGCGTGGTGCTGGGTGCTTGCGGGTAAAGCCGCCCCCGGCTATGTGCCGGGTTTGACGCAAATGAGGCGCGCGGGGGAATTGTGAAACGTTTGCTCATGCTGTATCTTTGCAAAAAAGAAGACCCGGCCCCATATAAACAATAATGAAGTGTTTTGATACACCTTAAGGACATTCGGTTTCATGACCACAGATACCCAAGAACAAAGCGTCACATTAAGCGCCAATGCCGCCAAACGCATTAACGAGATTATGCAGGCCAACAAGCGGGCCGCTTTGCGGGTCGCAGTGGTCGGCGGCGGCTGTTCAGGGTTTTCCTATACTTTTGATTTTGCCGATGCGCCTGCCGATGACGATCTGGTTATCGAGCGCGATGGGGCCACGGTTTTGATCGATTCCGTATCGCTTGATTTTCTTGTCGGATCGCAAATTGACTATGCCGATGAGCTGATCGGCGCGGCCTTCAAAATCAACAACCCCAATGCCAAAAGCGGCTGCGGCTGCGGCACCAGCTTTTCCCTCTGAGCGCCCCATGAAAATCGCCACATGGAATGTCAATTCGGTGCGCACGCGCCTGCCGACCATCACTAAATGGCTGCAAGAGGCGCGCCCGGATGTGGTGTGTATGCAGGAGATCAAATGTCAGGACGCGCAATTCCCTTATGAGGCCTTCGAAGCGCTTGGCTATAATATCGCCGTGCATGGGCAAAAAGCCTATAATGGCGTGGCGATCCTCTCTAAATATGCCATTGAGGAGAGCACAAACGGCCTGCCCGGCGGCGATGAGACGGACGACCATGCGCGCTATATCGAGGCGGTAATCAGCGCCGATCAAGGGCCGATGCGCCTGGCTTCTATTTATCTGCCCAATGGCAACCCCAAAGACACAGATAAATTCACCTACAAGCTCAATTGGATGCACCGCTTGCGCGCCCACGCCAAAACCCTTCTGGCGTTTGAGGAAAAACTGGTTCTGGCCGGCGATTATAATGTCATCTTTCGCGATGAAGATTGCTGGGATCCCAAAGTCTGGGCCGATGATGCCTTGTTTGCCCCCGAAGTGCGCGATGAATTTGCCGCCTTGATGTGGGAAGGGTTTACCGATGCCTGGCTTGAAAAAGACGGGCGCGGCCATGAATACACGTTTTGGGATTATCAGCGCGGCGCCTGGCAGCGCGGTCACGGCATCCACATCGACCATTTATTGCTATCGCCGCAGGCCGCCGATGCCCTGCAAAGCGTACACATCGCCAAGGACGCCCGCGCCATGGACAAACCCTCCGACCATGTGCCGGTTGTGATTGAATTGGACGCATGAAAAAGACCCGCGAAGCTGTGATTCTGACCCGGCCTTTAGGGGTGTTTTTGCGCGGGATTGCGGCGCTTTTTGCGCTTCTTTATCTCTTTATTCCTGACTTTCCTGACGCCAGTTATGCGCCATTGATCAAGGCCGCCCCTTTATGGATATTGGCCTTTATGGCCTTTATGGCGCGTGATATTTCGCGGCGCACCCGCCTTATGCTGGCGCTTTTGCTCAGCGGGTTTGGCGATCTCTTTTTATCGCTGAACATGGACAACAGCTTTGCCCTCGGCATGGGGGCTTTTTTGCTGGCGCAACTGATTTTCATCTCCTGTTTTTGGCCCCGGCGGCAGCCTGTCAACGCTCTGGGGCTTGAGATCAAAGTCGCTCTTGGCATGGTGATATTCTGGGCGGTTTTTCTGGCGTTCTGGCTGTTGCCACTGGCCGGAAAAGACGCCCCGGCATTGACGGTTTATTTCAGCGCCCTGACGGTGATGGTGCTTTTGGCGCTTGCCAGCGACGCCCCGCACATTGCCAAATTTGGCGCGGTTCTCTTTCTCATTTCAGACAGTCTGATCGGCATTGACCGTTTTGCCCACGCCATACCGGAACGGCATTTGGCCGTTATGGGCAGTTATTATCTGGCCCAGGCATTTTTATTCTGGGGCCTGATGCGCACACCCGTCAGGCGCGGGTGACAAGCGAATCGAGCAAAGCGAATATGCGCTCAATACCGGTTTTGGTCTCATCGGCCAGCGCCAGAGCGGTGGCCTCTTTGCGGCTGAGCGAGGGCAGGTATTGACCCGCCCCTTTCAAGGATACCAGCATGGAACCTTGGGAAAACGCCGCCGTAATGGTGCGTTTTTTATTGCGCCCTTCCATGCGTTTCAGGCGTTCCATAAACAGGGGGTCGATCAGATAACGGCTTTCCACCTGATCGGTGCTGTACACCTCGAAAATTTTTTCAAATTCAGGGTCGGCCAGCCCGACGCGCTTTAACCCCTTGCCTTTGCCAAGCGCGCCAAGTTTGTTGAACCAGCCCGCATCGCGCACAATAATCGTCTTGCCGGCAAATTTACGCGGATACGCACTGTGGAGAAACTGGCCGCGAAACACGGTGACCAGTTCGCGCCGCGTGGTTTTGCCGGTGGTGCGCGTGCGCCATTCCTGTAAATGCGCCTCGTAAAAAGAAAATGGCACTTTATTGCGCGTACCGGCAAGCAGGCGGGTAAATGTCTGGCGGTCTGATTTGGGGGCCAGGCCGGTTTCCAGAAACGCTTGAAAATATGGCGGGGTGAAGTTTTTGCCCTGATAGTCCAGCCCTAAAAAGGCGGCAATGCGGGCAATATGCTGATCGGCAAATTCATCTTTTGACTTTGATATTTTAACCCAGCCCGGGGCCGCGCCTAAAAGAATGGCCACCCCGACCAGCAGCACAAAAGAAAACGGCGCCAAAGGCGAAAAGTGATTTAAAACTGCCACCGCCACAAAGCCGGCAAGACCGCCAAGCGCAGCCCCGATTTTCACCATGCGGCGGCTTTGTTGATTACGCAGGCGCATGGCGGCCAGCAAGGGGGAAATTTCCTTATCCACAAAGGCTGCAAAGGCGGCATTATCCGTCATGGCTTACGCCTCGTTTCTTCACCCCAGCCGCGCCAGGGCCTCTTCGAGTTTGGCTTTTTGCGCCTGATAGCCGGTCAGTTTTTCGCGCTCGCCATCAACCACGGCTTTGGGCGCGCGGGCGATAAACTTTTCATTGCCGAGCTTTTTCTCGATGCGGGCAATCTCGCCATCGGTTTTGGCGATCTCGCCCCGCACGGGGCGCTGCAATGCGTGGTCGATGGGGTGACATACGCGCTGGTTATGGCCGGCGCGGTGGAC
>JALWSB010000126.1:0-9844 GCA_027080345.1 Robiginitomaculum sp. | reverse complement strand
CCGCGCCGGCCATAACCAGCGCGTATGTCACCCCATCGACCACGCATTGCAGCGCCCCGTGCGGGGCCGCGTCCGCATGGGTGAGGCCATCAATGCGGGCAAGCCGGGCCAGCACATCAGCATGGCGCGTCAGTCTTTGCCGCGCCGCGTCATCGCAAGACACCGCCACCATGGGCAATTTGGCCGCGGGCGGCACATTGGTTTCTGCACGCACCGAACGCACGGCGCTGATCAAGGAGATCAGCCATTGCATTTCGTCTTGCGCACCAGCATCGATCAGGCCCGCATCCGGCTGCGGCCAGGGGGCCTTGATCAGCATGGTATCACGCGGGGCAATCTCGCCCCACAGCGCCTCGGTGATAAATGGCATAAACGGGTGCAACAGGGTCAGCGCCTGATCAAAGGCATAGGCGGCCGCGGCACGGGTTTCGCCCTTCGCCGCCTCGTCATCGCCGTTCAATAAAGGCTTGATCAGTTCCAGATACCAGTCGCAATAAGTATTCCAGATAAAGCGATAGAGCAAAGAGGCCGCATCATTAAAGCGATAGCCTTCGAGCGCTTTTGTCACGTTTTGCGCCGTGCTGGCGGCCTCGGATATGATCCAGCGATTGAGCGGTTCCTTAACCGCAGCGGCATCAAAATCGGCCACAGGCACACAGTCATTCATCTGGCAAAACCGCGCCGCATTCCAGATTTTGGTGGCAAAGTTGCGATAGCCCGCCACGCGCTCGTCCGACATGCGAATATTGGTGCCTTGCGCCGCCGAAATCGCCATGGTGAAGCGCAAGGCATCGGCACCAAATCGGTCGATCATCTCCAAAGGATCAATGGTATTGCCCTTGGACTTGGACATTTTTTTGCCCTGCCCGTCGAGCACCAGCCCGTGAATATAAACATCGGGAAACGGCACCTTACCGGTAAAATGAAGCCCCTGCATCATCATCCGCGCGACCCAGAAAAAGATAATATCGTGGCCGGTGATCAGCACATTGGTGGGGTAATACTTATCAAGTTCTGGCGTTTTATCGGGCCAGCCCAAGGTCGAAAACGGCCACAGCGCCGAGGAAAACCAGGTGTCGAGCACGTCTTCGTCCTGACGCAAAGAAACGCTTTTGCCATAAAACGCGCTGGCTTTTTCGTGCGCCTCGTCGGCGCTTTGCGCAACAAACGCTTCCCCATCCGGTCCATACCAGGCCGGTATGCGATGGCCCCACCACAATTGTCGCGAAACGCACCAGGGCTGAATGTTCTCCATCCAATGGTAATAGGTATTTTCCCAGTTTTTAGGGGTGAATTTTGTGGTGCCGTCTTTGACCGCTGCCAAGGCTGGCCCGGCCAGTTTCTCCGCATCGACAAACCATTGGTCGGTGAGCATAGGTTCGATCACCACGCCTGAGCGGTCACCAAAGGGCTGGGAGATGGTTTTATCTTCTATCTTTTCCAAAAGCCCCAGCGCATCAATATCGGCCACTACCGCCTTGCGCGCTTCAAAACGGTCCATGCCAACATATTTTTGCGGCATAATATCCGAGGCCAGCATACGCGCCTGCCCGTCCATAATGATGTGCATGGGCAGGTCATGGCGTTTGGCCACTGCATAATCGTTTTCGTCATGCGCGCCGGTGATTTTCACCGCGCCGGAGCCAAAATCCGGGTCCGGATGTTCGTCGGTAATAATCGGGATATAGCGGTCCGCCAGCGGCAATAAAACGCGCTTGCCGACAATCGGCGCATAGCGTTCATCGTCCGGATGGACCGCCACCGCGCCATCACCCAGCATGGTTTCGGGCCGCGTGGTGGCGATGGAAATATAATCGCGCGTCTCGCGCAAAGTTACGTTCCCGTCTTCGTCTTTTTCGACATATTCGTAAGTTTCCCCGCCCTCCAGCGGGTATTTGAAATGCCAAAAATGCCCAGCCGTTTCGCGGTTTTCAACCTCCAGATCAGAAATGGCGGTCTGGAAATGCGGGTCCCAATTGACCATGCGCTTGGCCCGGTAGATCAGGCCTTCTTCGTACAATTGCACAAATACTTTGCGCACCGCCGCGCTTAATCCCCCGTCCAGCGTAAAACGTTCGCGCGACCAGTCGCACGACGCCCCAAGGCGGCGCAATTGCTGGGTAATGGTGCCGCCGGATTGCGCTTTCCATTGCCAGATTTTTTCGACAAAGGCTTCGCGGCCCATTTCGCGGCGGCTTTGATTACCGTCCTCAGCCAATTGCCGTTCGACCACCATTTGCGTGGCGATGCCCGCATGATCCGTGCCCGGTTGCCACAATACGGATTTACCGCGCAAACGCTCAAAGCGGATCAGAATATCCTGCAAGGTGTTATTGAGCGCGTGGCCCATGTGCAGTGAGCCGGTGACATTGGGCGGCGGAATAACGATGCAATAGGCCTCTTTAGCCGGGTCCGGATCGGGCTTGAAGGCCCCGGCACTTTCCCATTTTTCATAAAGCCGTGCTTCGGCGCTTTTCGGATCAAAGGATTTATCTAACATGGATACAGGCTCGATTTTACGCCCGGAACATGGCCCGGCGCGCCGCAATATTCAAACGAAATGAAAACAAACAAGGCAAGGCATAGCCTCAGATACGGGTGCGCCGTACCACCTTGTCTATGGCTTCTTCGACCTTGGTATCGACAATGCCGGGCAGGTTTTCATCAAGCCATGCTTTAAGCATCGGGCGCAATAATTCGCGCAAAATCCCCTCAATGGTCTGACCATCGGTTTGCGCCACCTTCATGTTTTGCGCCAACGTGCCCAAGGCCCCCGCTGCCGCCATGGCACTGGCCTCGGAGAGAATCTCTTCCTCATCCCCAGCCGCCGCATCATTGGCCGGCGCGGCCATAACAGGTTCTGGTTCTGGCTCAGGTTCAGGCGCTGGTTCTTCTTCGACGACATCGACAACCGGCTCCGGTTCCGGTTCTTCAGCCTCGTCTTCCTTGTCAACAACCATAATATCAGCATCCGGCTCTATGGCATCACCGGTGACAATCTCGTCTTCGGTCAATTGTAAAAAGTCATCGCCATCGTCATCAACCGGCGGCGCTTCGACCTCGGCCTCAGCGGCAGGCTCAGGTTCCGGCTCTGGTTCTGGCTCCGGTTTCACATCCTCGGCGACCGGCTCGGCCGCTTTGGCTTCTGGAGCTTCCGTAGCCTCTGCCTTGTCCCCGCCTTCCTCATCATCTTCGGAGATGATGGCCCGAATAGAGGCCAGGATTTCCTCCATGGTGGGTTCGTTTTCAGCGTTTTCTTCTGCCATAGGTGCGCTCGAATCATCTCTTAAAAGTGAAGGCTAGAATGCCAAGCTGGCTTTTGTCCAGCGAATACCTTTATTTCTACTCATCTATATCGCTGTTGAATAGACCTGAAAGGCCTCTTTTCTCATAAGAAGACGGATCATAATACGCAACATCCAAGCCCATTTTTCTTGCCGTCAGCTGCCCGGTTGCCGACAAAAGACCGTAAGCGGCAACATTCAAATCACGCTTGGCACTGACCAGGCTGAGCCGGGCATTAAGCAATTCCTGCTCCGCATTCAGCACATCCAGCGTCGTGCGCAAGCCCACTTGCGCCTCTTGCTCGACGCCTTCAAAAGCCAGCTTGTTGGCATCAACCTGTTGCTGACTGGCAATAATTACCGCCTGGGCGGCCACAAGAGAGCTCCAGGCCTGGGCCACCTGCTCGGTCACCTGACGGCGTGTTTGCGCCAATTGCAACCGCGCTTGCGAAGCCCGCTGGCGCGCCTCGCGCACCCGCGATGAATTCAGCCCGCCGGTAAATAACGGCATGGAAAACCGCGCCGTTGCGTTGGCACTTTTCAGGCGCTGCCCCGGCAAACCAGTGCTTTCGGCCTTATTGGCCCCGACGCCCAAAGTGACGGTCGGGCGCAGGCCACTTTTGGCAACGGCAATTTGCTGGCGCGCCGCTTCTTCGGCGTGACGCGCCGCAATAATCGCCGGGCTGTTTTTTTCCGCCACCAGATAGGCCGCCTGCAAATCAACAGGCAAGGATCGCGGCGTTTCGACCGGCGCCAGGGTTCCCGGTGCCTGCCCGATCACCCGCTCATACGTGGCGCGGCTATTGGCCAGCGCCGCCCGCGCCGCTTCCATTTGCGCCTTTGCGCCCGAAACACGGGCCACCGCCTGACTGACATCAGTGCGGGTAATATCGCCCACCGCGAAACGGTCCTTGGCGGCCTGATGCTGACGCTTCAGAACCATGACATTGTTTTGGCGTATCAATAAGGTTGCTTCATCCCGGCGCACATCCGAATAGGCAATCGCCGCGTCCAGTAAAACCGATTGCTCGACCCCGGCCAGATTGGCCCGCCCGGCGGCAATCGTCTCCTTGGCCGCTCTGATACCGCCTTTGATACCGCCGCCACCATAAAGCGTCTGATCGGCGCTCAGCCCATATGTGCGGGGGCGAAATGTCGATGTGTCAGAGAAAAACGGGCTGCCCTGTTTGACCCGGGTAATGCCGTAACTGCCCGCAAGGCTGGCCGTGGGCAATTGCCGCGAACGCGCCTGCGCCAATTGTTCATCGGTGGCACGCAATCCGGCACGTTCCGCCTGCAAAACCGGATTGGCCTTATAGGCCAGCGCCATGGCTTCTTTCAGGGTTTCACCCTGCGCCGGTGCACCAGCCAGCATAGCCAGGATCAAAACGGTTATACCTTTGGAGGAAATCATTGTTTTGCGTCCCACAGAATCAACAAACGAAATTACTGATAGCGTGAATATAGGGCCTGCCGCGCAAATTGCACGCTTTGGCCTCATGCCGCGTTGAAAACAAATGTTTTTTGCGGTTCAAAGCCGGGCAAAAACGGCACGTTGGCATCAAAAGCGGTACGCCACCCCGTTTGTCCGTCTGCCTTAAGGTAGACATCGGCATGTCCCGCCGCACTGTCGCGCACAAAAACACCAAGCCGCCCGCCCTCGGCCAATTGCGCTACCCAGGTGCCCGGCACGGCACTGACCGCCCCATTGACCAGGATCACATCATAAGGCCCCTGATCAGGCACGCCGGCGCGTAAATCACCCTCAATCACCGCCACATTATCCGCCCCAACCGCCTCAAGGCTTGCACTGGCCGCCGCCGCAAGCTCAGGCGCACATTCCAGCGCCACAACAGTTTCCGCCATCTGGCTTAAAATCGCGGCGGCATAGCCGCGCCCGGCCCCGACAACCAGCACAAGATCGGAAGGGTGCACATCAACCTCTTGCATCATTTTTGCCAAATCGCGTGGTTTGAGCATAAACCGCCCGTCACCCAGGGGTAAATCCATATCGCCATAGGCAATGGCCCGATCCCCTTTGGGGACAAATAACTCGCGTGGCACATGGGAAAAAGCCGCCAGCAAGGCATGATCAGTGACGTCATTTACCCGGATTTGCGAATCAACCATGGCGCGCCGCGCCGCTTGCGCATCAAACATATCAACCTCCTGCCCTCTGACCGCAACTATTCACAGCCTGTAGGAACCTTTTCCCACCCCGTTCTTACGCCACAGACGCACAACGTGCAATCGACTGAATCAACGCATGGACCTTGGCGGCAACACCGGTTATACGGTCGAACCGCCGCGATGCAAGATGCACAGCGGTACATATTGGCCCTGTGGCGGAGTGGTTACGCAGAGGATTGCAAATCCTTGCACCCCGGTTCGATTCCGGGCGGGGCCTCCATACTTTCAGCATACGGCAGCAGCCTGCCCGGCCCTTATGTCTTGGGCGGGGCCTCCATCACTTCAGAATTACCACGCACCAGCACGCCCGGTCTTCCCGTTTCAGTAAAATGCACTTTGCCTTTACAAACGCTTTACGTGTATGTTGGGAGTTGATTCGCGCATATGGGGACAAATGATGATTTTTATGCATAAATGGTTTTCGTTCTTCTTGATTGCTTTTGGGCTGTTGGTGCCATCAGCTCTGGCGGCGAATGATGCGCAGGTACACCCGCATCAGCCTGCCCCGCAAAACCATACCGCCCACTGGAGTTATGAGGGCGAGACCGGTCCGGCGCATTGGGGCGGTATGAATGAGCACTATAGCGCCTGCGCCATTGGCAAACAGCAATCGCCCATAGATTTTCAGGGTGCCTATACGGCCAGCTTATCCCCCATAGCCATCGATTGGCCCGCTTTAAAACCCGTCATTGTCAATAATGGGCACACCATTCAGGTGAATATCGACAATGGCGGCACAATGGTCATGAACGGCAAGACCTATAAACTGTTGCAATTTCATTTTCATCATCTGAGTGAACACACAGTGGACGGCCAACACTATCCTCTGGAAGCGCACTTTGTGCACAAAGCCGAAGACGGAACGCTTGGCGTGCTGGGCGTCTTTTTTGTTGAAGGCAAAGCCAATAAAACAATTCAGAAAATATGGAATAGCGCCCCATTGGAAAAAGGGGACATGCAGGCCCACAAAAAAATAAAGCCGGCCACCCTCTTGCCCAAAGACAGAAGCACTTATCGTTATGAAGGCTCTTTGACCACACCGCCTTGTTCCCAAATCGTTGACTGGGCCGTTTTCAGACAACCAATTGAGCTATCCAGGGCGCAAATCGAGGCATTCTCTCGCCTTTACGCCCATAATTTTCGCCCTGTGCAACCCATAAATCGGCGCTATATTCTACAAGCGCAATAGAATTTTTGGTTTCCATTAACCAGTTTTATTGATGTTGCGGCAAGGACAATGAATCAGAGTTTGCCAATCTTTCCACTGTTAATGATTTTTTAACGGCTTTTTGGCAAAGTGTTCATGTCTTCCCTTGAAGACACCCCACCATTCACCCAACACCTTTTGGGGAGCCACAGGGCTCCCCCTTTTTTTGCGCGCCGCATATTTATGCTGCGATTTGTACTTTTCTGTGCATATTCAGTCTTTCGCAGCCGCCAAGGCTTTGCTATAGGCGCACCTCGCCTTATCCTGTAAGGCACTGATCCTCGGTAGCTCAGTTGGTAGAGCAGCTGACTGTTAATCAGCGGGTCGGCGGTTCGAGCCCGTCCCGAGGAGCCAATTCTAAAAGCCTGGCTGTGGATGCACAGCCAGGCTTTTTATTGCTGTTACTCCACATCTCCTGGCACTTGGTACGTTGTTAGCGTCATCTGCGCCGCTTCATCGCGCAAAGGAATCAAAGCCTGATAGTCTGGTGAGCGGTACCATGCCTTGAGCGTTGCCATGTCAGCAAAACGCACCACACCGACAACATGATGCTCTGAAGCCCCGACCAAGCTATCCTCTGCTTTACCCCGGATTACCAACGCACCGCCAAAAGGTTCGAAAGTAGGCCCCGCTTTGGCCGCGTAATCAGCAAACTTCTGGGGATCATTAATTTTAGACGTCGCTACAAAAAATGCGGTCATGAGAAACTCCGGTCTTGATTTGAAAGAACATTCATTTTATACACATATGTATAAAACATGTCGTCTTCATATTGTCCATATATGTACAATATGAAATGCAGTAATCAAAGGTGCCCATGGTGCGTCCGTCAAAATTTAACAAGGAAGACGCCATCGCGTTTGCCATGAATGAAATCTGGAAAAACGGATATGAAGCCACTTCCGTCAAGGCCTTGTCCGAAAAACTGGGCATTACCAGATCCAGCTTCTACAATGCCTTTAACAGCCGCGAAGCCTTATTTGAACAGGTGCTGGCGCTATATGCCAGCCAGTCACCGGACCGGGCGTTCAGGACTGCCGCGCCAGACATACCGGTCCGGACGCTTTTAACAGAGACATTCCGCACTGTATGCATGGTCAGAGCCGCGGATAAAGACGGCCGGGGATGCCTGGCGGTTAATAGTGTCAGCGAATTATGCAATACCAAGAGCGCCCTTGGACCATTGCTTGAAAAAGCCATGCTTGGGAACATCGCCCGGATTGAAGCGCTTTTAAAACGGGGCGTTGCCAATGGTGAAATTAATCCCAAAACTGATATTCATACGCTGGCCCTGTCGGTCAAAACCCTTCTGGTTGGGTTAAACACGCTTAGCAAATTCGTGCGTTCTGAAGATGAGCTATGGCGTATTGCCAGCACAACACTGCGTGGGCTGGATCTGCTTGAGGAGGGCGCAAATGCGTAACTTTGATGAGATTTATGCTATCACGGCAACACGCAAAGGTGGGAAAGACGCGCTGGAGGCATTGCTGAAAAATGCACAATCAGTGCCGCCGCCATCGCCGCGTACCGATGATCGCTGGCTGGCCTGTATGACCAAATGTATTTTTCAAGCCGGCTTTAACTGGAAGGTCGTCGAGAGCATGTGGCCAGGGTTTGAGGCCGCTTTTCACGGCTTTGATCTGGATCATTGCGCATTTTTACACGATGAGGATTTTGATCGGCTGGTCAGTGATAAACGTATTGTCCGTCACGGTACAAAAATCCGTTCTGTTCAGCAAAACGCTGTATTTCTGGATGAATTTTCTGCGGACCATGACACTGTCGAGGCGGCCTTTACCGCCTGGCCATCGCATGATTTTACCGGATTACTGACAACATTAAAAAAACGTGGCTCACGCCTTGGCGGGAATACCGGACAATATTTTTTACGCTTTATGGGTGTGGATGGCTTTATCCTGTCCCGTGATGTTGTGGCCCGGCTGGTCGCCGAAGGCGTTATCGACAAAACCCCGACATCACAAAAAGCCTTGGCCGCAGTGCAGAACGCATTCAACACATGGCAGACGCAATCGGGACGCTCATACACGCACATCAGTCGGATTTTGGCGATGAGTATCGGTTAACCGGCCCGGCCTTAAATCGTGCCTTGATTATTGTCGTCGATTTCTGTTTCACGAACGATCGTGGCGGCGTCGTTATAGGCAATATCCAACAGCTCTTCCCAAGTCTTATTGCCCCTTCTCATAATTTCGTGATTTTCCACATGCACCGCTTGCGCCGCGCGGCGAACAGGGGCCTAATTATGGTGATTCAAAACTGAGGCCCTCATGAAACGCGCCCGTACAAAAATTATCGCCACGCTGGGACCTGCCAGCCATGATGTGGATACCATTGCTGCTTTGTTCGACACAGGGGTTGATGTGTTCCGCATTAATTTTTCTCATGGCACCCATGAGGATCACCACAAGACTTTTGATAATATTCGTGCCGTCGAGCAGGCCAAAAACCGCCCCATCGCCGTATTGGCGGATTTACAAGGCCCCAAATTGCGCCTTGGGGAATTTGATGATGGTCCGGTGACGTTGACCAAGGGGCAGGCTTACCGCTTTGATATGGACGCCAAGGCCGGAGATGCGGAGCGGGCACCCTTGCTGCACCCGGAAATTTTCAAGGCTTTGAAAACAGGCGAACATTTGCTCGTCGATGATGGGCGTATGCGCTTTGAGATCACCGAATGCGGGGCCGATTTTGCGCACGCCATTGTGCTGACTGATGGCCAGCTTTCCGCCCATAAGGGGGTTAATCTGCCTGGTGTGCGCCTGCCTTTGTCGGCGATTACCGGCAAGGATATGCGCGATCTTTCCTTTGCCCTCTCTCTTGGTGTGGACTGGGTGGCACTGTCATTTGTGCAAGGCCCGGAAGATGTCGCTGAATTGCGTAAACTGATCGGTGGCAAGGCGGCGGTTGTCTCCAAGCTCGAAAAACCTTTGGCCATTGAACGGCTTGAAGACATCATTGAGTTGTCGGACGCGGTGATGGTGGCGCGCGGCGATCTCGGGGTTGAGCTGCCCCCCGAAGATGTACCGATTTTGCAAAAACAAATTGTCCGCGCCGGGCGGGCACAGGGCAAGCCGGTCATTGTGGCCACGCAAATGCTCGAATCCATGATCCACAATCCCGCCCCAACCCGCGCCGAGGCATC
>JALWSB010000125.1 GCA_027080345.1 Robiginitomaculum sp. | reverse complement strand
AAGTAGCGCTTTCGACGCTTGACGTGTTTCGCACGACCGTCGGCGCGGCGGCATTGGGGCTTTCGCGCCGGGCGCTGGACGAGGCGCTTGACCATGCGCGCGCCAGGAAAATGTTTGGGGCCACCTTGTCTGATCTTCCCATCGCGCAAGGCATGCTGGCGCAAATGGCGCTGGATGTGGATGCCTCGGCCTTGTTGATTTATCGCTCCGCCTGGACCAAGGATGTGCGCGGCGTGCGGGTTACCCGCGAAGCGGCGATGGCCAAACTTTTTGCCACTGATCAGGCGCAAAGTGTGATAGACAAAGCGGTGCAGCTTCTGGGTGGTCTGGGGGTCACCAGGGGGCAAAGGGTGGAAGAATTATACCGCGAGGTGCGGGCGCTGCGGATTTATGAAGGCGCGTCCGAGGTGCAAAAAATCGTCATCGCGCGTCAGCTTTTGCAAGGACAGTAAACATGGGTTATTTCACAGTCCCCGGCAAAGTGCGCTTTGGCCATACGGATTCGGCGGGGATTATCTTTTATCCACGGTTTTTTGAAATTCAGAACTCGATGGTTGAGGACTGGTTTGAGGATGCCCTTGAGCACAGTTTTGCCCATTTTCGCGATAAATTTAACCTGACCACGCCGCTGGTGGATGTGAATACACAATTTTTGCACCCGTGCCGCCTTGGCGAAAAGCTGGATGTGAAACTGGGGGTTCTGGAATTGGGGCGCGCCTCATTGATCTTGCGGGTGAAAGCGGTGCGCGATGGCCTGACCTGTATTACCTCGCGCGCGGTTCTGGTGTGCAGCAAGACCGATTTTTCCGGCGCGGCTCCCTGGCCTGATGCGATACGGACGCGCATGCAGGCTTATAAAATTGACGAGGATGAAACGTGAAACGGATATTGCAACCGGCGGGCTGGAAACGCCCCAAAGGCTATGCCAATGGCATGGAAGCAACAGGGCGTATGGTGTTTACCGCCGGGGTCGTTGGCTGGAACGCGCAAGAAGAATTTGAATGCGACGATCTGGTCGGGCAGGTGCGCCAGACCTTGCAAAACACTCTGGCTATTTTGGCTGAGGCCGGGGCCGGGCCAGAGCATATTGTGCGCATGACCTGGTATATTACCGACCGTGATGACTATCTTGCCCGGCAAAAAGAAATCGGTGCGGTCTGGAAAGAGGTTATCGGTTTGCAATTCCCGGCGATGGCTTGCGTGCAGGTGGTCTCTTTGATGGAAGCACGCGCCAAAATCGAAATCGAAACCACGGCAGTTATTCCGCGCTAGGGCAGGCTTTGTGCACCTTGCGAGGCATGTTTACAAGCAAGTATTTTATGACTAAACTAAATTTGTAAACGGGAGTCGCGGATGAAAATCACAATAATCGGCGGTGGGCCAGGGGGGCTATATTGCGCGCTTTTGATCAAAAAGGCGCAGCCTTCGTTTGACATAGAGGTCTATGAGCAAAACCAGTGTGATGATACGTTTGGCTTTGGCGTGGTGTTTTCGGATGAAACCCTGGACGAATTTTTAAGCGCCGACCCGCAATCCTATACCATGATCAAGGATAATTTTGCCCATTGGGGCGATATTGTTATCGACCATGAAGGCACGCGCACCATTATTGGTGGCAACGGCTTTGCCGGGTGTTCGCGCCTGACCTTGTTGCAGGTTTTGCAGCGGCGCTGTGAAGCGGTGGGGGTGGAGCTGCATTATGGTACCGTTATCGACCCGGACGATATCGCCACGCGGTTTGCGGATTCTGATCTGATTATCGCCGCCGATGGGATAAGCAGCGCCATACGCACGGCGCATGAAAAAGAATTTGGCGTGCATACGCAGCTTCGCCCCAATTATTTTGTTTGGTTGGGATCGACCAAGCCTTTGGATGCCTTTACCTTTTTCTTTAAAAAGACCGAACACGGGCATTTTTGCGCCCATACGTACCAGTATGAGGCCGGGCATTCGACCTGGGTGGTGGAAACCACACCCGCATGTTGGGGAAATTGCGGCTTTGCCGATATGGACGAAGCGGCCTGCGCGGCGTATCTGCAAGATGTGTTTGCCGATGCGCTGGATGGGCACGGCTTTATCACCAATCGCTCGGTATGGCGCAATTTCCCGGTGATTAGCTGTGAGCGCTGGCATACGGGCAACATTGTTTTGCTGGGGGATAATAAAGCCAGCGCCCATTGGTCCATTGGCTCTGGCACCAAGCTGGCTATGGAATGCGCCATCGGGCTAAGCCAGGCGGTGTTGGAAAATGCTGGTGACTTACCGGCTATTTTTGCGCAATACGAAAACACCCGCCGCACCCCGGTGGAGATCACCCAGCACAATGCCGCCGTTTCATTGCGCTGGTTCGAAAACATGGCGCAGCATTGGGACAAGGCGCGCTATGCCTTTGCGTTTTCGGTGATGAGCCGGGCAAAGTCGATCACCTGGGACAATCTGGCTTTGCGTGACGCGGCATTTTTGCGCGCCGTTGAAGACGAATTTTATCAGAATTACAAAAAAAACACCGGCCGGGATGTGGCGGCGGCGCGGCCAACGCCGATGTTTACGCCATTTGATTTGCGCGGCCTGACCCTGCCCAACCGGGTGGCTGTGGCCCCCATGGCCCAGTATAGCGCGCAAAATGGCTGCCCGACGGATTGGCATTTTTCCCATTATAGCGCCCGGGCGCTGGGCGGCGCTGGTCTGGTATTTATGGAAATGACCTGCCCCAGCCCTGATGCGCGTATCAGTGATGGCTGTACCGGGCTGTGGAATGATGAACAGGAACAGGCATGGGGGCGGCTTAATGCCTTTATCCATGATAACAGCGCGGCCAAAACCGCGCTGCAATTGGGCCATGCGGGGCGCAAAGGATCAACACAGCGCGGTTGGGAGAAGGCGGACCACCCCAAAGAGCGCGATAACTGGCCGCTTTTTTCCGCCTCGGCCATTCCCTATCTTGAGGGCATATCGGCGGTGCCTGCGGCTTTGCAGCGCGGCGATATGTTCCGCATACGTGATGATTTTGTCGATGCCACAGTGCGCGCGGAACGGGCCGGGTTTGATATGCTGGAGTTGCATTGTGCGCACGGTTATTTGCTGGCGAGCTTCCTCTCGCCGCTGACCAATACCCGCGATGATGGGTTTGGCGGGTCGGTGCACAACCGCCTTAAATTTCCGCTGGAAGTCTTTACCGCCATGCGCGCCGTCTGGCCAAAAGACAAGCCCATGTCGGTGCGCCTTTCCGCCTCGGACTGGGCCGATGGTGGCTTGTCACTGGATGATCTGAAAGAGATTGCGTTGGCCTTCAAGGCCGCCGGGGTAGATATCATCCATGCCTCATCAGGGCAAACGGTGCCCTGGCAAAAGCCGGTCTATGGCCGCATGTGGCAAACCCCGTTTGCTGAATTTATCCGCCAAGAGGCGGACATCCCGACCATTGCCGTGGGTGATATTACCTTGCCCGAGCAGATCAATACCATTATCGCCGATGGCCGGGCCGATCTGTGTGCCTTGGCGCGGCCGCATCTTAACAATCCCGCCTTCACCCGCCAGGCCGCCGGGCATTATGGGGTCCGCGCACAAAACTGGCCGCCGCAATATCAGACCGGTGAATATCAACTGTACCGCGAAGCGGAAAAAGCCAATGAAAAAGCACTGGAATTGGCCATCAAGGCGCGCCCAAACCGCCGCCATTACTCCCGCGCGGTGGAATAAAAGACCTGGCGGGCTTTGCGTTCATATCATTCAGCCATTTAGCCCCCTATACGTCACTCCCCGATAAACGCGACGTTGGCCTTATAGAGCCAGTAAAGATCAGCTTTTGAGCTGATGGCGTAGGGGGTGTGGATGGACAATACCGGCACGCCAAAATCAACCACGTCCATATTATAGTGCGACAGCTCGCCGCCGAGCGTGCCGCCGCCGCCTTTGCCGACCTTATAGGTAGCGGTTTGCCAGGGGATGCCGGCGCCGTCCAGCAGGGCGCGGATCCAGGCGGTGTAGACAGGGCTGGCATTATTGCCCTTGCCGTAGAGTTTAAGATTAACCCCGTGGCTGTGGCGCGGCGCATTGCCTTTCTCCCAGGCCGATGGCCAAATCGGGTTGATCCCCGGATTGACATCGGTGGACACAACGCGGCTGTGTTTCAAGGCGTTTTTAAGATGCGGCTCGCGGTAACGCGCGCCCATCTGCGCCAACAGGACATCGGCAAAAAGATCAACAAAATAGGTCGAGTGCGCGCCGGTATTATTGCGATTGCCAACTTCCTCATTATTGGCCAACAGGATGAAGGTGGTTTTTTTTGGTGTTTTGGCCTCGAGAATGGCGCGGATCGAGGCATAGGCCGAAAGGCGGTCATCCTGTCCATAGGCGGCGATCAGGGTGCGATCAAAGCCGACATCGCGCGGCGGCATGGCCGGAACCAGCGCCAGATCAGCGGAAACAAGATCGTCCAGACCAATCGTGTAGGTGCGGCGTAAATAGGCGGCAACTTGCGCCGCAGCGTCACCATTTTCAATTTCGCGATGCCCGGCAA
>JALWSB010000124.1 GCA_027080345.1 Robiginitomaculum sp. | reverse complement strand
GCCGTGCGTGGATGACAAAGGCAGTGTTCCCCATCGCGGCTGGTCGCGCTTTGCCGCTTGTGCTTGGCCTGATCATTGCCGGGTGTAATGGCGGGCCAAAAGCGGCCGCCAAAAAAGATGTGCCCGCTGGGTCCAGCGCCACGGAAATCAGCTATCAATATGCCTATTCCATGGCCAAAAACGGCTATTGCGGCCAGGCCATGCCGATCTTTATCTGCCTGGCGGATCAGGGCACGGGCTGGGCCATTGCGGCGCATCAGGCCGGGCGCTGTGCCTTGCAAATCGCCGATGACTGGAAAGGGCCGATCACCCGCTCGTCGCGTGCATTTCCCGCCAGAAGCAAGGTCAGCTTTGCCGCCCCTTATTATCAGGACGCGACGAAAATGCGCCAAAAGGGCATGGCCATGTTGCGCCGGGCCGGGCGTGCCGGCTGGCCGGATTCGCAAGCCCAATTGGTCAATGAGCTGAGTGCCGACCCGACAAATACGGCCGCCATGGCCGAGGCCAAAGCCTGGCTGGAACGCTATGACGCCAATGTGCGGCGCAAGGTTTACGGCACCAATGCGATCAGTTCGGCCACGCGTGCGCGGTTAAGGTCTGTTTCAACCGAAGGGCGCGATACGGCGCTAAAAAAAGAACCCCGGGAACCGAGCACCCTGACCGATCCGTTTTGCCGCCAAATCGTCAGAACCGCACCGCCAAAACCAACGCAGGTTCAAGAAAAACCTTCCGATCATCCGCTGATCAAGACGCCCGGACATCGTTAGGCGGGATATTCGACGCTTTCGAGGTATAATCCGCCTGCGGGCGCAACAGGGCCGCAGGCCTGGCGGTCGCAAGCGTGAAAAGCGGCGATAAAATCGCTTTGCGTCCACTGCCCCCGGCCCACTTCGACCAAAGAGCCAACGATAGAGCGCACCTGGCGGTGCAAAAATGACAAGGCATGGCAGCTGACATGTACTTCGGGGCCGCAGCGCATCACCCGGATCATATCAAGGGTTTTAACCGGGCTTTTGGCCTGGCACCCGGCATCGCGAAACGTCGAAAAATCATGCTTGCCGACCAACCCTTGCGCCGCATTGTGCATGGCATCGGCATCCAGAACCTGCGGCACGCGCCACACCCGGTCCCGCTCAAGGGTTAAAGGCGGGCGGCGATCAATCAACCGGTAAAGATAGGTGCGGCGGGTGGCATCAAAGCGGGCATGAAAATCATCCGCCACCAGCGCCGCATCGAGAATGCACACCGGATGCGGGCGCAAATGATGGTTCAGCCCGTCGCGCACGGTATCACTGCGCAGGTTTTTGCGTAAATCCAGATGCGCCACCTGGCCCAGCGCATGCACCCCGGCATCGGTGCGCCCGGCGCCATAAACCAGCACCTCGGCCTCATCGAGGGCCGCGGCGGCCGCTTCCAAAACCCCTTGCACGCTTTGCACATCATCCTGACGCTGCCAGCCGCAAAACGGCCCGCCATCATATTCTATGGTCAGCTTATAGCGGCTCATGACAGGCGCGCGCCTTTGGGCAGGGCAAATCCGCGCAAAATGTGCGCCGCGTCCTGCACCCCGCGCCCGGGGCGCTGCACACGGGCCAGACGAATGGCCCCGGCGCCGCAGGCAATCAACCCGGCATCGTCCAAAACTTCCCCCGGCGCGCCTGCGCCGTCTTCGGGGCGGGCCAGCAATACCTTGACCCGTTCGGGGCCTTTTGCCGTTGGCCAGTCAAACCAGGCACCGGGAAAAGGCGACAGGCCGCGGATCAGCCGGTCCAGTTCATTGGCTGGTTTGGCCCAGTCTATGCGCGCTTCCGTTTTGTCGATTTTTTTGGCGTAAGTCATGCCCTCATCACTTTGTGCATGTGGCGTCAGCGTTCCGCGTTCCAGCGCCGACAGGGCAATGGGCACCAGCGCCGCCCCGGCCGCGGCCATGCGATCATGCAAGCTGCCGGCGGTGTCATCAGGCTTTATGTCAAGGCTTTGCGATAACAGGACCGGCCCGGTATCCAGCCCCTCTTCCATTTGCATGATCTGCACTCCGGTCACATCATCACCGGCCATAATGGCGCGCTGAATCGGGGCGGCGCCGCGCCAGCGCGGTAAAAGCGAGCCATGAATGTTCAAACAGCCAAAACGCGGCGCATCCAAAATTTCCGGGGGCAGTATCTGGCCATAGGCGGCGACAATGGCGACATCGAGATCAAGCGCGGCAAAAGCGTGTTGCTCGTCTGCATCTCGCAGTGATTTTGGCGTGCGCACGTCCAGCCCCAAAGACTGCGCCAACGTATGGACGGCACTTTGGCGTAAGGCTTTGCCTCGCCCGGCGCGGCGCGGCGGCTGGGTGTAAACGCACGCCACTTCATGGCCGGATGCCACCAAAGCGGCCAGCATGTGCGCGGCAAAGTCGGGCGTTCCCATAAAGGCGGTGCGAAGAGTCATAGGTTTTGGTTCCGAAGCCGAAAAGACGTTATTCGGCGTTTTCCATGGCTTTTTCGCGCTCTGCTTTTTGCACTTTGCGAATGGCGCGCTGGCGTTTCAGGCGCGATAAATGGTCGATAAAAAGAACCCCGTTCAAATGGTCCATTTCGTGCTGAATACAGACTGCGTAAAGATCAGTTGCCCATTCGACCACTTCTTCACCATGATAATTCAGATAGCGGATTTTGACTTTTTCCGGGCGCTCGACCTCTTCAAAATAATCAGGAACCGAAAGGCATCCTTCTTCCCAGGGGCGCACTTCTTCGACATCATCGAGAATTTCCGGATTGACGAAATAACGCGGCGCGGGCTCTTCATCCTTGTCGGCAATGTCCATAACGATAATGCGCAAAGGCTCACCGATCTGAATGGCCGCAAGGCCGATACCCGGCGCGGCATACATGGTCTCCAGCATATCATCCATCAGCGCGCGCACGTCATCGTCCACCGCCGCAACGGGTTTTGACACCTGTTTGAGCACAGGGTTGGGTACGGTAAGGATTTTTCTAATCGCCATGGCTTTGACCTAGGAAGTACTGCGCAATTCGTCAAGCCACGTGCCTGCGCGGCGAATCATGTATAAGACATGATTATGGAAGAACAATTGACGAACTTCACCCTTGGCCCGGTCGCGCTTTTGCTGGCGGCGGCCTTGTTGGCGGTTGGCCTGACCTTGCTGGTCAGCTGGCTGATCTTGCGGCGCACGGGGCAGGGGGATTCGCAAATTCAGGCGCATCTGGATCATCTGGCCGAACAGCAGGCGCAATTGCAGGGCGCTTTGGGGCAGATTGCGGCCGGAAATCAGGCCGGGCAGGGGGAAATACAAAATACCCTGAACCAGCGCCTTGATGCGATGAGCAAACGCCTTGGCGACAGTCTGGAGCAAAACCGCGAAAAAACCGGCGAGACGCTTAAAACCCTGGCCGAACGGCTGGCCTTGATTGACCGGGCGCAAAAAAATATCGAGGCCTTGAGCCAGGAAGTCACCAGCCTGCAATCTTTATTGTCAAACAAACAGGCGCGCGGTGCCTTTGGGGAAATTCAGATGGAGGATCTGGTAAAGGATTTTCTGCCGCCCAGCGCCTATGGCTTTCAAGAAACGTTGAGCAATCAAAGGCGGGTGGATTGTTTGATCCGCCTGCCCGCCCCGAATGACAATATTGCGGTGGACAGTAAATTCCCTCTGGAAGACTGGCGCACCATGAATGAGGCACCTGACCCGGCGGCAAAAGACGCCGCATCGAAACTTTTTACCCGCGCAGTTATGGCGCATGTAAAGGACATTGCCGAAAAATACCTGCCCGCCGAACACATCGCCCGCCCGGCGATAATGTTCCTGCCCTCCGAAGCCATTTATATGGATCTGCATACGCATTTTCCCGATATTATCGAAAAAAGCTTTCGCGCCGGGGTCGCCATTGTCGCCCCGACAACCTTTATGGCGACCTTGCACACCATGCGCGCGGTGATGAAAGACGCGCAAATGCGCGAACAGGCACACGTCATCCAACGCGAGGTGGAGGTCTTGCTCGATGACATTATGCGTCTCGACAAACGTGTGCACGATCTGGACAAGCATTTTGACCAGTCAAAACGCGATATCGGACAAATTCTCACCTCAACCCGAAAAATCCGTTCGCGCAGCGAAAAAATCGGTGCGCTGCAACTGGATGACAATGAGGCTGGCGAAACGGCCCCTGCGGCGCTCGAAACAATTGTCCCTGTAAAGAAAACTGACGACACGTCCTGATTTATAGCTGTTTTTGTTTGTTGCCGGCCACCTCTATTTCGCCGCTTATGCGCCGCACCTCAGCATGAGGTGTTTATGCTATGTCTTCATGCTGAGCGAAGTCGAAGCATGGGAACATAGGGCTCTGCCCCCTCACGCCCGCCATTTGATCGAACAGCCCATGGACGCGGTTTGGTGTTTGGGGCCGCCCTCTTTGGCTGCGATTTGCTTCATCGCCTCATAAAGTTCGCGCCGGGCATCCGGGGCTGCCGGGCCACGCCCGGACGCATCAAGCCGCCCCCGGTATTGCAGGCCC
>JALWSB010000123.1 GCA_027080345.1 Robiginitomaculum sp. | reverse complement strand
TATGCCTGATACTCACCAAAATATTTGGTGATCGCCGCCGTCAGCGTCGTCTTGCCGTGGTCAACATGGCCAATCGTGCCAATGTTAACGTGCGGCTTGTTGCGCTCAAACTTTTCTTTTGCCATTTTTCTGTCTCACTTCTACTCGATGCACGCAATCAGGCGTGCTTGGCTATTACTTCCTCGGCCACGGCCTTGGGTACGGGTTCATAATGATCAAACTGCATGGTGTATTGCGCCCGGCCTTGCGACATGGAACGCAATTGATTCACATAGCCAAACATGTTGGCCAAAGGCACCATCGCATTAATAACGTTGGCGGTGCCGCGCACTTCCTGATTTTGAATCTGGCCGCGCCGTGAATTCAGATCCCCGATGACCGAGCCGGTATAGTCTTCCGGTGTCACCACCTCGACCTTCATAATCGGCTCAAGAAGTTTCGGGGCACATTTGTTTTTGGCCTCGCGCAAAGCCGCGCGACCGGCGATTTCAAAGGCCATCACCGAGCTGTCAACATCGTGATAGGCCCCATCATAAAGCGTGGCCTTGAAGTCGATCAGCGGGAAGCCGGCCAGGATACCGCTTTGGGCAATCTGGGAAATACCTTTTTCCACGCCCGGAATATATTCCTTGGGCACGTTGCCACCAACAACCTTGGATTCAAACTGCTCACCTTCACCCGCCGGCAGCGGCTCAAAGGTGATTTTGACACGGGCGAACTGCCCCGAACCACCAGATTGTTTTTTGTGGGTATAATCGATATCGGCAGCCTGACCCAAAGTTTCGCGGTAGGCCACTTGCGGCTGGCCGATATTGGCTTCGACACCAAATTCGCGTTTCATCCGGTCAACCAGAATATCAAGGTGTAATTCACCCATGCCGGCAATAATCGTCTGGCCAGATTCTTCATCCGTGTGAACCCGGAAAGACGGATCTTCCGCCGCCAGTCGCTGCAGGGCAATGCCCAGCTTTTCCTGGTCAGCCTTGGTTTTAGGCTCGATGGCGATCTCGATCACCGGCTCAGGAAATTCCATGCGCTCAAGAATAACGGGTTTTAGCGGGTCGCACAGCGTGTCCCCCGTGGTGGTTTGCTTCAAACCGGCGATCGCCACAATGTCGCCAGCATAGGCTTCTTTAATGTCTTCGCGTGAGTTTGAGTGCATTTGCAGCATCCGGCCAATGCGTTCTTTACGCTCTTTAACCGAATTGGTCAGCGTCACACCGGCTTCGAGCTTGCCCGAATAAATCCGCGCAAAAGTCAATGTCCCAACGAACGGGTCATTCATGATTTTGAAAGCCAGCATGGAAAGCGGCTCATTGTCGTCGGCATGACGCTCAATATCTTCGCCGGTTTTGACATCCACACCTTTAATAGCCGGAATATCAGTCGGGCACGGCAGATAGTCCACCACCGCATCGAGAAGCGGTTGCACGCCCTTGTTCTTGAACGCCGTACCGCACAGGATGGGCACAAACGTGTTGTCAATTGTCCCTTTACGGATCAGCCGCATCAGCGTTTCAACCGAAGGCTCTTCACCTTCAAGATACGCTTCCATAACCTCGTCATCGACCT
Organism: Robiginitomaculum sp.; assembly: GCA_027080345.1. Classification (GTDB taxonomy): domain Bacteria; phylum Pseudomonadota; class Alphaproteobacteria; order Caulobacterales; family Maricaulaceae; genus Robiginitomaculum_B. The sequence continues at coordinate 15,378 of JALWSB010000123.1, read as the reverse complement.
CAACGGCCTTTTCAATCAGCTTCTCACGCCATTCATTGGCCTGATCAACATAATCGGCAGGAATATCCCCCACGGAGAATTCTGCGCCCAGGGCTTCACCGGACCAGGTCACTGCTTTCATATTCACCAGATCGATATGACCAATATAGTCATTCTCAGAACCAAGCGGCAGTTGAATGGCCAGGGCATTGGCCCCCAGACGATCAACAATCATGTCATAAGACATGAAGAAATCAGCGCCGATCTTGTCCATCTTGTTGACAAAAATCATCCGGGGCACGTTGTATTTATCGGCTTGCCGCCAAACCGTTTCGGTTTGTGGCTCAACACCGGCATTGGCATCCAGAAGCGCAATAGCGCCATCGAGCACCCGCAAGGAACGCTCGACCTCAATGGTGAAGTCCACGTGTCCGGGGGTATCGATAATGTTCAGGCGTTTGCCGTTCCAGAACGTCGTCGTCGCCGCAGAGGTAATGGTAATACCGCGTTCCTGCTCCTGCTCCATCCAGTCCATGGTAGCGGCCCCGTCATGGACCTCACCAATTTTATGGGACTTGCCGGAATAATACAAAATACGTTCGGTGGTCGTGGTTTTACCGGCGTCAATGTGCGCCATAATCCCGAAATTACGATAGTCCTCGATTTTATGAGAACGGGCCATGGTGATTACCTTTAATCCTGATTACCAGCGGTAATGAGAGAATGCCCGGTTGGCTTCGGCCATCCGGTGTGTGTCTTCGCGCTTTTTGACAGCGCTGCCGCGATTGCTCGCCGCGTCCATCAATTCGCCTGCCAGGCGTTCGCGCATTGTGTGTTCATTGCGGCTGCGCGCCGCGCCAACCAGCCAGCGAATGGCCAAGGCTTTTTTACGGTCCGGGCGCACTTCAACCGGCACCTGATAGGTCGCCCCGCCAACACGGCGTGAGCGCACCTCAATACCCGGCGCCACATTTTCCAGCGCCTCATGAAACAGCGGCAAAGGCTCGCGGCGGGTTTTTTCCTCGACAATATCGAGCGCCCCATAGACGATTTTCTCGGCCGTGGACTTTTTCCCGTCGCGCATCACATAATTCATGAAGCGGGTGAGGATAAGATCACCGAATTTCGGATCCGGATGAACTTCTCTTTTTTCAGCGCGGTGTCTGCGTGACATTTAAACCACCATTTCCTATTTGGGCCGCTTGGCGCCGTATTTCGAACGACGCTGGCGACGGTCTTTGACGCCCTGGGTGTCAAGCACACCCCGTAAAACGTGATAACGGACACCCGGTAAATCCTTTACCCGGCCACCGCGAATGAGCACCACAGAGTGCTCTTGAAGATTGTGCCCCTCACCGGGGATGTAACACACGACCTCATGGCCGGATGTCAGACGGACCTTGGCCACCCGCCGCAAAGCCGAGTTCGGCTTTTTAGGCGTGGTCGTATAAACCCGTGTACACACACCACGGCGCTGCGGACAGGCCATAAGGGCCGGCACTTTATTGCGCTTCACCTTGGGTTTACGCGGCTTGCGTATGAGCTGATTGATCGTTGCCATTAAGCCTCAATCCTTAAACCTGCGGACTTCCCAGTCCAATAAAACCAAGCCGCGCAACACATTTTGTGTGTTGCCGGCAAAACAACAGCCGCGCAACTGCAAGAGCACGCGGAACATACGGGGGATATCCCCAATTTTTCGATGCTTCGGACAGCGTCTGACGTATTTGTCACAGCCAGCCTTTGAAGCGAGGCCGGAACCTAGTCTCCGATTTACCCCCGGTCAAGAGCCCATATGCCACATATTCCGTGCATTGCGCATATTGTACTGACATGAGAAGAGAAGAATCACCTGCCCTGTGGAGCCACCCCATGACAAACCCGCCAAATCAATCGCGCAAAAGCACACAAAGCATCAATGCCAGACGGCACTATGATGGACCGGTGATTCTCAAACAGGGCTTTCGGATATTCTTTCTGATGGCCGCCTTCTGGGCGGCGTTTTCGCTGGTTATCTGGCTTGGGGAATGGCTGGGCTATCTGCCCCCTTTTGTGCATCTGGATGCCAGCCTGCATGCCCATGAAATGCTGTTTGGCTTTGCGGCGGCCATGGTGTCGGGCTTTTTATTAACCGCCGTACCCAACTGGACCGGGCGTCTGCCGGTGCGCGGTGGGCCTTTATTGGCGCTGGCGCTTTTGTGGTTGGTCGGGCGTTTGGCCATATCTGCCATGGCGATTTTTGGCTGGCCCTTTGCCCCGTTTGTTGATTCTCTATATCTTTTTATATTCGCGGCGGCGCTCTGGCGTGAAATCATCGCCGGCAAAAACTGGCGCAATGTTAAAATCGCCCTGATTATCACCGGCCTTGCCGCCAGTAATATCTGGTTTCACCTTGAACATGCCGATCTTGTCCAAACCGATGAAATGAGCGTGCGCGCCGCCCTGTCTTTATACATCCTGTTAATGGCGATTGTCGGCGGCCGGGTGATTCCCAGCTTTACCCGCAACATTCTGGCCCGGCGGGGCGCAACGCGCCTGCCCGCAAAGGTCAGCAATACCGACCGCTTTACGCTCGTATTAACATTTATTTCCCTGGCAAGCTGGACCCTGTACCCGCAAAGTCTGCTCTGCGCCGGGCTGGCTTTGATGGCCTTTATTTTGCATTTGGAGCGCCTCAGCCGCTGGCGCGGACTGGCGGTCCTGGATGAACCGCTGCTGTGGGCTATGCATTTGGGGTATTTGTGGATCAGCATCGGCTTTTTCCTGCTGGCGGCGCAGTTGTTTTTGGGGCTTGTGCCGCACAGTGCCGTCATTCATGCTTTTGCCGTCGGCGCGATCGGTACGCTGGGCAGCGCCATTATGACCCGCGCCAGCCGTGGCCATAGCAGGCAGGCGATGAAAGCCGATATGGCAACCACCGGGATTTATGTCCTGATCAGCCTGGCCGCCATCGGGCGCATCAGCGCCTCTATTGTCGGCGGGGCGGCCCTCATCGAGCTTTCGGGTCTCGCCTGGATCAGCGGTTTCGGGCTGTTTGTCATCGCCTATTGGTCGATGTTGACGCGCGATAAAATCGACCAGCTCTCATAAAAAAGCCGCAGCATGGCTAGCGGTGCTTCCTCTCCCTTGGGAGAGGAATGAGGTGAGGGGATCAGGCGGTGACAAATAGAATATGGGTTTAAGTTATATTTTCCATTCGCCCCCCTCATCTTGGGCCCTCTCCCCAATGAGAGGGGGAAAACCCTACCTGTTTCATCCGCGCACGGCAGTACAGGTTGTTACGCCGCTCTGGATCACCCGAATAAGCTTGTGCCCGCGAAGGCGGGTATCGGGTAGTGACAAAACACGGTGTCACCCCGGAAAGGCGTTAGCCTTGTCCGGGGCCTATAGTGACGTAATCAATGCCCTATGGATCCCGGATCAAGTCCGGGATGACACGCTTGAGTGTTTTGTTTTTCTCGTCATTCTCCGACTACCCCCTCGTCATCCTCCGACAGATTCGGAGGATCCATGGTGAAGCGCCGCATGGACCCTCCGGTTAAACCGGAGGGTGACGAAGGAAAGGAAGGGCTGGATATCTACGATATACCGGGTAGTGACAAAACACGGTGTCACCCCGGAAAGGCGTTAGCCTTGTCCGGGGCCTATAGTGACGTAATCTCTGCTCTATGGATCCCGGATCAAGTCCGGGATGACACGCTTGAGTGTTTTGTTTTTCTCGTCACTCTTCGACTACCCACACCGTCATTCTCCGACAGATTCGGAGGATCCATTGTGAAGCGCCGCATGGACCCTCCGGTTAAACCGGAGGGTGACGAAGGAAAGAGAGGACTGGATTACCCGAATAAGCTTGCGCCCGCGAAGGCGGGTATCGGGCAATGACATAAAGCCCGTACCCGCCCAAAGCGTTCCGGGTCAGGCCCCGCCTTCCGTTGCCGCCGCATCGGCGATTTCATCGGGCAAGGCTTCGGCCGCCGCCAGGCGTTCCGCTTCACGTTCTGCCAACAGAACATCGTCGCGTTTATCAGCTTCAAGCTGGTAGCGGCGCAAAAGGCTGCCTGTGCCTGCCGGGATCAACCGCCCGACAATCACATTTTCCTTCAGACCGTCCAGAGAATCGACCTTCCCTTCGACCGCCGCCTGGGTCAGAACCCGCGTGGTCTCCTGGAATGAAGCGGCGGAAATGAACGACTTGGTTTGCAGGCTGGCCTTGGTAATGCCCAAAAGCACCATATTGTATTTGGCTGGCGTTTTGCCCTCGGCCTCGGTCTTTTCCTGAATGGCGAAAAAGTCGGCCTTGTCCAATTGTTCACCCTTAAGAAGGCCGGTATCCCCGCCATCGACAATTTCAACCTTTTGCAGCATTTGCCGCACAATGGTTTCAATGTGCTTGTCATTGATCGGCACACCTTGCAGACGGTAAACGTCCTGCACTTCGGTAACCAGATATTCAGCCAGCGCCTCAACGCCCATGATCTGCAAAATATCGTGCGGCGCCGGATTGCCATCGAGCAAATATTCGCCGCGCTGGATCATATCGCCATCCTGCACGGTCAAGTGCTTGCCCTTGGGCACCAGATATTCTGATTTTTCCTGGGTTTCATCCTCGGGAACAATAGCAATACGGCGCTTGTTTTTATAATCGCGGCCATATTCGACCCGGCCATCAATATCGGCAATGATCGCATGATCCTTTGGTTTACGCGCTTCAAAAAGCTCGGCCACCCGGGGCAAACCACCGGTAATGTCGCGGTTTTTCGCCCCTTCAGTCGGGATCCGTGCAATCACGTCACCCGGGTTGACCTCGTCGCCATCGGCAACAGACAAAATAGCCCCGACCGCCAGCATATAATTGGCAATACGGTTGCCCTTCATTTTCACCGGTTCGCCCTTGTCATCAAGCACGGCCATGGCCGGTTGCAGACCCGCACCACGCGAATGCGAGCGCCAATCGATAATGACTTTTGAGGAAATACCCGTCGCCTCATCAGTGACTTCGCGTACCGAAACCCCGTCTGTAACGTCAATAAAGTTAATCTTGCCCTTGGCTTCGGTAATAATCGGCGTGGTGTACGGATCCCATTCGACCAGACGCTGACCGCGTTTGATTTTGGCACCGTTTTTGACAGCCAGGCGCGCCCCATAAAGCAATTTATAGGTTTCGCGTTCCTTGCCATTGGCATCGACAACGGCCAGTTGCATCTGCCTGCTCATCACAATCAGGCTGCCCGACGCATCTTTCACGGTTGCCGCATTGATGAATTTAAGCGTGCCGTTATGGGCCGCATCAATGAAGGATTGTTCCGACACCTGCGCCGTGCCCCCAATGTGGAAAGTCCGCATGGTGAGCTGGGTACCCGGTTCACCAATGGACTGGGCCGCGATAACACCGACAGCCTCACCCATATTGACCCGCGTGCCACGGGCCAGATCGCGGCCATAACAGGTTGCGCAAATCCCGGTTTTGGTTTCGCACGTCAGCGGCGAACGCACCTTAATGGAAAGAACGTCCACTTCGTCGATCTTCGCAGAAAGGTTTTCCTCGATATAGGTATCACGCGCCGCAATCACTTCGCCGCTTTTCGGGTCAATAATATCTTCGGCGCATACCCGCCCAAGCGCACGATCGCCCAAAGAGACAACCACCTCACCAGCGTCAATAACCGGTTTAAGCTGGATACCCGCATCCGTGCCACAATCGTCTTCGGTGACAATACAATCTTGCGCCACATCAACCAGCCGCCGGGTCAAATAGCCTGAGTTGGCGGTTTTCAGCGCCGTATCGGCCAGGCCTTTACGCGCCCCGTGAGTGGAGGAGAAGTATTCCAGAACCGTCAGACCTTCTTTGAAGTTTGACACAATCGGCGTTTCAATAATTTCGCCCGACGGCTTGGCCATCAGGCCGCGCATACCAGCCAATTGCTTCATCTGGTTCTTCGAGCCACGCGCGCCCGAGTGCGCCATCATGTAGATTGAGTTGACGCGTTCCGCGCTGGACACCTTCTTTTTGGTTTGCGACATCGCATCCATCATGGCATCGGCGACCTGGTCAGTACATTTGGCCCAAGCATCAACAACCTTGTTGTATTTCTCGCCGCGCGTGATCAGGCCTTCTGAATACTGTTTTTCATAATCAGTGGCCAGCGCCCGTGTCTCTTCGACCAGTTTTTCCTTGGCCGCAGGGATAACCATGTCATCCTTGCCAACCGAAATCCCCGCATTACAGGCTTCGCGGAAGCCAACAGCCATCAGCTTGTCACAGAAAATCACCGTCGCCTTCTGGCCACAATGGCGGTAAACCACATCGATAATCTTGCCGATGACCTTTTTGGTCATCAATTGCGATGTCAGTTCGAACGGCACTTTATGGTGGCGCGGCAGAAGTTCGGCAATTTTCATACGGCCCGGCGTGGTGTCCACCACCATGCGCACCTCATTGCCGTCCTCATCCTTGGTGATCCAGCGCGCCTTGATTTTGGAATGCAGGGTAATCACACCCGCTTCGAGCGCGGCGTCCATTTCGGCGGAGTCAGCAATCGTCATGCCCTCGCCCGGCTCACCATCAGCCTCCAGCGACATGTAATAAAGACCCAGCACCATATCCTGCGACGGCACAATAATCGGCTGGCCGTTTGACGGGCTTAAAATGTTGTTTGACGACATCATCAGCACGCGGGCTTCAAGCTGCGCTTCGAGCGACAGCGGCACGTGAACAGCCATCTGGTCGCCATCAAAGTCGGCATTGAACGCAGCGCAGACCAGCGGGTGCAATTGAATGGCCTTGCCTTCAATCAGCTTTGGTTCAAACGCCTGAATGCCCAGCCTGTGCAAGGTTGGCGCGCGGTTCAGCAAAACCGGGTGTTCACGAATAACCTCGTCAAGAACATCCCACACTTCGGGGCGTTCTTTCTCAACCAGTTTCTTGGAAGCCTTGACCGTGCCCGAAATGCCCTTGGCATCAAGGCGCGCATAAATAAACGGCTTGAACAATTCCAGCGCCATTTTTTTAGGCAGGCCACATTCGTGCAGCTTCATTTCCGGCCCGACCACGATGACCGAGCGACCAGAATAATCAACGCGCTTGCCCAGAAGGTTTTGCCGGAACCGGCCCTGTTTGCCTTTGAGCATATCAGCAAGGGATTTGAGCGGACGCTTGTGCGCCCCGGTAATCACCCGGCCACGGCGGCCATTGTCAAAGAGCGCATCAACGGATTCTTGCAACATGCGCTTTTCGTTACGGATAATAATATCCGGCGCGCGCAATTCCATCAGCCGTTTAAGGCGGTTATTACGGTTGATCACCCGGCGATAAAGATCGTTCAAATCCGAGGTGGCAAAGCGGCCACCATCGAGCGGCACCAAAGGGCGCAATTCAGGGGGAATGATCGGAATAACCGTCATAATCATCCATTCAGGACGATTTTTTGACTCAATAAAGCTCTCAATCAATTTAAGACGCTTGACGAATTTTTTCAGCTTCAGCTCGGACCCGGTCTCAGCGATATCGGTTTTGAGCTTTTCGACCTCTTCGGGCAGATCAAGGGCCATCAGCAATTCACGAATGGCCTCAGCGCCAATCCCGGCGGTAAAGCTGTCTTCACCATATTCGGATTGCGCGTCCATATACTCTTCTTCGGTCAGAAGCTGACGCTCTTCCAACGGTGTCAGGCCCGGCTCAAGCACCAGATATTGTTCAAAATACAAAACCCGCTCAATATCTTTCAGCGGCATATCCAACATCAGGCCAATACGGCTTGGCAGTGATTTCAAGAACCAGATATGGGCAACCGGCGCAGCCAGTTCTATATGGCCCATGCGGTCCCGTCTGACGCTTTGTTCGGTGACCTCAACGCCGCACTTTTCGCACACAATACCTTTGTATTTCATGCGTTTGTATTTGCCGCACAGACATTCGAAATCCTTGGTCGGTCCAAAGATCCGGGCACAGAACAGGCCATCCCGCTCAGGCTTGAAGGTCCGGTAATTGATCGTTTCGGGTTTTTTGATTTCCCCGTGTGACCAGGACAGGATTTTTTCCGGGCTGGCCAGAGAAATCCGGATACGATCGAAGCTCGCCGCTTCCGCCGCCGGATTATAAGCATGCATCATGTCTTTTTTTACAGGGTGGTTCATAGTGCCGGTCTCCATTTGCCGGTTGTGGGGCCGCGCCTGTCAGGCACAGCCCCTTTAAAGTCGCTCAGCTGTTCTTCAGTTCCACATTCAAGCCCAATGAACGCATTTCCTTGACCAGCACATTGAAGCTCTCCGGTATTCCCGCTTCAAAGGCATCGTCGCCACGGACAATCGATTCATAAACCTTGGTGCGGCCCGCCACATCATCCGATTTGACGGTCAGCATTTCTTTCAAGGTGTAGGCCGCGCCATAGGCTTCCAAAGCCCAGACTTCCATTTCCCCAAAGCGCTGGCCACCAAATTGGGCCTTGCCGCCCAGCGGTTGCTGCGTCACCAGACTGTAAGGACCAATGGCCCGCGAGTGGATCTTGTCATCAACCAAGTGGTGCAATTTGAGCAAATATTTGTAGCCAACAGTCACATTACGGGCGAATTTTTCACCGGTACGACCATCATAAAGGGCCACCTGACCCGATGAATCCATACCCGCTTTGCTCAGCATTTCGCAAATATCGTCCTCGTGCGCGCCATCGAATACCGGTGTTGCCATCGGCACACCTTTTTTCAGATTTTGCGCCAGTTCGATGATTTCCTCATTCTTGCGCGGCAGGCTGACCTTGTCGCCATAAATATCAGACAATTTATCGCGCAATGGCTTCATATCACCGGAGCGCTGATAGGCTTCGTAAACTTCGCCAATCTGCTTGCCAAGGCCGGCAGACGCCCAACCCAAATGGGTCTCCAGAATTTGCCCGACATTCATCCGCGAAGGCACGCCCAGCGGGTTCAGAACGATATCAACCGGGGTGCCGTCTTCCAGGAAGGGCATTTCCTCCATCGGATTAATCCGCGAGATCACACCCTTATTGCCGTGACGCCCGGCCATTTTATCGCCCGGTTGCAATTTGCGTTTCACGGCGACAAAAACCTTGGCCATTTTCATGACGCCCGGCATCAACTCATCGCCGCGTTGCAGTTTATCAACCTTGTCGTCAAAGCGCGCATCAAGACGGGCCTTGGCATCGTCATACTGCTGGCGCAGGGCCTCGACCTCGGCCATGGCTTTTTCATCGCCAAGGCCAATTTCCCACCAGTTCTGGCGGCTTGGCAACGCATCCAGAGCCTCTTCCGTCAGCTTGCCCTTGTCCAGACCCTTGGGGCCGGACACGGCAACCTTGCCGACCATGAGGCCGCGCAGGCGATCAAAAATACTGCGTTCCAGAATTTGTAATTCATCATCCCGGTCAAGGCCAAGGCGCTCAATCTCGTCCCGTTCAATGGCCATTGCCCGCTGATCTTTATCGACGCCGTGGCGGTTAAACACACGCACCTCGACAACCGTACCGGCAACACCGGGCGGCAAGCGCAAAGAGCTGTCACGCACGTCAGAAACCTTCTCGCCAAAGATGGCGCGAAGCAGCTTTTCTTCCGGCGTCATCGGCGATTCACCCTTGGGCGTTACCTTGCCAACCAGAATATCGCCCGGGCTGACCCGCGCGCCAATGGCGACAATGCCCGCTTCATCAAGGTTGCGCAGGGCTTCCTCGCCAACATTGGGAATGTCGCGGGTGATTTCTTCCGGCCCCAATTTGGTATCACGGGCAGAAACATCAAACTCTTCAATGTGAATAGAGGTAAACACATCATCACGCACAATGCGTTCCGAAATCAGGATCGAGTCTTCATAATTATAACCATTCCAGGGCATAAAGGCGACCAGCACATTGCGGCCCAGCGCCAATTCCCCAAGATCAGTGGACGGCCCGTCAGCAATAATATCGCCTTGCTCGACAACATCGCCAACACGCACCAGCGGACGCTGGTTGATGCAGGTATTCTGGTTCGAGCGCTGGAATTTCAGCAGGTTGTAAATATCGACACCAGATTTGGTCATGTCGGTTTCGGCGGTGGCCCGCACCACAATACGGCGCGCATCCACCTGTTCGACCACACCTTTTCGGCGGCTGACCACAGCGGCGCGTGAATCGCGGGCGACCACGGCTTCCATGCCAGTCCCCACCAAAGGCGCATCAGCCTCGACAAGAGGCACCGCCTGGCGTTGCATGTTGGAGCCCATCAAGGCGCGGTTGGCATCATCATTTTCCAAAAATGGAATCAATGCCGCAGCAACGGAAACCACCTGTTTGGGAGACACATCAATAAAGTCAACATTTTCCCGCGGCACCAGAACCACATCACCGGCCACCCGGCAGGTCACCAGATCGTGTTCAAATTTGCCATTGTCATCAAGGTGGGCATTGGCCTGGGCGATGGCGTATTTGGCTTCTTCCATAGCCGAGAGATAGACCACCTCCTCGGTCAATTTGCCGTTTTTAACTTTGCGATACGGGCTTTCGATAAAGCCGTATTTGTTAATCCGCGCAAATGTCGCCAGCGAGTTGATCAGGCCGATATTCGGCCCTTCAGGCGTTTCAATCGGGCAGATGCGGCCATAATGGGTCGGGTGCACATCGCGCACTTCAAAGCCGGCCCGTTCGCGCGTCAAACCACCCGGCCCAAGCGCCGACAGGCGGCGCTTGTGGGTGATTTCCGACAGCGGATTATTCTGGTCCATGAATTGCGACAATTGCGAAGAGCCAAAGAACTCGCGCACCGCCGCAGCGGCCGGTTTGGCATTGATCAGATCATGCGGCATGACGATCTCAAGATCGACACTGCCCATGCGCTCGCGAATGGCGCGCTCCATGCGCAGCAAGCCAACCCGGTATTGATTTTCCATCAGTTCGCCAACCGAACGCACGCGCCGGTTGCCAAGGTTGTCAATATCATCAATGGCCCCATGGCCATCGCGCAAACCAACCATGGTTTTGAGCACCGCCAGAATGTCTTCGCGGCGCAAAATGCGCACATCGTCCGGGCAATCCAGATCAAGACGCATATTCATCTTCACCCGGCCCACCGCCGACAAGTCATAGCGGTCCGGATCAAAGAACAGACCTTTGAACAGGGTTTCTGCAGTTTCCGCCGTTGGCGGCTCGCCCGGGCGCATCACCCGGTAAACATCGATCAAACCTTCTTCGGTCGAATTGTTTTTATCAACCGCCAGCGTATTACGAATATACGGCCCGACCGTGCTCAGATCGATATCCAGAAGCACCAGCTCTTTCAGGTCGTATTCAGCCATGGCGGCCATATTTTCTTCGGTCAGGACATCGCCAGCCTCGGCGTATATTTCGCCGGTTTCCATATTGACCACGTCTTCGGCAACATAGCGCCCAAGCAGGTCTTCATCAGCCAGAAGCAGGTTTTTCAGCCCGTCTTCTTTAAGTTTTTTCGCCGCCCGCGCCGAAATTTTACGCTCTGCCGGGGAAACCACCTTGCCGGTTTTGGCGTCGACCAGATCCCGCGCCGGTTTCAGCCCCTGCCAGCGGGCCGGAACAAACGGCATGGTCCACCCCTTTTTAAGGCGCTTGACCGTGTAAAAATCATAAAATGTGGAAAGAATCTCATCGCGATCCAGACCCAAAGCATAGAGGAATGTCGTCACCGGCAATTTGCGGCGGCGGTCAATACGCACGTGGACAATATCCTTGGCGTCAAATTCAAAATCCAGCCAGGACCCACGGTAAGGAATAATCCGCGCGGCAAACAGGAATTTACCGCTCGAATGGGTTTTGCCCTTGTCATGGTCAAAGAATACGCCCGGGCTACGGTGCATCTGGCTGACGATAACGCGCTCGGTACCGTTAATGACAAACGTGCCCTTGTCGGTCATCAGCGGAATATCGCCCATATAGACGTCCTGTTCCTTGATGTCCTTGACCGATTTTGCGCCGGTTTCCTCGTCCGTTTCAAACACAATCAGGCGCAGCTTCACCTTCAAAGGCGCGGCATAGGTAATGTCGCGCTGTTGGCATTCCTCAACGTCGAACTTTGGCGGCTCGAACTCATAGGAAACATATTCCAAAAGTGCGCTTTCCGAAAAATCCCGAATCGGAAAGACAGATTTGAAAACCGCATGGATCCCCTGATCCTTGCGCTCAGCCGCAGGCACATAGCGCTGCAACAATTGTTCGTAAGAGCTTTTTTGCACCTCGATCAGGTTTGGCATTTGCACCGATTCAGGGATGCTGCCGAATGATTTGCGAATGCGTTTTCTGCCCGTAAACGACAATGACATAGTGTCTCCTTTCGCGGCTTTCCCGCCACACAGAAGCGCCTTGCGGCGCGCCCGGAAAAAAATCTCCCCCTCCTGACCAGACCCGCTGGCTCAATTTTAAAGGCCGATCTTCCCGAAGAGGGCGAAGAAGAAGGCCCAAAACCCCGGCCTGATTCTCACTTTAAAGAATCAAACCGGGGCTTGGCGTATTTTAAAGCTTACTTGACTTCAACGGTCGCGCCGGCAGCTTCAAGCTTGCCTTTGATGTCGTCCGCTTCATCTTTGGAAACGCCTTCCTTGATGGCTTTGGGTGCCGCTTCGACCAGATCTTTGGCTTCTTTGAGGCCGAGACCAGTAATGCCACGGACTTCTTTGATCACATTGATCTTTTTATCGCCAAAGGATGCCAGAATGACATCAAACTCGGTCTTTTCTTCGGCTGCGCCGCCGGCATCGCCAGCACCGCCAGCGGCGGCAACCGCCACCGGAGCGGCGGCAGAAACGCCCCATTTTTCTTCCAGAAGGGTCGCCAGTTCAGCGGCTTCCAATATGGTCAACGCAGAAAGTTCGTCTGCGATTTTTTCCAGTTTAGACATGTTAATTACCTTTTGTGTTCACAAGTAAAAGTTACGGTTGGTTGCGAAGAATGATGTTTACGCCGCCTTGTCTGCATACGCTTTAAGGACACGCGCGAGTTGACCAGCCGGAGCCTGAACAACACCGGCAACTTTCGTCGCCGGGGCCTGAACAAGACCAATAAGCTTGCCGCGAAGCTGATCCAGCGACGGCAAGGCCGCCAGAGACTTCACACCCGCATCATCAAGAAGCGTTTCGCCCATCCAGCCCCCAAGCAAAACGAGCTTGTCGTTTTTCTTGGCAAAATCAACGGCCGCTTTAGGGGCCGAGACCGGATCGTTCGAATAGGCAATGCCAACAGGTCCACTAAACAGATCCGCAGCATTTTCGCCCGTCTTGCCCGCCAAAGCGCGCTTGACCAGACGATTCTTGACAACTTTGAACTGCGCATCGACTTCACGAAGCTGTCCGCGCAATTCCATCATTTCCGCAACAGTCAGACCGGCATAGTGGGTAACAACCACCACACCCGCCGAATCGAACACGCCTTCCAGCATGTCGATCATTTCGCTCTTTTGAGCCTTTTCCATTGCGGTCTCCCGTTTCGAGCAGCAAAGCTGCCCAGTGAAGCGCCGAAAAATCCCGCACGGCTGTTAACCGCAAAAGACGTCACGACGCGTGACTGCCTGCCCCAGGGCTCGAACGGCAACCGTTTCTTGCGAAACGAACCTCTCTCACTCTGTCTGCGCAGGGGTATTTTAAGCCGGTAACCCGGCCCCTGCGGTCTTGGACAGGGGTGGTATGTCAGGCCTGCGCCCTTCATACCGACCGAGGGTTGCCCCCCGGATCCCTTTAGACTGCTGCGGCGTCGGCCACATCAATCATAATGCCAGGTCCCATTGTGGAACTGATGGCAATTTTCTTTACATAAGCGCCTTTGGCACCTGTTGGTTTGGCCTTGAAAACCGCCGTCAAAAATGTTCGCACATTGTCAACGAGCGCTTTTTCATCAAAGCTGGCTTTACCAACACCGGCATGAATCACACCGGCTTTTTCAACACGAAATTCCACCGCGCCGCCCTTGGCCTCATCAATGGCCTTGGTCACGTCCGGCGTTACCGTGCCAACACGCGGGTTCGGCATCATGCCTCTTGGCCCGAGGATTTTACCCAAACGACCAACCAGCGGCATCATGTCCGGCGTGGCGATAACCTTGTCAAAATTGATCTCGCCCTTCTGGATCTGTTCCATCAGGTCTTCGGCACCAATAACGTCCGCGCCGGCCTTTTTGGCCTCTTCGGCTTTGGCATCACGGGCAAAAACCGCAACCCGAACCGTGCGGCCCGTACCGTTCGGCAGCGCCACAACGCCGCGCACCATCTGGTCCGCATGGCGTGGATCAACACCCAAATTCATCGCGATTTCGATGGTTTCATCGAACTTGGCCTTGGCATTTTCCTTGATCAGCGCCACAGCTTCATCAACGCTATAAGCTTTTTTGCGATCAATTTTGGCCTTGGCGGCCTGTAGTCTTTTTCCTGCTTTTGCCATGATCTAACCCACCACTTCCAGGCCCATTGAACGGGCTGACCCGGCAATGATCTTTTGCGCTGCATCAAGATCAACTGCATTCAGGTCTTTCATTTTCGCTTCGGCGATTTCCCGGCATTGCGCCATCGTTACACTACCGGCCACATCGCGGCCCGGTTCCGTACCACCCTTGTCAAGTTTGGCCGCTTTTTTCAGGTAAAAGCTTGCCGGGGGCGTCTTGGTCTCAAATGTGAAGGACTTGTCCGCATAGACCGTAATAATGGTCGGAATCGGCATATTCTTTTCCAATTCCTGCGTCTTGGCGTTAAACGCCTTGCAGAACTCCATAATATTGACCCCGCGCTGACCCAGCGCCGGACCGATCGGCGGGGACGGATTGGCCGCCCCGGCCGGAACTTGCAGCTTGATATAGCCGTCTATTTTCTTTGCCATGTTTCACTCCATTGGCCCTGGCAGGGCCGTCTTCGTGGTGCGCGGTACGGCAAAGCGATGGACTTCATGCCCGCCTCCCGCGCGATATAAATGGTCGGCCCTAAAGCTTTTCCACCTGTTCATATTCCAGTTCAACCGGGGTAGAGCGGCCAAAAATAGATACCGCAACCTTGACCCTGGCCAATTCTTCATCGACTTCCTCGACCTGGCCTTCAAAGGACTGAAACGGCCCGTCAAGAACCTTGACCTTCTCACCAATATCAAAGGTGATTGTCGGATGCGGCCGCTCGGCATTCTCATCAACCTGACCGACAATCCGCGCCACTTCGGCGTCCGACACCGGCATGGGCGTATTGCCCTGACCCAGAAAACCCGTCACTTTGGGGGTGTTCTTGACCAGATGATAAGCCTCGTCCGTCAGATTCATTTTGACCAGGATATAGCCTGGAAAAAATTTGCGTTCGCTGGTCACCTTGCGGCCCCGGCGCACTTCGGTAACCTCTTCGGTCGGCACCAGAATTTCCTCGAACAGATCGCTCAATTCTTTCTTTTCCGCCTCAAGACGAATGCCCTCGGCCACCTTCTTT
>JALWSB010000122.1 GCA_027080345.1 Robiginitomaculum sp. | reverse complement strand
GGCCGTTACGCCCGCACAAAAATACTTGATAAGCTCATTTTGAATACTTGTAGAGAGCCTGCTCCGCCGCCTAACGCTAACCATATGACATACATAGCCTTTATCTGCTATCTATGTCAGCCCCAAAATAAATATCTGCCGGACGCCCGTATTCTTTGACCCATTCACTTCCTTCCCAATACCCTTTTCGTGGTTTTATATCGAACCGTGGTGCCGCATTTTTAGCAGTATA
Source organism: Robiginitomaculum sp. (assembly GCA_027080345.1). GTDB lineage: Bacteria > Pseudomonadota > Alphaproteobacteria > Caulobacterales > Maricaulaceae > Robiginitomaculum_B. Next base: position 4,330 of record JALWSB010000122.1, on the reverse strand, counting down.
TGAAGCAGTCCAGGTTTGAAACGCGGCGCTTTGTTTAACCTCACCGCGCAATCCTGTCGGGATATGCTCTAAATCCCAACTCGCCCAGTCCTTTGAGACCAACTTCCACTCACAGCCCAAAAGGTCAGCAACCAATGCCTCGGCAAAAAAACCACGAATTGTATTCCCAATAACAGGTTGATCAAAAAGGTCTTTAAACAGGCTTTCCAGCACTCTTATTGAATCTTCTTTTTCATTTTTCAGATTATTCATTTCAGCGCACCTCTCGACCCATATCCTCCTGCATACTGGATAAAATCATCATGGCCAACTAACGACATTGTGACATGCGCCCGTTTGCATTGGCGGCGCGGGGTGTTAGGCTGGCCTATCGGATACGCTTTGCCCAAAAAGCGACCAAGGGAGGCACATGTGATCAAGACAAGTTTGTTGGCGGGCTTTGCGCTCGCCGCCGCGACCGGCATAACCGGCGCCGCCAATGCGCAAATGGTGAAAGTCGATAAAAACCCCTTTCCCTCAACCTATCAGGCACAGCCCTCGGGCGCGACGCTGATCAGGAATGCCCATGTTTATGACGGGCTGGGCGGGGCGTTTGAACATATCGACGTGCTGATCAAGGATGGTAAAATTGCCGCTCTTGGCACCGGGCTGGAAGCGCCGGATGGCGCGGCGGTTATTGATGGCACCCACAAATGGGTGACGCCGGGCATTATCGATGTGCATTCCCACCTTGGGGTTTATGCCTCGCCCAGTGTGCGGGCAACCGCCGATGGCAATGAAGTGGCTGGCCCGGTCACCGCCGAAGTCTCATCAGAACACGGCGTATGGCCGCAAGATCCCGGCTTTAACCGGGCGCGCGCTGGCGGTGTCACCGCCATGTTGGTGCTGCCCGGATCGGCCAATCTTTTTGGCGGGCGCGGCACGGTCCTTAAAAACGTACCGGCGCGCACCGTGCAGGGGATGAAATTTCCCGACGCGCCTTATGCGCTGAAAATGGCCTGCGGCGAAAATCCCAAACGGGTTTATGGGCAAAAGGGTGGCCCCAATTCGCGCATGGGAAATTTTTCCCATTACCGGCAAACCTGGATCAAGGCGGCGGCCTATAAGAAAAAATGGGACGATTACGCCAAAGATTATGCCACATGGGAAAGCCGCAAATCGGAAAAAGACAAAAAGGATAAAAAACCCCCCAGCGCCCCTACGCGTAATTTACAGATGGAAACCCTGATGGGGGTTTTGAACGGCGAAATTATTGTCAACATGCATTGCTATCGCGCCGATGAAATGGCGCAAGTGATCGATATGTCAAAGGAATTTGGCTATCATGTCGGGGCCTTTCACCATGCGGTCGAGGCCTATAAAATTGCTGATCTTCTAAAAGAAAACGACACCTGCGCGGCCATGTGGGCCGATTGGGGCGGCTTTAAAATGGAGGCATATGATTCCATTCGCGAGAACATTCCGCTGGTCCACAATGCCGGGGCCTGCGCCATTGTCCATTCCGATAGCGAAGTGGGTATTCAGCGCCTCAACCAGGAAGCGGCCAAAGCCCTTGCTGACGGGCGCAAAGCGGGCCTGAAAATCACCAAGGGCGAAGCCTGGACGTGGCTGTCGTCCAACCCGGCCAAATTGCTGGGCATTGGCGATAAAACCGGTTCTTTAAGCGTCGGCAAAAATGCCGATGTGGTGGTTTGGTCCGCCGATCCGTTCAGTGTTTATAGCCGCGCCGAAGATGTCTTCATTGATGGCGCATTGATTTTTGATCGTAATGACAAATCCCGCCAGCCGGTTTCAGATTTCGAGCTGGGCCAACCCGGTGAAGGAGACGTAAAATGAGAACGTCAGATATTATCAAAACACTCATCACCGCTGGGCTTTTGGCGCTGGCCCCGGCCGCCTTTGCCAAAACCATCGCCATTACCGGTGGCAAGGTGGTCACCAATACCGACCAGGGGATTATTGATAACGGCACGGTTCTGATCAGTGATGGCAGCATTATCGCCGTTGGCAAGGACATCCCCATCCCCGAACAAAGCACCACCATTGATGCGCGCGGCAAATGGGTGACGCCGGGCCTGTTTGCGCCGTTTTCGCGCGTTGGCCTTATTGAAGTGTCGCTGGAATCCAGCACTGATGATGCCAGCGCCGATGATGCGGAGTTTTCGATTGCCCTTGATGTCGCCGACGGGTTCAACCCCAAGGCCGAACCCATCGCCATGACCAAAATCGAGGGCATGACCCGCATTGCCGCCGCGCCAGAGGCCGGGGCAACGCTGTTTGCCGGGCGCGGCCTGATCGCCGATACCAGCGGCGGGTTTAACTCAATCACCAAACCACGCGCCTTTATTTATGCGCAAATGGGTGAGCGCGGCGCGCGAATCGCTGGTGGTTCCAGGCCGGCGGCCTGGGCGTTTTTGCGCAATGCCCTGCAACAGGCGCGCAAATACCGCGCCGGGCGCGAAAGCGCAGATGACATGCTGACCGGGGCTGATTTATCCGCCCTTAAAAGCGTGACCAATGGCGATATCCCCTTGCTGGTTCATGTGGAACGGGCCTCGGATCTGATGGGGCTGGTGCGGCTCAAAAAAGCCAATCCAAAACTTGATCTTGTCGCCGTCGGCGCTTCTGAGGGCTGGATGGTTGCGGATGCACTGGCGCAGGCACACATCGCGGTGATTATTGAGCCACAGGACAATTTGCCAGCCAGTTTTGAAAGCCTGGGCGCGACCATGGCCAATGCCGCCCGCCTTGAAAAAGCCGGTGTAACCATTGCCATTGCGCAAATCGAAGAGGCCTTTAATGCCCGCCTTTCGCCGCAACAGGCCGGTGAAGCGGTGGCTTACGGCCTGCCCTGGCAGGCGGCGTTCGAGGCAATCACCCTAAACCCGGCAAAAATCTTTGGTCTGGACCAGAAACTGGGCGCGCTGGCCGGCGGCATGACCGCCGATGTGGTGGTCTGGGATGGCGATCCGCTGGAGCTGATGTCCAGCCCCGATCATGTCCTGATTGGCGGGGTTGAACAAAGCCTCACTTCGCGGCAAACCCGCCTGCGTGACCGCTATATCGATCTTCATAATGCCAAGGAAAAGCCCTTCGCCTATCGCTAGACGCCTATCCGCATTGACTTGAGCAATTCGCGGCTTATGGTCTGGCGCGCGGTCGGGAGACACTGACCGCTACGCATAACAGACAGGTTACAATGGGTTTTGATGAACTGGGGCTTGGCCCCAAGACTTTGCAGGCAATCAGTGAAGCCGGATATACCGAGCCGACGCCTATTCAGGCGGGGGCCATTCCGGCGGTTTTTCGCAATCGGGACGTTTTGGGCATCGCCCAGACGGGGACGGGCAAGACCGCTTCTTTCACCCTGCCGATGATTGATGTTTTGAGCCGGGGCCGGGCCAAGGCGCGCATGCCCCGCTCGCTGATTTTGGAGCCGACCCGCGAATTGGCCGCACAGGTTGCCGAGAACTTTGAGAACTATGGCAAATACCACAAACTGAACATGGCGCTGTTGATTGGCGGTGTGGCCTTTGGCGAACAGAATAAAAAGCTGATGCAGGGTGTTGATGTCCTCATCGCCACGCCGGGGCGGCTTTTGGATCATTTCGAGCGCGGCCGATTGCTCTTGAGCGGCGTGCAAATGCTGGTGGTTGACGAGGCTGACCGCATGCTCGACATGGGCTTTATTCCCGATATTGAGCGCATTTTCAAAATGACGCCCTTTACCCGCCAAACCCTGTTTTTCTCGGCCACCATGCCCAAGGAAATCCAGCGCATTGTTGACACCTTTTTGCACAATCCCGAACGGGTTGAGGTGGCGCGCCCGACATCCACGGCCGAAAACGTATCCCAACACCTTATCCGCCTGGACAGCAATGATGCGCGGCGCAAAATTGCTGCCCTGCGCTCGGTTCTTGATCAGGATGATTTTCGCAATGCCATTATTTTTTGCAATCGCAAACGCGATGTCGACAAGGTCGCCAGCGCCCTCAAAAAACTGAAATACAAAGCTTCGCCCATTCACGGCGATTTGCCGCAATCAGTGCGCATGCAAACCCTGGATAATTTCAAAACCGGACAGATCAATCTTCTCATCGCCAGCGATGTCGCCGCGCGCGGGTTGGACATACCCGATGTCAGCCATGTGCTGAATTATGATATTCCCATCCATGCCGAGGATTATATCCACCGCATTGGCCGCACCGGCCGGGCCGGCAAAAGCGGCGCGGCCTATACCCTTTGCACACCGGCGGACAGCAAATATCTGGCCGCTGTGCAAGAACTGATTGGTCGCGACATCCCCGAAGAGGGCGCGGCACAACCGGCA
>JALWSB010000121.1:15611-17178 GCA_027080345.1 Robiginitomaculum sp. | reverse complement strand
GTGTGCAGATTGTCCGACAACTGACCGAAAAAGACCGGCAGGTTGGCATTGTCTGCAATATATCCGCACATTCTTTACGCGATGAAAGCTTTTTCCCGCAATTTCTGGATTTCATGCGCCAAAACTCTGATCTTTCCGGCTCGGTGGTTTTTGAAATTGGTCATCAGGACTTTTGCGATCGCGGTCCGGTCGAGGCGCGCAATATGGCCCGGCTTGGTGATTTTGGCTTCCAGTTTTCTATCGACAAGGTCAATACACTTGAATTTGATGCGGCGGACATGCAGCGCTCCGGCGTCAAGTTCCTGAAAATTGCCAGCGCCACACTGCTCTCGGCGGTACATGCCTCTGATCATGCCGCCCTGCCCGCCGCCCCGGACATCAGAATTATCGATATCGCCGGCTATCTGGCCCGCTTTGGTATCGAGCTGATTGGTGAAAAGGTCGAAGACGAAGCCAGCGTTGTCGAGCTTGTTGAACTTGAAGCGGCCTATGCGCAAGGTCATCTTTTTGGTGAGCCGCGACCCATACGCGAAGAATTTCTCGCCGGTATGCAGGATGATTTTAAAATCGCCGTCTAGTAATATACAGGCGAAGGCATATAAAGTAGCGCTATGTTTGATCACGCCCTCGAAGCCCGCATACTGGATATTGTGAACGCCACTGATTCCGTTGCTGGTATGGACCTTGTCAACGCTCTGGACAATAAGCACTTCGAGATATGGCGCACCTGCAATAATAGCGAAAAAATCTATACCACACCGTTTGGCCGCTATTATTTACGCATAGATGACAAGGTTGAGGGATTGGCGCGGCTCAGCCCATCTATTTTACGTGGGTTTTTAACCTATACCCGCATTTCCACGCTGGAAAACGCCGAACTGGCGGCACGCGATGCCAAGATCTGCCGCGCTGAACATGAACGTATTTCTGACGAGAAACGCAGCATTGCCCGGCAAATCGTCAAAGAATGCCTGAATGAGGAACAGTTATCCAAAACCGGCGTGCTCATCGCTGGCGATGTCTGCCGCAATATGGCCCATCTGGTGCCGCGCCCGGAACGCAGCACTGGAAAATTGGTCAATGGGTCCGATATCGATTTGATCTTTATCATAGAAGATGATCCGGCCTTGAAGGCGGCCATCACAGAGGCCGTTATTGAGACCAAAAATATTTATCTGCAACACCCCGCTTTGCGCGAAGAAATTGACTTTGTTGTCAATACCTTGCCGCATTATCACACGGTTTCGCAATTCCAGACAGCCAAACAGATGATTTCATGCAAGGCCGCCCTGGAGGGCGAGTATCTTACCGGCAATGCCTCATTAACCCGGCGCGCCACTGACATTCTGATGCTGGCAGAAATTCCCAAAAAAATTATCCATTTGACCGAACGGGCCTTTTCCGAACGCATCGGTACCATGGAGCGCCTGCGTAAAGATCCCGACGTCATCGGCCAAGCCCGTGAACGTCGCTTATTCTACTTCTCGGACGAGATATGGGAATTCATGCTCGACTGACACCCTCTATATCTGGCGTGGCCGTTTGCGACTGGCATAAGCGCCCCTAA
>JALWSB010000121.1:0-15601 GCA_027080345.1 Robiginitomaculum sp. | reverse complement strand
ATTTAGATCAAAGTTTTCGGACTGGCCACCACCGGATTGTCCGCCGCTCGATTGCCCGCCGCCATAGGAAGAGCCACCGCCCGACTGACCGCCGCCGTAAGAGCCTCCGCCTTCGCCGCGACTGTCGAGCATTTGTAATTCGCCGCGATAGCGCTGCAAGACAATCTCGGTTGTGTACTTGTCCTGACCATCACGGTCCGTCCATTTGCGGGTCTGAATTTGCCCTTCAATATAGACCTTGGAACCTTTTTTCAGATAGTTTTCGGCGACACGGGCCAGATGCTCATTAAAAATCACCACCCGGTGCCATTCGGTTTTTTCCTTGCGTTCGCCAGAATTTTTATCTTTCCAGCTTTCTGATGTGGCGATCCGCAGATTGACCACCGGATCACCATTATTCATGCGCCGCACTTCCGGGTCTGCACCCAGATTACCCACCAGGATTACTTTGTTTACACCCGCCATTTTTTTCTCCCGCGCTTAAACTTCGCCTGATTCCACCTGTGAAACGCGATGGTGCACGCCATCACGTCCGCGTCCAGCCCCGCATACAGAAAAAGCGTGTGATTCCCCCTCGAAATCACGTGCCAAACATGCTTGCATGGGCCATATATTTCTTTATATGTTCTTATTATGTTCCATTTGTCAAGTGAGTCGGTTTCCCTGTTTTATGCCTGATCCTCTCAAATTTATTCGCGTTACCGGTGCCAAAGAGCATAATTTGCGCGGTGTCAGTGTTGATATCCCCCGTGACGCGCTGGTGGTAATTACCGGGCTTTCGGGGTCCGGCAAGTCCTCCTTGGCGTTTGATACGATATATGCCGAAGGCCAGCGCCGCTATGTTGAGAGCCTTTCCGCCTATGCGCGCCAGTTTCTTGAGCTGATGGCCAAGCCCGAAGTGGAAAGCATTGAAGGCTTGTCGCCCGCCATTTCGATCGAGCAAAAAACAACCTCGCGCAATCCGCGCTCCACCGTCGGCACGGTGACCGAGATTTATGACTATATGCGGCTTTTGTGGGCGCGCATCGGCGTGCCCTATTCACCGGCCACCGGCCTGCCCATTGAAAGCCAGACCGTCAGCCAGATGGTCGACCGGCTGATGGCGCTGCCCGAAGGGACGCGGCTTTATCTGCTGGCTCCGATTGTGCGTGGCCGCAAAGGCGAATTTCGCAAGGAATTTGCCGAACTGATGAAACAGGGGTTTCAGCGTCTGAAAATCAATGGCGCGTTTTATCCCATTGAAGACGCGCCAACACTGGATAAAAAATACAAGCACAATATTGATGTCGTGGTTGACCGGGTGGTGATCCGCCCTGATCTGGAAACACGCCTCGCCGACAGTGTGCAGACCGCCCTTGGTTTGGCAGACGGGCTGGCCGTTGCCGAATATGCAGACAAGGACAGCAATGGGGAAACCCCGCGCATTTTATTTTCCGAGAAATTTGCCTGCCCGGTTTCGGGCTTTACCATTGCCGAGATTGAACCGCGCCTATTCTCCTTCAACAACCCCTTCGGGGCCTGCCCGACCTGTGACGGGTTGGGAAAACGGTTGGAATTTGATGCGGGCATGGTGGTGCCAGACAGCGAAAAATCTCTTGAAAAAGGGGCCATAAAACCCTGGGCCAGCGGCACTTCGCGCATGTATCGCCAAACCCTTATCGCGCTTGCCAAACACTATGGCGCCGACATGCACACCCCCTGGCATGACCTTGACGAAGGCTTTCGCGAAAAAATCCTTTATGGCACGGGCAAAACGCAAATCCAGTTTGTCTACACCGAAGGCAAGCGCAAATTTGAAACGCAAAAGACCTTTGAAGGGGTGATCCCCAATCTGGAGCGGCGCTGGCGCGAAACTGATTCGGCCTGGGTGCGCGATGAATTAGGTAAATACCAGGCCGCCGCCCCCTGCCCGGCGTGCAAAGCCAAACGCCTCAAACCCGAAGCGCTGGCGGTCAAAATTGACGGGCTGGACATTGCCGAGGTCGGCGAAAAATCCATCCAGCACGTGGATAGCTGGTTTCGCAAACTGGATGACGTTCTTGGGGAAAAACAAAAAATAATCGGCGCGCGGATATTAAAGGAAATTCGCGAGCGCCTGTCTTTCCTGAATGCCGTGGGGCTGGATTATCTGTCGTTAAACCGTGCTTCGGGCACGTTATCGGGCGGCGAGAGCCAACGCATTCGTCTGGCCAGCCAGATCGGTTCGGGCCTGACCGGCGTTCTTTATGTGCTGGATGAGCCGAGCATCGGCCTGCACCAGCGCGATAATGCGCGCCTGCTTGAAACCTTGAAAAACCTGCGCGATCTGGGCAATTCAGTGATCGTGGTCGAGCATGATGAAGAGGCCATTCTGGCCGCCGATCATGTAATCGATATGGGGCCGCTGGCCGGCATTCATGGCGGCGAAGTGGTGGCGCAAGGCAGTCCGGCCAAAATCCTGAAATCCAAAAAAAGCCTGACCGGCCAGTATTTATCGGGGAAATTATGCGTCCCCGTACCCAAGGAAAGACGAAAACCCAATGCGCGGCGGGTTTTGCGCGTCGAAGGGGCGCGGGGCAACAACCTTAAAAACATCACGGCGGAGTTTCCCCTGGGGCTTTTTATTTGCGTGACCGGCGTTTCCGGTGGCGGCAAATCCACCCTGACCAATGAAACCTTGTATAAGGGCGTGGCGCGCCGGCTTAATGGCGGCGCGAAAATGCCCATGGCGCACGATTTTATCGACGGCATCGAGCATATCGACAAGGTTATCGATATTGACCAATCGCCCATTGGCCGCACCCCGCGCTCCAACCCGGCCACCTACACCGGTGCGTTTACGCCCATTCGCGACTGGTTTGCCGGCCTGCCCGAAGCCAAAACGCGCGGCTATAAACCGGGGCGGTTTTCGTTCAACGTCAAGGGCGGGCGGTGCGAGGCCTGTCAGGGCGATGGCCTGATTAAAATTGAAATGCACTTTTTGCCCGATGTTTATGTGCAGTGCGATGTGTGTAAGGGCGCGCGCTATAATCGCGAAACCCTGGAGGTTAAATTCAAGGGTAAATCCATCGCCGATGTTTTGGGCATGACCGTTGACGAGGCGGCGGACTTTTTCAAGGCGGTACCTTCTGTGCGCGACAAAATGCAAACCTTGCAACGGGTTGGCCTTGGTTATATCCATGTCGGCCAGCAGGCGACCACATTATCCGGCGGCGAGGCGCAGCGCGTCAAACTTTCCAAGGAGCTCTCCAAACGCGCCACCGGGCGCACGCTCTATATCCTCGACGAGCCAACCACTGGCCTGCATTTTGAGGACGTGCGTAAATTACTCGAAGTGTTGCAAGAACTGGTCGACACCGGCAATACGGTGGTGGTGATCGAGCATAATCTTGATGTCATCAAACAGGCCGACTGGATTATTGATTTGGGCCCCGAAGGCGGTGATGGCGGCGGCCAGATCGTCGCCGATGGCACCCCTGAAGAGGTGGCGCGGGTCAAAGAGAGCTGGACCGGCCGGTATTTGAAGGAGCTTTTGTTTAAGAAAAACTGAGAACGCGAGACCAGCACTGCCCTGTCATACCGATGAGAATCGGTATCCAGACCTTGCGGTTTATCTTGCATGGACGGTTCACTTGAAATTCTTCTCTGGATTCCGGCCGCAGCCTGTGCCCGCGAAGGCGGGTGCCGCAATGACAAGCGTTAACCCGTTTGCGAACCGGCGCGGCGCAAACGCCAAAAATAATAAAGCGCAAACAGCAAAGCCGCGCCGCCTTGCACGAAGCTGCTGGCATCAAGGCCTTGCGGCGTTGAGCCAACCTCAAACGCTTTATTGAGGGCGGCAAAGGGCTCGTCAATTTGCCCCCCGGCAACAACGCCAAAAAACACCATGCCGAATACGGAAATATTAAACGCGCCGTGAAACCCCGCCGCGCCGATAATGGACCCATCGCGCAAAGCATAAAGCCCCAGCATCACCCCCATCAGCGTGATTGCCCCCATGGCCACCAGCCCGGCCAGGATATGTTCACCAAACAAAAACTGGGCATGCAGCGAGCCAAAGAAAAGTGCGCTTATCATCACCGCCGCCATGCGCCCGTGCGCCATCGCCACAGAGGACATGATCCAACCACGCAGGATAATTTCCTCGGCGGCGCTCTGGATCAAAAGCCCGCCAATGAGCGCGGCAATGATATAAGGCATTTTGCCCGCAAGCAGGCGCGACCAGACGCAAACCTGATCATCAGAATCAGGGAAAAACACCGCCGCGATCAGAAAAATTACCCCGGCGAATACCAACCCGCTTAGCAAGCCTTTGGCGTAGCGCCGAACCGCCCCGCGCCAGGCAAGACCCATAGAGGCAAAGCTGCGCCGTTCATATTTGCGCACCCAAAAAAGCGCCGCGCCCGCAAACACGGCAAACATCACATAAAGCGTTATCAGGACAAGCAAACCCTTGATGCCCGGCCCGGCCAAAGCCGCTTGCGGTACCTCAGCGCCCAGCACCGCCGGTAAAATGGCGATAATACCAATGGGGATAACCGCCAGATTACCAGCCAGCCAGAACACCCACAACATGACAAAAAGAAGCCATAGGGGGCTTTTGCGCGCCTCCTCTTCTGGCGGGGCAAAGATGGTCATGAGGCGGGCGGGTCTTCCGGCTTGTCTTCTTCTTTGGCATCCGACTTTGTGTCATCCGGGCTTTTCGCCTCGGTGCCGGTTTCCTCTTTTTCTTTCCCGGTAGGCGGTGGCGCAGGAGTCTCTGCTTTTTCATCTGGCAGGCTCATCACCATGCGCGCGGCAATCCCGGCGCCCATGGCATAACCCAGATATTCCATGCCAAAGCCCATCATCAGATAGAGCGCCACTGGCACCGCCGCCAAGGACACATAACCGGCAACATGGCTCATGCTCGGTTCAGTGCCGAACATCGATATGCCAATGAGTAAAAATGGTATGGCGATCAAAAGCATGGCCAGAAAGATGACAAGACCGATCGCCAAAAGAACAAAAAAACGCAGCAAATAAGCGGCAAACAAAGACCAGAAATATCCCTTGGTCACCGCAAAGGTTTCAAAAACCTGGATTTTGCCGCGCTTTACCGTCAAGGCGGCGGCCGGTGATAAACGCACTGAAACCCAAATAAGCGTGCAAAGCCAGATCACAACATAGACAATCCCGACCGTTACCAACAGGCCCTTATTTGGATCATCCATAAGAGCGGCGGCAATGCCAAGCACCACAGCCAGCGGGATCAGCGAAAACAGCGCCCCAAAGGCGATCAAAAGCCCAAGGGCAATCATTACCACAAGAACATTCAATTCAGTCTCGCCAAAATGCAAGCCAAACAGGCCGCCCTTGCTCTCATCACCCAGCATCCAGCGCAATAACGCCGTGTAGATGGCAATAAATACGGGCAAAAAGAGAAGGCTGAAAAGAAGGTTTATACCGGAAAATATGTTGGAGAGAGACTGAATCTTCAAAGTAAATTCCGTCGATTGCGTATCCATATCCATCAAGCCCGGTATCGACGGCATGATCAGCGGCGTTGCCAGCGCGATAACCGCACCGATCAGGACAAAACGGGTCAGAACATAAAGCACACCCAAAGCGCCCAGTTTTTTCTTTTCCCTTTTTTCAAAGACAAAAAAGGCGGCCTTATCGGCACTAAAATCAGTTCTGGCCATATCAGCCCTCCTTCAAGATGCGGGTTTGTTTTTTACCAATAAGAACCACAAACACCCCGCCAACAGAATGCCGGTAACGACAAGACTGCCTTCGGGGCCAAAACTGCCGCCGGTCAACCATGTCGCCGCATCCGCTTTGTTATCAAAGTCGGCAATCAACGCCGGGGTATCAATGGTCATGCCGCTAACGTCCAGGCCAAAGCCAAGACCCAATAGCCAGTTCCACGCCCCGTGCCAGGCACACACACCAATGAGGGAGCCTTCGCGCACCGCATAAAGCGACAAGAATATGCCCACAAGCACAATATTGGCCATGGCAATCCAATTGATATGATCAAGTCCCTCATTGCCCAAATGCAACGCCCCAAAAACACTGGCATTGACAATAATCGCAATCACCAGCCCAAAACGCGCCGCCATAGCCGACATTACCCAGCCACGCATCATAATCTCTTCGGAAGAGCCTTGAATGATAAAACCGATCAGGAAAAGCCCGATTGTGCCAAGCGCCGCGGGCGTGCTGAACGCCGGGGCAATAGCCGCCAGATCATACCCGCCAAGGGCAAAAATAATCAGCACCACACTGGCCAGGAAACCAAGACCCAACGCATAGCCACGTACAAAACGGGGTATAATGCGGGCAAGGGAAAGCCCCATACTGGCCACCGGGCGGTTTTCTACAAAGCGCACCCATAGGATAAAAAGCAAGGAGCTGAAGCCAAACATGACATAAAGCATGAATAAAAGGCTTTTTTGGTTTTTTAGATCACTAAGATCAACATGCAAAACCATCACCCCAAACGCGCCAGCCAGCCCTTGTGCCACAGTCATCACAATAACCGCGACAACAAAAACAAGGGCCGCATAGACCGGATGCAAGCGCGGGTTTGGCCCATAATCACCATAAGGTTGGGCCTTGATCGACCGGTTTTGTGTCTCTTCACTCATGACTTATTTTGCTCCCGGTTTCAGCTTGTTATAAAAATAAAATGACATGCCGCCATAAACGACAACCTGAATAATCCCCACAATAACACTGGCCAGCGCCATCCAGACCAGCGCAATCAAAGCAGATGTGGACAGGAATGTGTCGCGCATTAATTGTGGCCACTCGGCCCGCTCCAAAGTCTCCAGTATTTCTGGGTCAGACAACCAGCCGGTATTGGGATTGCTGTAAAAGAGAATATTGGCCGGGGTTGTCAGCACCGTTGAGACCAAGGCCATAATCACCGCCGTGACAGCAAAAGATAAAAACATCACCCAGAACGCGCCTTTGGTCATACGCCAGCTGCCAAACAGTTTTAAACTCCCGGTGGCAAATGTCTGCACCGGGGCGAGGCTGAGACGCACCATCGCCAACACCAGATAAACGGGGATAAAAAGCAGGCCAACCAGCAAAAGAGACGCGCCAAGGCCTTCATTGCCCGCCTTAATAAGCGCGGTACCAAGACCAATAACACCCCCTGACGGCACCAGCATAACCAGTAAAATCAACAGCTGAATAATGAACAAACGCCATTCATCCGCGCCAAGGCGCAAGCCCATGGACTGCCGCTCCCCTTCACGCACGCCAAGCCAGCGATAAATCGCCGCATAAAGCATAGACGCCAGAAGAGTGGCCCCAAAGCTCATGGCAAGATAATAACCGATCACCGGTGCATACATTTCAAAAGACAGGTGTTGCGGCGCCTCACCGGCAACAAACCAGCTTCCAAGCTCTTTGAATATGAGATAAAGCGGGCCGCCGATAACAATAATACTGATCAGCACATACGGCACACCCAGCGTGATCAGAAGAGCCAGCCAGTTTTTCTTGAGCGGCGCAAAGCCTGCGGCCAGCGCTGCGCCCATTTCCGGTTTTTGATTATTATCAGGCATCACCCATCCCCTTTTCTTTATCCTGCGTGGGCGATAACCCCTGGTATAAAACCGCATACATGCCGGCAAAAGCGGCACTGAAAGCCGGCCACAACGCCACCCGCATCAAAAAATAGGCGGAAAACGGATTAAGCTGGCCAATGAGAGCAAGCGGGTCGGCCCCTTTGTCAAAAGCGCCCAGCGCCATAATGTGTTGGAATTCAAAATACGCCGCCGGCAAAACCAGCAGCAAAAATGGCAAGCCCAGCAACAGAAAAGCGGCGGCAATGCGCCAGCCCTCGCCCTTGGTCAAAACAGCCGCTTCAAAAATCATAACCCTTTGCCGGGCGATAGTGGCAACATAAGCCAGCGCAAAGCGCGCAATGGCGTAGAGCCATAAAAGAAAAAGACCAATGCCCGCCGCTATAAAGGCGATTGTTACCGCCGGGCCGCCCTGACTGAACGCCGCCGCAGGCTCGGTTTCCAAAATAGCCGGATCAACACTGGCCGAGACAACGGCAGACACCGCAAAAAGCGCCGCCATGGCACCAAGAAAAACAATAAACCCGATAATGAGGTTCACCGCCACCATCACAATAAAAAGCCGCCCCTCATCGCCGCCAAATTGCAATCCCAAAGGCCCGGCTTTTGGCCGGTTCAATGCGCGACGTAAAAACGCCGCCATAATCATCACCCCCAGCCCCATTGCCGCCAGACTGGCCATAAAACTTAATGAGGGGCCAAAACCCGGCAAAGAAATTGTCAGTACGCTGAACAATTGCAAGCCGATATAAAACACGCCCAGCGTATACACATAAACAATGTTACGCCGCAGGAACAAGAGCGCATAAAGCACGCACCGTAAAACCGGTACGCGCTGCGCCTGATCATGTACTTCATGCCCTTTATTCATCACCATCAGCCCGTCATATCGTTTTTCGATATGTTACAGTCATGAGGGCAAACGTCAACTCCTTTGGGAAGGGTTTGTCGCCTTTGCTATATGCCGCCAAGGCTTGACGCATGCCCGTGATAATTGAATACCCGCCCCATGAGCAAAGAACCCATTCATATTATCGGCGGCGGCCTTGCCGGATCAGAAGCGGCCTGGCAGTGCGCCAGTATGGGCGTGCCCGTCATCATCCATGAAATGCGCCCCGAGCGGGGTACCGAAGCGCACCTTACCGATGGTCTGGCCGAACTGGTATGTTCCAATTCATTTCGCTCTGATGATCACAACAATAATGCGGTTGGTGTTTTGCATGAAGAAATGCGCTGCTGTGGCTCGCTTATTTTACGCTGCGCCGATGCCCACAAAGTGCCGGCGGGCGGCGCGCTGGCCGTTGACCGGGTGGGCTTTTCCGATGCCGTCACTGCCGCATTGCACAGCCACCCCAAAATCAGCGTCGCGCGCGGCGAAATTGCCGGCCTGCCGCCCGCCGACTGGGATAATGTCATTATTGCTACCGGGCCGCTGACCTCACCGGCTTTAAGCGCCGCCATACTGGAGCTGACCGGCGAGGATGCATTGGCCTTTTTTGATGCCATTGCGCCGATTATTTACCGCGAAAGCATCAATTTTGACGTTGCCTGGTTCCAGTCGCGCTATGACAAGGGCGATGGGGCAGATTATATCAATTGCCCGATGAATGAAGCGCAATATGACGCATTTATTGATGCGCTCATCAGCGGCGACAAGACCGAATTCAAGGACTGGGAAAAGGATACGCCCTATTTCGATGGCTGCCTGCCCATAGAGGTTATGGCCGAACGGGGCCGCGAAACCCTGCGCCACGGCCCGATGAAGCCGGTTGGCCTGACCAATCCGCACGATCCGGCCAACAAACCGCGCGCCATTGTGCAATTGCGTCAGGATAATGCCCTGGCCACGCTCTATAATATGGTCGGTTTCCAGACCAAGCTCAAATACGGGGCGCAGGAAGCCATTTTTCGCACCATTCCGGGTTTGGAAAACGCTGAATTTGCCCGCCTTGGCGGCATTCATCGCAATACATTTTTGAACGCACCCAAAGTGCTGGACGCGTCTTTGCGGTTAAATGCCCGCCCGGCGCTGCGCTTTGCCGGTCAGGTCACCGGCGTTGAAGGCTATGTGGAAAGTGCCGCGTGCGGCCTGATGGCCGGGCGCTTTGCCGCCTGTGATTATCGACAGGTCAAAGCCGTACCACCACCACAAACCACGGCATTGGGGGCGCTTTTGGCCCACATTACCGGCGGTCATATTGAGGGAAAAGTTGAAGGCAAACGCAGTTTTCAACCGATGAATATTAATTTTGGCCTGTTTCCCCCAATGGAAACGCCAACCCGCGATGCCGACGGCAACCGCTTGCGCGGTAAACATAAAACCCGGGCGCGGCGCACGCTGATTTGCCAGCGGGCGCTGGCCGATATTGCGGACTGGGCCAAAATAAACGCATAAAATACGCCTGCTGACTTGACGGCCATAGCTTCAAAGATGCACTTATTATCTGAAAACGTGCGTGCGCATATTGTACAGGGGAAAAGTGTTATGAATCGTGTTATTATATTGACTTTGGGTATTTTACTCTTGCTTTGGCCTGCCAGTCAGGCCCAGGCGCAAGCCCAGGTCGATCTGGATGCCTTTGGCCAGTTACCTGTTATCCAGTTTGTCAGAATTTCCCCCAATGGCCAGAAAGTCGCCTCGGTGCGACGCATAAAGGGCAAGCAGGCGCTGGTCGTGCAAGATCTTGCGGGCGGCGAGCCGGCCGTCATTGGCCTTGGCGATCATAAGGTGCGCGGCGTACGCTGGGCCAATGATGAATACGCCATGGTGACCGTATCGGCCACCGACCGTGTGCGCGGCTTTGGTTCCAAGTTTGAGATGTCTGGCGTTTATTCTGTCGACGTTAATTCAGGGGCCATCACCCCCTTGATGAACAATAATCGTGATACCGCCATTCAGATCAGTATTTCGCGTGTTCTGGCCACCGACTGGCAAGGTGATGGCAGCGCCCTGATGCCGGCCCAGTCTGTCAAGCGCAACAGGGATGGCGCCTATGATGTTTTCAAGGTCAGTATGAAAACCGGTTATGGCAAGATCATTGCCCGTGGCTCCTCGACGACCGCCGATTGGCTGATTGGCCCGGACGGCAAGGTTGCCTTGCGCCTGAACAGCGACTATTCGGTCGAAAAACTCAAAGTCATGAAAAAGGTTGGTAAAGGCTGGCAGGAAATTCTGACCCTCGATACCAAAAAAGGTGCCGGCTATGTCGGGGGCTTTACCGCCGACGGCAAGGGGCTGGTCGTGTTTGGTCATTTTGGCGGCGACAAGGTTATTGCCAAGCTTCTACCCCTTGATGGCAATGGTGAGATGGAAGATCTGTTTTCCGTTGATGAGGTTGATCTTGGCGGGCCAATTCGTGACCCCTACAACAATACCGTGGTCGGCATTTATTATACCAAAGACTGGTCAACCTATCATTTTTTCGACCAGGAATTGGCCAGACAACAAGCCAAGCTGCAAAAAGCATTCAAGAAAAATCATGTGACTCTGGTGTCGTGGAATGCGGCCCGCACGCGCTTTATTATCGAGGTTGAAGGCATTGCTGAATCCGGCACCTATTACCTCTATGACAAGGTGGCCAAGAAGGCCAGCGCCCTTGGCTATCCCTATCCGCAAATTACCCCTGATGTGATTGCCCCGCGGCGCCCTTATGCGGTCCATACCCGCGATGGCGAAACCATCCCCGCTTATCTGACCTTGCCGCGCGTTCCCAATCCAACCAATTTGCCATTGGTTATCCTGCCCCATGGCGGCCCTGAGGCCCGCGATTCCATGGGCTTTGACTGGTGGTCCCAGGCCATGGCAGCGCGCGGCTATGCGGTGTTACAACCCAATTATCGTGGTTCGGATGGTTATGGCATCAAGTTTCGCGATGCCGGGCGTAAACAATGGGGCCAGCGTTCGCAAAACGATATGAGCGATGGCGTGTTGCAACTGATCAAGGAAGGCGTTGTCGATCCCAAGCGGGTGTGCATTGTCGGGGCCAGTTATGGCGGCTATGCAGCCATGGCCGGGATCACCTTTACCCCCGACCTTTATAAATGCGCCGTTGCCGTAGCCGGGGTCAGCGATTTACCCAAAATGCAACAATGGGTCAAACGCAATGGTGGCGCCTTTGGTGGCGGCATTAGATACTGGAACAAGGTTATGGGGCAACAGGGCAAGGATGATGCCATGCTGGCGGCTTACTCCCCGGCTCGTCATGCCGACAAGGTCAAAGGATCGCTTTTGCTGATCCATGGCACAGACGACACGGTTGTGCCCTTTGAGCAAAGTAAAATCCTGCTTGCTGCGCTCAAGGCCAAGCATAAGGATGTGCGATTGGAGGTTCTTGGCAGTGAAGACCACTGGCTCTCACGCGAGCCAACACGCAAACAGCTCATCCACACTATTGATGCCTATCTGGCTGAGCATATTGGGCCCAACGCCGCGCCTTGAAATGCTGTGATAACAAGGTCGCAGACCCCTAACCGGTCTGCGACCTTGTTGCCCGGCGCGCGCTTTTTTGCACGACATGTCGCGAATACCTGGTGTTTTTACCAGTCCTCATAACACAGTACCGCGCTTGACCTCTCCCCATATACGGGTCTTGACTGGCCATTAAGGTTAAGTCGCTGTCTTGAGGGGAATGTAACGGGGGAATGAAGATACCGCCGCGACACGAGTGGAATGATGATTTTGCCTGGCAACAGCGCAAAACCAGAAGTGATGGCCTGTTAACAGACGCCAGCATTCACCAATTCAATCAGCAAGGTTTTCTTGTCTTGCGCGATGTTGTGCCCCCGGCAATGATTAACCAGATCACCGACATTATTGACGATCTGGAAGCGCGCGACCCGCGCACCGTCTTGCAAATGGATGGCCAGCCTGATGTGGTTTTTGACCAGAGCAAATTTACCTTTGCCTGCAACCTTGCCGGTAAAAATGCCTTGTTGAATGACTTTGCAACTGGCCCGGTGTTTCAAAATATCCTGCGCGATCTGATTGGCGAGGATGTCCGGCTTTATTGGGATCAGGCGGTTTATAAAAAACCCGACCAGAGGGCCAGCTTCGCCTGGCATCAGGATAATGGTTACACCTATACCGAGCCACAGGATTACCTGACCTGCTGGCTGGCGCTGACTGATGCCGATGCGTCAAATGGTTGCCCATGGATACTGCCCGGCCTGCACCGTGAAGGCACATTTATGCACGAGCACGGCGATGAAGGCCTGATTATCAGTGAACTGCATGCCGAGGATATTGGCGATAATGCCCTGTGCGCCCCGGTGCCAGCGGGCAGCATGGTTATCTTTTCGTCCCTGACGCCGCATATGACCGGACCAAACCTGACGGACAAAACGCGCAAGGCCTACATCTTGCAATATATTACCGATGGGGCCGTGCTGCGCACAGGGGATGGCAAACGCCACCCCCTGAACGACCCGGTTAATAACCCGGTTGTTTTACGTGATGGCAAGCCCGTAAATGGAGCCGCCACCGAACGCGGCTAGCCAAACAGCGTTTGCGACCCGGCCATGGCCACCAACATAGGCAAAGACAACAGCGTATTGGTCCGCGAGAACAACATCGCTGTGCGTCCAGCCGCTGGTTTGGCTTCGGCGGGCGCATCAACCAGACCAAGCGCAATTTTCTGGTTTGGCCAGATAATCACCCAGACGTTAAACGCCATAATAATGCCCAGCCACATGCCAACACCAAGGAAAACGTGCTGTGGTACGGCAAAGCCTTCCAGCGCGCCCAAAGTCAGGGTCGGCACCAGATAACCACGATGCGCGGCCAGCGCCAGCCCGGTCAAAAGCGTTGCCGCCGCGCCCCAGCGAAACCAGAACAAAGCGGCCGGGGCAATGACCTTGCCGATGGCGGGCTTTTGCTCATCCGGAATTTTGCCCATATTGGGGATTTGCACAAAATTGAAATACCACAAAAGGCCGATCCACATAACACCGGATATGACATGCAAGAAGCGCATGAAAGCCACCGTTACGGCAGATGGATTATAATCCGCCCCCGCCGCAAAATAATAAAGCGCGTACATCAGCACAGCGAGAATGACCGAAAAGATCATTGTCGAACGAAGATTGGAAAGAATACCAGCCATGAGAAACCCCTTTTGGAAAGTGAGGCGCCATTATGCCCCTGATTTATGGGGGTGCGTCAATGCGCCGCAACACTATTTTTTCAGATTTTATCGCAAAAAATTCTTATTCGCCCAGTTCGCCCCGGTTTACCCCGAGCAGCATGAGAATAGGCGAGGCCACAAAAATTGACGAATAGGTCCCCACAACAACCCCCCATATCATGGCAAAGGAAAACCCGCGCAGCACTTCGCCGCCAAGAAAATAAAGCGCCAGCAAGGCCAGCAATGTCGTCAAGGAGGTAATGGTTGTTCGCGACAAAGTCTGGTTGATAGAATGATTCAATAATTCTCCCAGCTCCATCCGCTTGTATTTACGCAAATTTTCGCGAATGCGGTCATACACCACCACCGTGTCATTCATCGAATAGCCGACAATGGTCAAAATGGCGGCAATAATGGAAAGGTTAAACTCAAGGTGGGAAATAGCGAACATACCGATGGTCAGGATCACATCGTGGGTCAGGGCGACAACGGCGCCAACCGAGAACTGCCATTCAAATCGCAACCAGATATAAATCAGCATGAATACCAGCGCCCCACCCACGGAAAGCGCCCCGGCAGTGACCAACTCGCCTGAAACCTTTGGCCCGACAACTTCAATGCGGCGATACTCAATATTGCCGATTTTGTCATTCAGTGCCGCCTTTACCGCATCGGCCGCCTGTTGCTGGGCATTTTCACCCTTAACGCCGGCACCGGTCTGGCGCTCAATACGGATCAGCACATCGGAAGGCGAACCAAAGCTCTGGATTTGCACATCGCCCAACCCAAGCTCGGAAACCGTGCTGCGGATTTTACCAATATCCGCCGGGCCTTGTGTGGAGATTTCGATCAGCGTGCCGCCGCGAAAATCAATCCCGAAATTCAAACCGATCATAAAAAAGGCGACAATCGATAGAATAAGCGCACTTAAAGAAAGCGCAAACGCGCCTTTGCGCATTTCAACAAAGGGAATTTTTGGTTCGGTCGGAATAAACCGGGAGAGTGCAAAAGCCATAATATATATCTCAAATAGGCAAGGTTTTGGGTTTGACGCTCAAGAGGTAATATGCCGTCAACATGCGGGCAAAAACAAAGGCGGTGAACACCGATGTGACAATCCCGATGGCCAGGGTCACGCCAAAACCCTTGACCGGACCGGAGCCGAATTGCAGCAAAAAGAATGCCGCGATCAAGGTGGTGATATTGGCATCCAATATGGTTGCCCGCGCTTTGGTAAAACCAATATCGATAGCGTTTAAAGGCGTCCGCCCGGCGCGGTATTCCTCGCGCACGCGCCCGAAGATCAGCACATTGGCATCAACCGCCATACCAACGGTCAGAATAATCCCGGCAATACCCGGCAAGGTCAACGTGGCCTGAATGGCCGACAAGGCCCCAAGGATCAAAACCACATTGGCAATCAGTGCCAGATCAGACAAAAATCCGAGCATGCCATAGACCACCACCATGAACAGCACTACGGCAACAAAGCCGACAATCAGGGCAATCGCCCCGGCGCGGATGGAATCCGCCCCCAATTCTGCGCCCACCGTGCGTTGTTCCAACACTGTTAACTTGGCCGGCAAAGCCCCGGCGCGCAGCAAGATCGCCAGATCATTGGCGCTTTCAGACGTAAATCCGCCTTCAATAATACCGCTCCCGCCAAGAATAGGTGAATTGATCACCGGCGCAGAGATGACTTTATCGTCGAGCACAATGGCAAACCGGCGGCGGACATTTTCCGACGTGGCCTTGCCAAATTTCAAAGCCCCCTTGCTGTTAAAGCGAAAGGATACGGCCGGTTGACCGCTTTGGTTAAAGGTTTGCTTGGAATCAACCAGATCCTCGCCATCGACCAGCGCGCGGCGACGAATAAGAAGATAAGGTTCGGACGGGTTGGCCCCTTCAACCAGCTTG
>JALWSB010000120.1 GCA_027080345.1 Robiginitomaculum sp. | reverse complement strand
GTTCTCGCTCTTGTCAAGGCATATATTTTTAATGAAACGTCAGA
The DNA here is from genome assembly GCA_027080345.1 of Robiginitomaculum sp. Lineage (GTDB taxonomy): Bacteria > Pseudomonadota > Alphaproteobacteria > Caulobacterales > Maricaulaceae > Robiginitomaculum_B. The sequence continues at coordinate 17,136 of JALWSB010000120.1, read as the reverse complement.
GGCTTCATTGATCATTCATCTGCGGCGGGGTAGTTTTCGGGCATGAAAATATTTTTATCGATGATTTTTGCCTTTTTCCTGTCCTTGCCTGGGATGACGCATGCCCAAGAGGCAATAGATTTTGGCCCGCCGGAAGCGCTGGTCGTTGATACCCAAAACGGTCCGGTGACGTTTCAGGTAGAGCTGGCCGATACTTTCGAGGAGCGCGCGCGCGGGTTGATGTTTCGCAAAACCCTGGCCGATGATCACGGCATGTTGTTCAGTTTTACGCCGCCCCGGCAGGTCAATATCTGGATGAAAAATACACTGATTTCCCTTGATGTGATTTTCGTCAATGACAAGGGCAAAATTATTTCGATTGCGCGCAATGCGCGCCCCAAATCCTTGCGCCATATCCCGTCGGGGGGCAAGGCGGCCGGGGTTCTTGAAATCGCCGCCGGGCGGGCGCGGGCGCTGGGCATAGAGCGCGGTGATATTCTCCACCATCGTTTTTTTGGTACGGCAATAAATAACAGTGAAGACGGGCTAAAAACACCCTCGGGCGCAGACGATGACTTGCCCGAAGCGGGTTTGGCCCCTAAGAGTGCAAACCAAGTCGGGGAGTAGCGCAGCCTGGTAGCGCATCTGCTTTGGGAGCAGAGGGTCGCAAGTTCGAATCTTGTCTCCCCGACCATTTCTGTCCACGTCAGTGGTATGAGAAGGAGCATGTTGATGACAGCCCTGATTTTCCAACCGGCAAAAAACGCCATGCAATCGGGCAAGGCCAAAACCCGCCAATGGGTTCTGGTATTCGAAGCGGCGACCCCGCGCGAATTGGACCCTTTGATGGGCTGGACCGGTGTTGATGACATGAATACGGAAATTGATTTGCACTTTGCCAGCAAGGATGAGGCGGAGCGCTATGCCATTCGCCACGGGCTGGACTACACAATTATCGACAAGCCACCGGCAAAGCGGTTGTCCAAAAGCTATGCGGATAATTTTAAGGCGGACCGCAGATCGAGCTGGACGCATTAGGTTTATTGTTCTGATCGGGTCCCGTAGCTCAACTGGATAGAGCACCTGCCTTCTAAGCAGGGGGTTGAAGGTTCGAGTCCTTCCGGGATCACCATTTCTTTTGTCTCACGGCGCCAAGAAGCGCCTTGCGACAGGGCGGCGAACGATCGCCGTCGCACTCTGGGTTCTGGTTCGAGGTTGGTCCTCTCACCTCCACCATTTTGATGGTGCCGTGCGGTTACGGCCCGTTCTGGCTCTTTTTTTACAATCTGCCGTGCTTGGCCAGAAACTCTTCTGTGCGGTTGCGCAATTCTTTTGACAGCGCCACACCAACAGGGTGGTCAGCCACTTTGATCTTGCCATGAATAACGGCGCGGATGGCATCAACGTGGGCCGACAGGATTTTAAGGGGTACAAGCAGGCGCAAATCCTTGTCCATGGTCATCTTGCAAAGAGAATCAGCCATTTCCGACACCAGTGGATAACCATATGTGGTGCCAAGGCCTTTTAAATCATGTGATGCCTTGAAAAAGGCCTCGCCATACTCATCAGCCATGGAGTTTGCTTTCACGGCACCGTGTGCCGTTTGCAGCTTTTTGAATTCATCGCCCAGCCAGTCTTCAAACTGCTCGCTCATACCGGCGATGGCCGCTTCGGCGCGGGCGATGGCTTGCGGGTTGGCCTTGCCCATTTTACCACCGACTTTCTTCAAAAGGGTGTTGGGCGGGCGAATAAATTGGGCGGCGGACGAATTGGACATGTGGTTCACCTGATTTTGTATGTGCCGTTGCGGCAGCGTTCTCGTGCGTGCACGTTAGGGTGCAGACATTAAGGCGACGTAAAAAAAACAGGTTTTACCGGCTTTATCCGGAAAATTGTTCGGCCAGTATGCGCTCTTTCAGGTCATGACCACGATCAAACAGCATGTGCAATTCAATGTCCTGACTTTCGCTGACGGTAACACGGGTAACATTTCTGATCTCCCGATTGTCGGCAACGGCACTGACAGGCCGCGTTTTGGCATCCAGTATATCAAACTGAACACTGGCCGAGCGCGGCAAAATGGCCCCGCGCCACAGTCTTGGCCGAAAAGCACTGATCGGAGTCAGGGCAAGGACTTCGGCGTCGAGCGGGATCACCGGGCCGTGCGCCGATAAATTATAGGCGGTGCTGCCCGCCGGGGTGGAAACCAGAACCCCATCGGCGACCAATTGATCAAGGCGGGTCTTTCCATCCAGTGAAATACGGATCCGCGCCGTCTGGTGGGTTTGCCTGAGTAAAGAGACTTCATTAATGGCAAGCTCTTCAAAAGATTTGCCTTTTATGCTTTCCCCTCGCATTTCCAACGGACGGATCAGGGTTGATTCTGCAGTGGCAAGGCGCGCGAACAAATCGTCTTCACGGTATTCATTCATCAAAAAGCCGACCGACCCGCAATTCATGCCAAAAACCGGCACGGGCGTATGGATATGTTTGTGCAGTGTTTCCAGCATGAAGCCATCCCCGCCAAGGGCAACGATAACATCAGCCTTGCTGACGGGGGTTTGATCATAAAGCCTGATCAATTTGGCCATTGCCTTGCGCGCCGCCGGTTTTTGGGCGGCGGTGAAGGCGATGTTGTAATATTTTTTAGACGACATGTTCACAGCGTACCCGTCTGCGATCTTGCCGCTTGAGTCAAGCCGTTCGGCTCAATAAACGAAGGGCCACGGCGGCGGCGGCGGGGGAATGGCTGGTAAATGCCTTGGCCGCCTTGGTGCCCGCCTCACTTTTAAGGCCGGTCAGATTATCTACAACGTTTTTCAAGGCGCCATGGATGGTGGGAAACACATTGCGATCAATTCTGGCGGCGCGGCAAGCCAGCGCCAGGGCATAAAGATCGTCGTGCGCAAAGGCGGCGCGCCATTGATCAACACCCACACCGGCCAGCCGCGCCAGCGCATGATCAAAAATGACAATCTGTTTGTCATTCAGTGATTTGACCAGCAAGGCACCCCCCAGCCGTTCTGTTTGCGCCATTTTATCGACGAGCTTGCGCGCCATATCTTCTTTTTTGCCATTACTGGACAATGTGGCCCTGGGACTTTTTTGTAATATGGCTTCTTTGACAACATGGGCCAGTTGGTCTTCATTAACGCCAAACCGTGCTGAAATCATGCGCCGCATGGGTTCATCAGAATAGGCGAATAAAGAGGGGATCAGACTGCGCGGCAAATCCTTGCGCAAGGTCAGCTTGTTGCGCAGGCTTTTATCACGCCGCGAAATGCGTACGCAGGTAGCGAAACTCTCAATATCGAGTTTTGCCGTGTTGTTTTCTATCAGTGAGATGAGCACAGGCGGTTCATCATTTTGTGTCAAAACACCGCTGACCAACTCGCTGATTTCCGGGCGGCGGGACAGCAATATCCTGTGTTCCATGTCACATGTATTGGCAATTTTAATCATATCCTCATCGCTAAGGACGGGGCTGGAATGGATAACCGGTTCGGCAATGGGAGGCGAATCCATGGCTATGGTCATGATGAGCGGATGCGATGCCCAGGCGATTTTACATAGCCGATTCGATAATTCTATCTTGGCATGATCATGCACCCGGCCATAAAGAACCATCATGATCTCGGCGACCGCTTCGCCGGTCATCGGGTCGCTAATCGGTTTATAGGCAGTCAGGCCAGCTAGCGCCAATAATAGCTTGTCCTTCTGGGCCGGGTCGCAGGTTCGCGCGAGACGGGCCAGGTCGCTCATGTTAAATTCAGCAGATAAGGGCATGCACCACCAGTGTCTATCAAGTGTTATTCATGCCACAGGGTGTTTGATACACCGTTAACGGAACATCTTTGAATTTTGACGATGCAACCTTTCAGGGCCATACTGGGCTATGGTGTAAGGGGGTTGATTGGCGGCATGGGCGTTAAAAGACGGGGGGCAGGTGCGGCTTTTACCCTTCTATGTATTGTTTTTATTGGTATTTTTGGCAATACCCTTGAAGCACAAGCCGGTGCCTGGCCCATGAAAAAAGGCAAGGTGCAGACGATCAGTTCAATCAGTTGGCAACAGGCGGCGCGGGGCTTTGATGATACGGGCAAGGCAACGCAAGACATCGGATTCACCAAAACCGAAAGCGCGGTGTTTATAGAATACGGCATTACTGACCAATGGACGCTCGTCGCCCGTCCTTCGGTTCAGTCGGTCAGTTTGAGCAATAACGGCAATCACGACGATGCCAAAGGGTTCGGCGCTTTCGAGCTTTCTGTCCGCCGCCTTGTCCATAAAAGAGGCTCCATGGTGGTTTCACTGCAGGCGGGTGCTTTTATCCCCGGCAATGTGGAAAACGGATTTAACGAGCCATTGGGGCAGGGGGGATTGGAGTGGGAATTCAGGGCGTTAGCGGGGCGTTCATTTGCGGTGGCGGGCCATAATGCCTTTGCAGATGTCCAATTGGCCTATCGGTCGCGGGCCCGGCGCGCCGATGACGAAATACGGGCCAGCGCAACCGTGGGATATTACCCAAAGTCAAATTTATTGCTTATGGGGCAGGCGTTTACGGTGCATGGTTTGCCTTCTGCACACGATAATATTCAAACCATTGCCAATCTTAAAATGCAGTTCGGTGGCGTATGGTTCTTCTCTTCCGGCCAAAACGGGATTCAGATTGCCGGGGCCAGAACGCTTTATGGGCGCAATGTTATTCGCGACACCGGGGTGACCTTGTCCTGGTGGCACAGATTCTGATTTTGCCAGAAAATTTCTGGCAATTTGTCGTCAATGCGATGCATTCTTAGACCGTTTTTGCCACGTGCAAATCGGCGCCATACACGTCATTAAACATATATCATATTTATCGTACAACTTACCGAAAATGCAGCAAAAACCGGTTGCTTCCTGTTTGGTTTATTTTACAAAAAACAAGATTGATTTGGGTGGGTGATTTGATGAGCGCCAGGCTTGTGCCGATATGGCAAACCATTGCGGACGATCTGGACGCACAAATTGAAAAAGGCGCGCTGAAACCCGGTGACCGCTTGCCGACCGAACATGAACTGGCACGACATTATGCGGTCAATCGCCACACGGTCCGGCGGGCTTTGCACGAATTGGTTATGGCCAACCGGATCGACGTGACTCAGGGGCGTGGCAGTTTTGTCTGTTTCGAGCGTATTGCCATTGATTACACAAAATCGGTTTATGCCCCGGAGGTTTTTCAGATTTTGCCTGACAGGAGTGCCGGGGACGCCAGCGCGTTGGAAACCATGCCGGCCGGTGCTGGATTGGCCGAAGCCTTGAACATCAAACAAGGCGATGATGTTGCCAAATTCAACTATCATATTCTGACGCAAAGCGGGGATATGTTGGCATTGACCACACGGTCTGTGCCGCTTGCGCGTTTTAAGGGAGTATTAGAGGCCTATAAACACTGTTCCAGCCTGCCAAAAGCGCTGGAATCCATTGGTGTACGAAATCTGCGGCGGCAATGGGTGCGGCTGCGCTCGCGGGTTGCCACATCATCAGAACGCAGCATCTTGCATATCGACAAATACACACCTTTATTGCTGGTTGGCTGCCTGTTTACGGACCCCTCGGGTGCGCCTGTTTTGCATGATGTTTCCCGTTTTGCATCTGACCGGGTGGATATTTGTTTTTCCGGCACTGGCGGGGTGATGGGTTAACGGCAATCCGTCCTTTTACGTCTTTGGCCATAAGATCATATTGGTGCAACGAAACAGTGCGATGGTTTTATTGTCGCTGCGGCGCAAAATTTTAACATCCCAGACCTGGGTCGAACGCCCCAAATGCACCGGTGTACCAACGCCGCGCACCACCCCTTCGCGGGCGGTCCCCAAATAATTGGTTTTCAGCTCAACCGTGGTGAATCCACTGGCCCCTTTTGGCAGATTAATCGCCGACGCATAACCGGCAATGGTATCAGCCAGCGCCACCACCGACCCGCCGTGCAAAAAACCATTGGGGGCGATATGGTTGTTGGTAATGGTGAATTCGGCCTCGACTTGATCAGGTACGACGCTGGTAAAAACAATGCCCATATGACCGGGGAACATGTCTTTACCAACCGCATTGGCGGCGTCCAGAGAATGTTTCCCGGCGGCGAATTCATCAAATCCGCGCATGGTCAATCGCTCAATTTCACCAGCATTTTACCGGTATTGCCGCCGCAAAAGAGGTTCATAAAGGCCGTTGGCGCATTTTCAATGCCGGTTTCAATGGTTTCTTGCCACTGGACCTTGCCTTCGGGCACCCATGTGGCCAGATCGCGGACAAAATCACCCAGCATGTCCTGATGGTCCGAAACGATCAGGCCTTCGACGCGCAGGCGTTTGCCAATAATATTAAAGAGATTCCATGGGCCGGGCCTGGGTTCGGAATCATTATATCCCGAAATCATGCCGCACACGACGATACGGCCAAAATTGTTCATGGCATCAAGGGCGGCAACAAGATGATCGCCGCCAACATTTTCAAAATACACATCCACACCTTCGGGCGCAGCGGCCTTCAAGGCGGCCATGAGGGAGCGCTGGTCCGGGTGGTCTTTATAAAGAATGACCTCGTCCACGCCCAAGGATTTCAGCCATTCGCCTTTTTCTTTCGAGCCGACCGAGCCGACAACCCGGCAGCCTTTGATTTTGGCAATCTGGCAGACCAAAGAGCCGACAGCGCCCGCCGCCCCGGAGACAAATACCGTTTCGCCTTCTTTTGGCTGGCCAATGCGCAAAAGCCCGGCATAGGCGGTCAGGCCGGGCATGCCGGCAACCCCTAAAAACGCCTGTTCAGGCAGGCCAAAGGTTTCGAGCTTTTGCAGACCCTTGCCATCGGAGATGAAGGCTTCACGCCAACCATTCATGGACAGAACCAGATCGCCTTTGGCAAAATCTGGATTGTTGGACTGCGCCACTTTGCCAACCGCATGGCCTTCAAGAACCTTGCCAATCTGAAACGGTGGCACATAGCTTTTGCGGTCAATCATCCGCCCGCGCATATAAGGATCAACCGACATCCACATGTTTTTGACCAGTAATTCCCCATCCTGTGGGTCCGGTAATTCAACGCTGACCAGATCAAAGTTTTCCGGCTTGGGCATGCCGTCCGGGCGGCTGGCAAGATGAATTTCACGGCTTGTTGTGGTCATGGGGTGGTCCTTTTGATTTTGTGTTTTTCGAGGCCAGCCTAGGGTCAGGACCTATTAATTTAATCCATTCTGCGGCGACTGATTTACGGTTTGAACAGGAGAAAGGTCGCAGGAAATATAACTATTTTCAAGGCCTTTCGACACATTCAAACCGGAAATAAGCGCCGCCCTTCGGGTTTGGCAAGACGGCACAATCTGCATCGCAAACGCGCCTCGAATAGGGGTAAACCTGTCCTTCCTTGCGTTTGCGCCCATCTTATCCCTTCTTGCCAAACAGATTTGCATCAAATTAACAGGTCCTGACCCTAACGCGCCGGGTTTGCCTTGTCGAAGGGCATGTGCAGGCGGCGTCTATGGGATGATGGCGCAGCCAAGTTTTGGATCATAGCGCGCATGGGCGCGGGCCATGCCAAAGGGGGCTTTGACAATGATTTCGTTCGTACCCTCGCTAAAGCGCAAGGCGCTGACATCGGATGTGAAATCGCCAAGGCAGCTTTTCATTGGCCGCTCACCAATATAGCGGCAAGAGCATACCTGTTTGGCCCCGTAAGCGGTTGCCAGACGGGCATAGGCGACTTGTCCTTTCAGATGAAACTGCCAAATGCCGATGGCGGCAATGGCAATCACGGCGGCCAGTACAAATAACACTTTGACGGTTTTCATAATCTTCCCCTAAGATGCGCTGACTTTAAGGGGAAAGCACCATGGCAATCAAGACGGCAGTATTAAGTTTATTGGCAATTTTATATGCCCATGCGGGGGCCGCGGGGGCGCAGACGCTTGTCCCTCTACCGCCGCAGCCCGAAGGTGTAGCCTGGCCGGATAAAGACTGGCCGCAAGGCACTGTTCCGGCGCAGACCCGCGCGCCTTTGGAGGCCTTGATCAAGGATGCCATGGGGCGCAATCTTGGTGATGTCATGGGGGAGAGCCGGGCCATTGTGATTATTCACAAGGGCCGTCTTGTCGGCGAATATTATCGGCCCGGCTTTGGCCCCGATACCAAACAAATAAGCTGGTCCATGGCCAAATCCTTTACCTCGGCCTTGGTCGGGATGGCGGTTAAAAGCGGATTGGTCAAGGATATTGACGCGCCCATGCCGGGGCCTTGGGCCAAGGATGACCCGCGCGCGCAGATCAGTTGGCGGCAATGGCTGAACATGGTGGATGGTCTGGATTATCACGAGATTGGCGAGGACGATCTTGCAAAGAATGATGTGGTCCAGATGATGGCCGGGCCGGGGCGCTTTGACACTGTTTCTTACGCGGCCAAATTGCCGCTTGTCCATACGCCGGGGACGCACTGGAATTATTCCACCGCCGGCTTTCATCTGATTGCGCGGGCCTTGCAAGGCGAAATTGCCAAGCGCGACGGGGTCGATGCCCCGGCGCCGCAAGCCATGGTCGATTATGTGCAGAGCAGTCTTTTCAAGCCGCTGGGCATGGATGGACGCATCGAATTTGATGCGGCGGGGACGTTTTTGGGCGGCTCGCTTGTCTGGGCTTCGGCGCGGGATTTTGCCCGTTTTGGCTATCTTTATTTGCGCGATGGGGTGTGGAATGGCGCGCGCCTGTTGCCAGAAGGCTGGGTGGATTTTTCGCGCAGCAAAACCCCGGCCGACAACGCCACCGTTTACGGGGCTGGCTGGTGGATCAATGCGGCCAACCCGGACGATATTCGCCCCAAGGGGCAAGGCTCGGCCCTTGGTCCGCGTGATGCTTTTTCCGCGCAAGGTCATGAAGGGCAGGTCATCTGGGTGGTGCCTTCGCGCGATCTTGTCATTGTCCGCCTTGGCCTGATGGGCAATGGTGGGCAAAGCTGGCCGGCGCTTTATGATTGGTGCCAGAAGGTGGCTATGGCGTTTCCGGCTGACCCGGATTCTTAATTATTTACCGGTTGAAAATTAAACGAACGATGGTTTTGGATCGTGTAACGCAGCGGTCCGGTGGTAAAGTTTTTGGTGACCAGTGCGTCGACGATAACCCACATAACAAGGCCAATAATGACTGATGATAGCAGCCAAACGCCAAACATGGCCATAATTTTGAAAATACCGCCAAGAATGCTTTTGCGCATAAATACCCAGACAAAAAGTCCCAAAAACCAAAGCTGAACGGGAACGGCCAACAATTGGATCAAGGGTGCATTACTGGAAAAGTTAGCGAACAGAATAATAACAGGTGTGGCAATAATGGTGGCGGCATTGGTGGCCGTTATAAAAAGAATGGCATGGCCCAAAAGCGTAATTTTGGGGGCAATGGTTTTGAAAAAGAAAGAAAAAATGATAACCGTAATGATATTCAATGGCGTGATAAGAAAATTAAACCACCCTTGTATTGCGGTATTGACCTGCTTAACGGTAAAGCCCTCTTTGGCTAAAAGTGCTGTATAATTTGCCCGTGTAGTTTCATCAGTAATGACCGTGGCAATGGTCATCGAGTCATAGGTTTTCATCAAGGTGAAAAGAATGGTCTGGATGCCCAAAAAGAAAACAAACAGGCGGACCTGCCCCAGATAACTGCTCTTTTCACCGTTAAGGGCATCGCGGGCCACGCGAACCGGATGCAAAATCAGATCGCGTACAGTCACCAAAAGCCGCAGATCAAAACCTAAAAAGGAATCGAACACTTCGTGCATTTGCGGGCCTTGAAGGTCTTTTTCATGCGTATCTTTTTTCATGTATAACTCCCCAGCCTCATTTGCGAATCCTAACGATGTTCGTGGGTAAAATCCAGACTGAAAGAATTGGTCACATTTATTGATGGGCATCTCTCTTGTGGTTGACCCGGCAAAATGGCACAAACGAGCATAAATATGGTCCGCTAACAGGTTGATTATGGACACCAAGGTCAGAGTATGCGTATCCGGTGCCGGTGTTTTTGGCGGTTATCATGCCGCCAAACTGGCGGCGCATCCCCGTGTGGAATTTGCCGGAGTTTATGACCCTGAGCACCCGGAGCGGGCGCAAGGGCTTGTCGCCGAACATGGCGGCGTTGCCTTTTCAACGCGTGAGGAGATGATCGCGGCGGCGGATGCTCTCATTATTGCCAGCCCGGCCATGGCCCATTATCGCCAGGGGCTGGATGCGCTGACCCATGGTTTGCATGTTTTGGTGGAAAAGCCGCTGGCAACGCGGCTTGAAGATGCCCGCGAAATGGTCGCGCTGGCCGACCGGCAAGGGTTAATCTTGCAGGTCGGGCATCAGGAGCGCTTTGTCTCTGCCGCCATCGGGTTGTTTGATTTTCCCGAACGCCCCATCCGCATTGAAGCGCGCCGCGAGGCACCGTTTGATGTGCGCGGCTCGGACGTCAGTGTGACGCTGGATCTGATGACCCACGATCTTGATCTGGCCAACAGGTTGGCCGGGTGTGAGGCCCGTGATGTCAGCTCGGTCATACAGAAAGGTCCGGAGGGCCGGATTGATGATGTATCGGCTGAAATTATTTATCCTGACGGCTTGCAGGCCACCATCAAGGCGTCACGCACCGCACCGGCGCGCAGCCGCACCATGAGCATTGAATACCCGTCTGGTGTGGTCGAGATTGATTTTTTCAACCATGCGCTTGTTAACAATACCCCGCACGCACTGAATGCACAGTTTGGTGAGGAGGCATGTGTCGTGGATTCTCTTGCTGCGTCGGTCGATTCTTTTGTGCGGGCGATATTGGACGGCGACAAGATTTGCGTGTGTGGCCACGATGGGGCCAAGGCGCTGGCGCTGGCCTTGCGGGTGGATAACGCCGCCTGATGACGGGGCTTCCCACAAGGGGGGCTTGGCTTTAGAACCGGTCTATCAATCACATCCGTTTGGCTTGCCTCATGACCGCTTCTCTTATTGTTGTCAATGCCCAGATCAACCCGGTTATGGGCGATATTGCGGGTAATATGGATCTGCATCGCAGCGCGCGCCAAAGGGCCGCATCTGCCGGGGCTGATATTGTTATGGGGCCGGAGCTGGGGGTGCTGGGCTATCCGCCCGAAGATCTGGTGTTAAAACCCGCCGCCATTGCCCATTGCCGCGCCGCCATTGAACAACTGGCCATGGAGACCGGCGATGGGGGGTCGGCCATGCTTGTTGGGGCGCCCTGGGCCGAGGATGGCCAGCTTTATAATGCGGCACTGCTTCTGGCAGAGGGCAAAATTGCGGCGCGCCGCTACAAGCACGAATTGCCCAATTATGCCGTGTTCGACGAAAAACGTGTGTTCAGCGCCGGGCCTTTGCCTGAGCCTGTTGACTTTAAGGGTATAAAACTTGGTTTGCCGATTTGCGAAGACATCTGGCTGGATAATGTGCCCGCCGTTTTGGCGCAAAAAGGGGCAGAGCTTCTTTTGTGTATAAACGGCTCTCCCTACCGGCGTAATATTACAAAAATTCGCGATGAAGCGGTTGCCCGCTGGCGCAAAAAACATCACCTGCCTCTGGTTTATTGCAATCAGATTGGGGGGCAGGACGAATTGGTCTTTGCCGGCGGTGGCTATAGCGCGCTGGCGGATGGGACGATTGCCGAGCAATTGCCGTTTTTTGAAACCGCATTGGGGCTGACGCACTGGAAAAAAGGGGCGCAAGACTGGACCGCAACAGGCAAATATCATTGCGACCCGCTGGGCGATATGGAGGCGGACTGGCGGGCTTTGTGTCTGGGTCTGGGTGATTACGTCAATAAAAACGGCTTTCCGGGTGTCGTTCTGGGGCTTTCCGGCGGGGTCGATTCGGCGCTATCTGCGGCCATTGCGGTCGATGCGCTGGGGCCGGAGCGGGTCTGGTGCGTCATGATGCCCTCGCGCTATACCAGCCAGGCCAGTCTGGATGACGGGGCCGCCTGCGCCAGATTGCTGGGCGTGCGCTATGACACAATCCCTATTACCACTGCGGTGGATGCCTATACGGATATGCTGGCGCCGTTTTTTGCTGATCAACCCACCGACACCACAGAAGAAAATCTGCAATCGCGCGCCCGCGCCGTGACGCTGATGGGGTTATCAAACAAATTTGGCCACATGCTGCTGACCACCGGTAACAAGTCGGAAATGGCCGTTGGTTATGCGACCCTTTACGGTGATATGTCGGGCGGGTTTAATGCCTTGAAAGATATATATAAAACCGAAGTTTTTGAGTTATGCCGCTGGCGTAACGAAAACGTCCCCGGTGGCCTGCTTGGCCCCGCTGGCCCGGTGGTTCCCCAAGCGGTGATCGACAAACCCCCATCAGCAGAATTAAAGCCCGACCAGACCGATCAGGACAGCCTGCCGCCTTATGTTGATCTTGATGCCATATTGCATGGCTTTATCGAAGAAGAGGCCGACAGCGCCAGCATTATCGCGCGCGGATTTGATGCCGATACCGTCAGCCGTATTGAGAATTTATTATACCTGGCCGAATACAAACGGCGTCAGGCCCCGCCGGGGGTGAAAATCAGCCGCCGCAATTTTGGCCGTGACCGCCGCTACCCCATCACCAACCGCTTTCGCGACAGGTGAGCGGCATGAGGGATATGGGTAACTTTACAGGGTTTGCGCTGATCCTTACCCTGTCTTCTCTCGGAGACGTTGATGTTTGATTCTGTTCTGATCGCCAATCGCGGTGAAATTGCCTGCCGGATTATCCGTACGGCGCGGCGTATGGGCCTGCGGACGATTGCGGTTTATTCCGATGCGGATGCTGGGGCCATGCATGTGCGCGAAGCCGATGAAGCGGTGCGCATTGGGCCGGGGCCGGCCAGCGAAAGCTATCTGAATGTCGATGCGATTATCAAGGCGGCGCGCGATACCAATGCGCAGGCGATACATCCGGGCTATGGGTTTTTGTCGGAAAATCAGGGGTTTGTTACGGCCTGTGAAAGTGCAGGCATAATATTCGTCGGCCCTTCGGCGCAGGCCATGCGTCTTATGGGCAAAAAGGACGAGGCCAAGCGCCTTATGGAGGCGGCCGGTGTGCCGGTCACACCGGGATATCACGGGGATGATCAGCGCGAAAAAACGCTGTTGGCCGAAGCGGAGAAAATCGGCTATCCGCTTTTGATCAAGGCGGTGGCTGGCGGCGGCGGGCGCGGCATGCGCCGGGTGGACAGTCAGGATGCATTTTTACCGGCTTTGGAATCGGCGCGCCGCGAGGCCTTGTCATCATTTGGCGATGATCGTGTTTTGCTGGAAAAATTCATTAGCAATCCGCGCCATATAGAAGTGCAGATTTTTGGCGACAGACGTGGCCGTTATGCGCACTTTTTTGAACGCGAATGTTCCATCCAGCGGCGCCACCAGAAAGTCATTGAAGAGGCCCCGGTTTACCAGATCACCCCACAAATGCGCGTTGCCCTGTGTACCGCCGCCATCGATGCGGCCCGCGCCGCAGGCTATGAAAATGCCGGAACGGTGGAATTTATCGCCCAAGGGGGCGCGGCGCTGCACCCGGACCGATTCTGGTTTATGGAAATGAATACGCGCCTGCAGGTTGAACACCCGGTCAGCGAAGCCATAACCGGCTTTGATTTTGTCGAATTGCAATTAAAGATTGCGGCGGGCGGGTCGGTACCTGAACAAGATCAAATCCGGCTGCGTGGCCATGCTATTGAGGCGCGGCTTTACGCCGAAGATCCTTTGCACAATTATATGCCGTCTACGGGTGTTTTGGAGACATTTTCTTTGCCCGATGCGACTGATGTGCGCGTTGATACCGGCTTTGAGGCGGGCGATTGCGTCAGCGCCTATTACGACCCGATGCTGGCAAAAATCATTGCCCATGCGCCGACCCGCGCTTTGGCGATTGGCAAACTTGATCATGCCATTGACAATATTTGTTGCTGGCCGGTGCGCATTAATGCCGGGTTTCTGGCCCGGATATTAAAAAGCAAGGGCTTTGCCTCTGGCCAGTATGATACCGGTTTTGTCAAAGCCAATATGGACACGCTGAGCGGTGCGCAATTCAGTCTGGGTTATCAGGCATCCCTGGCTTTGCTGATGCAGTATTATGAAAACAGGGCGGCATCTCCAGGTAATGTCTGGCAGGCGGCAGATGGCTGGCGCATGAATACACCTAAGGTCTTGAGCAAACGTTTTGCCAATGATGCCGGGGCGATTCGCATTTGGTTGAAACGTGAGGGAGCTGATAACTGGCGCGCCTGGACGGATGAGGAAAATTTCCTCTTTGAAAAAGTGACCTTTGCTGATGGGGTGTTGAACCTGGACTATGAATCGGACAGGCACACGGTTCGGGCCATGACAACAGGGCAGGGCATTGTGCTTTTTGACAATGCGGAAGTCTGGACCCTTCAGCCACCACAATACGGGCTGGATGGCGCTGCGTTTGCAACGGGTAATGTCATTACCGCCCCCATGCCAGGCAAAATTCTTGTCATCAATGCAGCACCGGGCGCAATCGTCAAAGCCGGGGACGCTTTGATTGTGCAAGAGGCGATGAAAATGGAGCATAGCCTAGTGGCGCCGCGCGATGGTACTGTCGAATCAGTTGGCGTAAAAACAGGCGATCAGGTCGAGGCCGGGGCGGTTTTGCTGGTTCTGGCTGATGAGTCAGCAACGAAGTAACCCTGATTTTAACCATAAACGGCCTTGGCAATGCTTCGTTAAGCATGTGCGGTAACAATGGAGAAACTTAGATTCTTCCCAAGGTTACTCAAGGTGATCATCATGACTGTCCGCACAATGCGTTCGCGATTAACAAAAGACGATATTCGCAGGCTTGTTAAAAGCACCAAAGACGAGGATCGGGCGACGGCAGCGCACAAAATCTGCCGTATGATTGACCGGACACCGCTATCACGCGAAGAACGCCAAAGTGCCGAAGAAATAATGAAAATCATGGCCAATGATGCGGCTGATCTGGTGCGCCGCGCTTTGGCGGTAACGTTGAAAAATTCGCCGCATCTTCCCCATGATATAGCCAAAAAACTGGCCAGCGATATCGAATCGATTGCCATCCCGGTTATTACCGCGTCTCCGGTGCTTGATGATGATGATTTGATCGAGATTATCCGTTCTGGTGCTGCGGTGCGGCAGGTCGCGGTGGCCAGTCGCAAAACGGTGAGTGCGCGGGTTGTTAATGTTATCGCCAGCGAGGCGCGCGAACCGGCCGTCGTGGCGGCCGCGCGCAATGAAGCGGCTGATTTTGATGAGGGGGCCTATAATGCCGCCTTGAAACGATTTGGTGAAAGCGCCAAGCTGACCAATAGTTTGATTGATCGCAAAACCCTGCCTGTCAATGTGACGGAAAAACTGGTCTCTTTAATCACTGACGAGGCACTTGGCCGGTTGATCAAGAAACATGAATTGCCGCCGCAACTGGCGGTGGAGCTGGCCGAAGGCGCGCGCGAGCGGGCCACAATAGACTTGGTCGATCAGGCCGGGCAGGCGGTTGATATGCGCCGCTTTGTCCAGCAATTGCACTTGAATGGCCGCCTGTCGCCGTCAATTATTTTGCGCGGCTTGTGCATGGGGCATATGCGGTTTGTGGAATGGGCCATTGCGGAACTGGCGGCGGTGCCCCATTCGCGCACCTGGTTGATGGTCCATGATGCCGGTCCGTTGGGCCTGCGGGCGATTTATGAGCGGGCCGGCTTGCCCCAGCGGCTTTATAGTGCCTTTCGCATGGGCATCACGCTTTATCATGAGATGGATTATAATGAGGAAGCCGATGATCGGGAGCGTTTCTCCCAGCATATGATCGAGCGTGTATTGACCAAATTTCAAGGCTTGCCGCAAGAAGAGCTCGACTATCTTCTGGACAAATTGAACGCTCTTTCTGCACCTCCTCATAAATCACAAAGAGCGGCTTAGGGGCCAAACGCATTCAGATAATTTCATTTATCATTTTATTTTTGCGCGTTGAATTATTTTTGTGCGCATTTTTTAAAGATATATATTCCCTTAATGGGCGAAAACGTGATAGTATGCACACTTGGTTAGCGTGGGGCGTGTCAATTGGATAAGGAAGAAGAGGTCGAGCTTTCCGGCCGGGTCAAATGGTTTGACCCAATACGGGGCTATGGATTTGTAACACCGAACGATGATAGCGGCGATGTGATGCTGCATATTTCGACCTTGCGGGAAACAGGGCGCGACTTTGCCGCTGAGGGGGACCGCGTTACCTGTACGGCGGTGCGTCGGGCCAAAGGGTTGCAGGCCCTGAAAATTCTTGATTTCATTGACGACCATAAAATGCCTGAGCCGGTGCCGGAAGAAGAGCTGAAAAATTATGAGACCGCTCAGGTGAAATGGTTCAACCGGACCAAGGGCTATGGTTTTGTCAATATTGATAACAGCGACAATGACGTTTTTATTCACGCCGAAATTTTAAGAGAAGCAGGCATTCAAACCCTTGATTCCGGACAGGAAATCCACGTGCAATGGACGGATGGGGAAAAGGGAAAAGTGGTCACCAAAGCGTGCCTGTAGCTTTTGTGCCTGCCGGTTTAAGCCAATAAGGCCCGGCTTGCTGCGGCCACATCATTTTTTCGCATCAGGCTTTCACCAACCAAAATGGCGCGCGCGCCTTTGCTGCGCACATCGTGTGCGTCTTTGGCCGTATGAATGCCGCTTTCTGATACCAAAAGTATATTTTGGGGGGCCGCGGCGGCAAGGTGTGCTGTGGTGCCCAGGTCGGTTTCAAAGGTTTTTAAATTGCGATTATTGATGCCAACCAGCCGGGCGCCAAGCCCGCACGCCCGGTGCATTTCTGGCGCATTGTGCACTTCGACAAGAACGTCCATTTTTAATTGTCGTGCCAGATCGTAAAGCCTGTGGGCGGTTTTGTCGTCCAGGGCGGCCATAATCAATAAGACACAATCTGCGCCCAGAGCGCGCGATTGAGCAATCTGCCAAGGGTCAATCATAAAATCCTTGCGCAAAACCGGTAAGGTGCAGGCCGCGCGCGCGGCGCCCAAATAGGTATCATCACCCATGAAATATTGCTGATCGGTGAGTACGGAAAGACATGTTGCGCCGCCGTCCTGATAAGCACTGGCCAGGGTGGGCGGGTCAAAATCTT
>JALWSB010000119.1:16536-17567 GCA_027080345.1 Robiginitomaculum sp. | reverse complement strand
CAATCCTGGTCTGGCAACAGGCGAAAGCGCGCCAGAATTTCTTTGGTATTGTTGTAAACGCGGCCGCCGCGACTGGGCGGCGCGGTGCGTCTTTGCTTGTCTGCCGGGCGCACTGGACTGTCTATGATAATGGCTTGCTCAAAGCGGGTGCCATGATTGACCGCGGCGGCCATGGTCACAAAGCCGCCAAATGAGTGTCCGGCCAACACCGGTTTGCGCTCGTGGGCAAAGGCCCCGCCGGCCATGCCCGCTTCGACCACTTCATTGGCATAAAGCGGCATGTCGTAATGATCGCGCCAGCCAGACCCGCCCATGCCGGAAAGGTCCATCGCCACCACCCGGCGGGTTTTGGCAAACCAGGGGGCGATAAAGTCCCACCAGCCTTTATGCGCCACGCCGCCATGCACCAAAATCAACCCCGGCAGGCCCTTTTCGCCCCAGGCCCGCCATTTTATGTCTGCGCCGTCAACGGTAACGCTGCCGTCCTCATGGGGGGCGGCAAGGCAGGTGTCAAACCAGGCTGGATGGGGGGGCTGATCGCCGTTAAAACGCGCCAGCGGCAGGGTGCGGGTGCGTTTTTCCCTGGCTGGTGTTTGGGCTGGTTTTTGCGCCGTTTTCTTTGTGCTCATGCGCAAGCGGTAGCGCCCCGGCGGCGCAGGGTCAATTGTCTATGATGCGTGCGGCTGACAAAACTGTATCATTTTGGGCCGCGTAAACCTCGCCTTTACCCCCTTGTGTCATAGTGCGCTCAAACGAGGCTGCGGGCAAAACAAAAAGTCCGGATAAAAAGGCCCGTAAAAACAGGGGTTTGGGTGATGACGAAAACCATATTGATCGTGGATGATGATCCAACGCAGCGGCGGCTTATGCAGGCGGTTGTGGAAAAGCAGGGCTTTAATGCCGCCCATGCCGATAGCGGCGAAGCGGCGCTTGATGCGATAACCGGCGGCGGGCATATTGATGCGGTGCTGCTGGATCTGGTGATGCCGGGCATGGGGGGCATGAAGGCGTTGGCGGAAATTCGTGCGCGC
>JALWSB010000119.1:0-16526 GCA_027080345.1 Robiginitomaculum sp. | reverse complement strand
GTCGTGGTGATTACCGCCACAGGCGGTATAGAGACCGTGGTCAAGGCCATGCAGGCCGGGGCGGCAGACTTTTTTGTCAAACCGGCCAGCCCGGAACGGATCACCGTTTCCATTCGCAATGCCTTGAAAGTCGGGGAATTGCGCGGCGAGGTGGTGCGGCTGCAAAAAACCGCCAGCGGGGCTTTGGGCTTTGGTGATATGATTGCCGATGCCCCGGCCATGCGCCAGGTGGTGCGGCTGGGTCAGCGAGCCGCCAAATCCAGCATTCCGGTTTTGATTTTAGGGCAAAGCGGGGTTGGCAAGGAGCTGATCGCGCGGGCCATTCACGGGGCGTCGGAGCGGCGCGGCAAGCCCATGGTGACGGTTAATTGCGGGGCTTTGCCGGAAAATCTGGTCGAAAGCATTTTGTTCGGGCATGAAAAAGGGGCCTTTACCGGTGCCAGTGACAAACATATTGGCAAATTTCGCGAAGCCGACGGGGGGACATTGTTCCTCGATGAAATTGGCGAATTGCCACAAGATATGCAGGTCAAGTTGTTGCGGGCCTTGCAAGAAGGCGAGATTGATCCGGTCGGGGCAAAGCGCGCGGTCAAGGTTGATGTGCGCATTATTTCGGCGACAAACCGTGATTTGGCCGAAGAAGTGCGCGCCGGGCGGTTTCGCGAAGATTTGTTTTACCGCCTGAATGTTTTCCCCATCGATTTGCCGCCTTTGCGCGATCGCATGGAGGATTTGCCGACGCTGGTATCGCACTTTATTGCCCGTTTCAATGCCCAGGAAGGTACGCAGATCATGGGGGCCAGTGCCAAAACCATGGCGCTTTTGAAGGCCTTTGACTGGCCGGGTAATGTGCGTCAACTGGAAAATGCTGTCTTTCGTGCTGTTGTCCTGTGCGAAGGGGATGAGCTGACTCCCGAAGATTTTCCGCATATTTCCGGGGTGAGTCGCGATGTGGTCGAAGAGGCGGCGCAAAGCGAAGCGCCGCTTGTGCTTGCCCCTGCGGCGGCGCTTTCGGATGGTCAACATATCGCCGAGGCTGAAGACGCCCCGGTCCGTATTATGGACGGCAAGGGCCATGTGCGGGCGCTGGAAGATATCGAGCGCGACCTTATCGAATTTGCCATTGGCACCTATTCTGGCCACATGTCAGAGATCGCCCGCCGTCTTGGTATTGGCCGCTCGACACTTTATCGCAAAGTGCGCGAGCATGATCTTGATGTGCGTTCGGAAAAAGTCGCGGGCTAGAGCCTGCACCTTATGGAGAAGGTTGGAAAATAAAACTAACACCTCATATTGAGGTGCGAACGCAAGTGAGCCTCGAAATATGGGTTTGCACCTTACGTTCACACCCTTCGAGGCTTCGCTAACGCTACGCGCCTCAGGGTGAGGTGGTTGGAAGTATAGATATATTCCTCATGTGCGAGGTGCAGCCTCGAAGCATGGATAGTGCCAAACACAAAAAGCCCCGGGCGCAACACCCGGGGCTTTTCAGGTAAAAGAAGAAAAAGCAATCAGCCTTCGTCGGCTTTGATCTCTTCGCCAGTTTTCTGGTCGACGACTTTCATCGACAAGCGCACCTTGCCGCGATCATCAAAGCCAAGAACCTTGACCTTGACCTTGTCGCCTTCCTTGACCACGTCGGTGGTGTTGCCAACGCGCTCAGCGGCCAGTTGGCTGATGTGCACGAGGCCGTCTTTGGGACCAAAGAAGTTGACGAAAGCGCCAAAATCCATGGTCTTGACCACGGTGCCGTCATAAATAACGCCGACTTCCGGTTCCGCCGCAATGCCTTTGATCCAGTTCAGCGCCGCTTCGATGGATTTGGCATCTGACGAAGCCACCTTGATCACGCCATCATCATTGATGTCGATCTTGGCACCGGTTTCTTCAACAATTTCGCGAATGACCTTGCCGCCAGAGCCGATAACATCGCGGATTTTGTCCTTGGCGATGGTGATGGTTTCAATGCGCGGGGCAAATTCACCAACCTCAGCGCGGGCAGCACCCAGCGCCTTGTTCATTTCACCAAGGATATGCGCCCGACCGGCAGATGCCTGTTCCAGCGCCGTTTGCATGATCTCTTCGGTAATCCCGGCAATCTTGATATCCATTTGCAAGGAGGTGATGCCTTTTTCGGTGCCTGCGACCTTGAAATCCATATCGCCAAGGTGATCTTCATCACCAAGAATGTCGGACAATACGGCAATGCCGTCTTTTTCCTTGATCAGGCCCATGGCAATACCCGAAACCGGGCGTGTGATCGGCACACCGGCATCCATCAGCGCCAGCGATGAACCACAGACGGTGGCCATGGAGGAAGAGCCGTTGGATTCGGTGATCTCGGAGACCAGACGAATGGTGTAGGGGAAGTCTTCCTTGCCCGGCAAAACCGCCCGCATGGCGCGCCATGCCAGCTTGCCGTGACCAATTTCCCGGCGTCCCGGAGGGCCCATGCGCCGCGCTTCGCCAACCGAATAAGGTGGGAAGTTGTAATGCAGCAAGAAGTTTTCCTTGGTGGTGCCGGTCAGCGCATCGATGAATTGTTCGTCATCACCGGTGCCCAGCGTAGCAATTACCAGCGCCTGGGTTTCACCACGCGTAAACAGCGCCGAGCCGTGGGTGCGGGGCAGAACCGCAGTTTCCGAGACAATCGGGCGAACCTGATCGAGCGAACGGCCATCAATACGTTTGCCGGTTTTAAGAATGTTGCCCCGAACCACATCGGCTTCGAGGGATTTCAACACCCCACCCAAAACATCAGACGGGATACCGTCCGGGCGCTCTTCGCTTGCCGCCAGCTCGGCATAGGCTTTGTCTTTGGCCGCGCCAACGGCCTCCTGACGTTCCAGCTTGTCAACAATTTTATAGGCCTTGGTCAAAGCCGCACCGACCAGTTTTTTGGCCGCCGCTTTTTCGGCTTTATAATCCGGGGCGGTGAAATCAAAGGCGGGCTTGGCGGCTTTTTTGGCCAGCGCAGTAATCATCTCAATAACCGGCTGCATGGCATCATGACCGGCCATAACCGCGCCCAGCATGTCGTCTTCGGATAATTCTTTAGCTTCGGATTCAACCATCATCACGGCGTCTTTGGTACCGGCAACCAGCAAATCAAGCTCGGTTGTTTCCATTTCTTCAAAGGTCGGGTTGATGACGTATTCGCCATCAATAAGGCCGACACGGGCACCGGCAATCGGACCCATGAACGGAACGCCTGAAAGACTCAAAGCGGCCGAGGCGGCAACCATGGCCAAAATGTCCGGGTCATTTTCCTGATCGTGGCTGAGCACGGTCAAAATTACCTGTACTTCGTTTTTAAAACCTTTGGCAAACAGTGGCCGGATCGGCCGGTCAATCAGGCGCGAGGTCAGGGTGTCTTTTTCGGTCGGACGGCCTTCGCGCTTGAAAAAGCCGCCTGGAATGCGTCCGGCGGCATAATATTTTTCGGTGTAGTTTACGGTCAGCGGGAAGAAATCAATGCCTTCCTTCGGCTCTTTGGCATATGTGACGGCGGCGAGAACGGATGTTTCGCCATAGGTGGCAAGGACAGAACCTTGCGCCTGACGGGCAATGCGCCCGGTTTCCAGGGTGAGCGCGCGGCCCTCCCAATCGATAGTTTCTTTATGAATATCAAACATGTGTATTTTCCTGTTCGGCCACGCACCCTATGTGCGCAGCCCGTGCATTAGCGTTGGGTCCGGCGCCCTTAGCGGCGCAGGCCCAGCTCTTTGATCAACGCCTTATAGCGGTCATCTGACTCGCGTTTTAGATAGTCGAGAAGGCGGCGGCGCTGGGAAACCATTTTCAACAATCCGCGGCGCGAATGGTTGTCCTTCTTGTGGGTTTTAAAGTGTTCGGTAAGGTTGGAGATGCGTTCGGACAGAATGGAAACCTGTACTTCAGGTGATCCGGTATCGCCCTTGCCTTGTGCAAATTTCTTAATCAGTTCGGCTTTGCGTTCCGTGGTAATCGACATAATTATTTCTCCGCGGCGCCCGGAATATGAGGGCCGTGCCGGGACGCCGTCCAGCACGGTCAAGGTTTGCGAGGGGCTTATGGGCGAAATCAACCACAATAGCAAGGCCATGCGGCCTTATTTCACAGATGCGCAAGGTAAACGAATCGCGGCGGGTTTTCTATAGATTGAAAACCCGCTTTGGCTGGAACCTACCGTCCTTTATTGTGCCAATGGCAATGGGGTTGCCGTTTGCCTGGGCATAGACCAGGGCCTGGTCCGCCAGTGCTTGCCTTGGCCCCAGCGCAATGGCCCGACCGTGATGTAAATCTGCCGCTTGCGCCGCGTCCACATCAAGCGTCGGCAAATGTGCGCAGGCGCGTGCCAACGGCTGTAAAAGCGCCGATGCGGCGTCCCTGGCCACCGCGCCTTCCAGGGCAGGAAGGGTAATGGCTTCATCCAGCGTAAATGGCCCGACGCCGGTCCGGCGCAAGGCGCTGACATGGCCTTTTGTGCCAAGGGCAAAAGCCAGATCGCGGGCCAGACTGCGCACATAAGTGCCCTTGCCGCAGCGCACTTCAAAACAGGCCTCATCCTTTGAGGGGCAGTTAAGCAGACGCAGATCATCAATACGTACCGGGCGCGCCTTTAACACCACGTCTTCGCCCGCCCGGGCCAGATCATAAGCGCGCCTGCCATCCACTTTCAGGGCCGAATAAATCGGCGGCATTTGCATAATCTCGCCCATGAAATCTGGCAAGACGCGGGTTATCTCTTCTGCGGATGGGCGCACCGGGCTCCGCGCCACCTCTTCGCCCTGGGTGTCGAGGGTGCTGGTTTCAAGGCCCCAGCGTACGGTAAATTCATAGGTTTTGCGTGCGTCCATCATAAAGGCGATGGTTTTGGTCGCTTCGCCAAAGGCGAGGGGCAGGACACCTGAGGCCAGAGGATCGAGCGTGCCCGCATGGCCAGCCTTTTTGGCATCCAGCAACCAGCGCACTTTGCCCAGGCTTTGCGTTGAGGTCATGCCAAGGGGCTTGTCCAGCACCAGCCAGCCGGTGATGTTCTGGCCTTTTTTGCGTGTGCGACCCACGATTATCCTTGCGTTGAAAATAAAGGATTCAGGCGGAGCAATAAAGCCCGTGCAGCGCTTCCAAAACGGCTTTGACCTCGCCGCTGGCAACACCATAATAAACCGATTGCGCCTCGCGCCGGGTGACCACAAAGCCATCTTCGCGAAGCCGCGCCAAATGTTGCGACAAGGCCGATTGACTCAACCCCACCCGTTCTGCCAGGGCACCAACGGAGCTTTCCCCCTCGCTCAAAATGCACAGCACCAAAAGCCGCTTGGGATTACTCATTGCCTGTAAAAGCGCCGACGCCCGATCGACGTTTTGTTCCATTTCTTCAATAGCCATGCTTGTCATATTAGCAATTTCTTATATTTAAGAGCAAGGGGTGATTTACGCCTCTTTACCTTGCTGGACCGTAAAGACGAAGATTTTTCTGTGTTTTTTCTGTGTTGAGGCAATATGCCGCAGGGTAATAAAAGAAAAGGATTTCAAGGATGGCAATGAAAATCAGGCCATTAACGAAGGATTTTGCCGTATCGCCGCAAGTGCATGTGGGCGATGTGCAAAAAGCGGCACAAGCCGGGTATCGGGTTCTGGTCAACAACCGGCCGGACGGGGAAATGTGGGGTCAGCCCAAAGGCGATGCGATCGCGCAAGCGGCGCAAGAACACGGCCTGCAATATCATGCCCTGCCGATCAGCCTGCGTGGTTTGAACCCTGATCAGATCGGCGATTTGCAAAACATTATTAAAGATGCGGATGGGCCGGTGCTGGCCTTTTGCAATACCGGCACACGCTCATCGACCTTATGGGCATTGGCGCAAGCGGGCATTATGGACGCCGATGAAATTATCGCGGCGGCCCGTGCCCATGGCTATAATCTGGCGCATTTACGCGATTATCTGGTGCAGGCGGGAAAATAAAGCGAGGCCGTAACCTCACCCTGAGCGAAGTCGAAGGGTCCAGGCTGAGTATGAGATATTTATGCTTCGACAAGCTCAGCATGAGGGGTGCATCTCAGACCTCACCCTGAGCGAAGTCGAAGGGTGGTATCGAGTATGAGATGTTCATGCTTCGACAAGCTCAGCATGAGGCGTAAAATATACCTCACCTAAGAGCGAAGTCGAAGGGTGGGCGAAGCTGCGGGGTGAAATGAAGGAGATCGCAGGGTGTCAGGTGCCTGGGTATATATGCTTGAATGCGCAGATGGGCATTACTATGTGGGTTCCCACAGGGGAGAGTTTCTTGAAAATAGAATCAATGAACATAATGCCGGTAAGAACAAACGTGCATATACTTATACGAGGCGACCTGTAAAACTGGTGTGGTCTGAATACTTTCAGAGGATCACCGATGCCATCGCTATGGAACGGCGGGTAAAGGGGTGGCGTCGTTCAAAGAAAGAGGCTTTGATTGAAGGAAACTGGGGAGAAATACAAAGACTATCGAAAGGCGAATGATATGAACCTTCATGCTTCGACAAGCTCAGCATGAGGGGTGAAACAAGCTCAGCATGAGGGGTGCATATCAGACCTCACCTAAGAGCGAAGTCGAAGGGTGGGACTAAAGACCCAAAGCGTTATCCGGCGGCGATCAGCTCGTCCAATATCCGCACAACGTCGGCGGAGGCCGCTTCCATTTTTTCAACTTCAGCAGAGGCCCCGATCCGATCGCCCTGCGCGAACAGCGCGGCGGCTTTGCGGCCATGGTCATGCACTTGCTGGTGCGGGGTAACCAGCGCGGCAAAGGCGGGTGTGTTGCGCAGTTGTTCGTCAGTCACCGCATCATACCATTTGCCAAGGCGGCACGAATGATGATCGACCAGCTCGTCTTCGGTGATATTATTCAGACCGACCAGCATTTCAGAAAGATTTTTCTTCCACAAGAAGTGATCGGATTTGGCGCGCTGGCGAATAAAGTTTTTAATCTCGCGATTATCCAGCGCGGCAAATTGTTCTGCGATCAGGGATTCAGAGGCGCCAACGGCGGTAATGACTTCCTGGGCATTGCCCGCAGCAACCTGGGCATGTTGGGCTACGGTGGCGACGTTTTCTGATAATTCATTGGTTGCTTCGGTCTGTTCGGCCAAAACCCCGGCCAGTTCGCTCATCCGGCCGGCATTACTGCTGACCAATTGTTCGACCTCGGTCACTTTTTCACTGGCCGTGGTGGACATGGCCTCACCCTCATCAACGGCGCTGCGCGCTTCACCAACTGCGTCCAAAAGGCCGCTCATATCCGTGGTTAGTTGTGAGATGCGTTTTTGAATGTCCTCGGTGGCTTTTTGTGTTTGCCCGGATAACGCCTTGACCTCATTGGCCACCACGGCAAAACCGCGCCCGGCCTCACCGGCCCGCGCCGCCTCAATGGTGGCGTTCAGGGCCAGCAAATTGGTCTGGCTGGCAATCGCTTCAATGGTGCCGACAAATTCGCCGATTTGTTCGGCGGCCCGGGACAGGGCATTAACGCGCTCTTCCATGCTCTGCATGGTGGCGGCGATTTTCTGGCTGGCCCCTTGCATATTAGTGATGGCGCTGGCGCTTTCGCGGCTTTGCAGGGCGGCGTTTTCCATTTCTTCTGATGAGGACCCGGCGGCGGTGCTGATCTGGCCAACAGAGGCGTTCAGCTCTTCAATGGCGGCGGCCATATTGCTGGACCGATCATTGACCTCGCGTACGCTGCCGGTGATTTTGGCCACGGCGGCCATAGCCTCACTGGCCTGCATGGAAAACCCGACAGTGCGGGCCAGGTCGACCTCATCGCGCTGATGGATCGCGGCGGCCAGCTTTTCCAGCGGTGCTGCAAAAACGGCGGGAACCATGGCGGCAATATCAGGCTTTTGCCCGTTTGTGAGAGCGGTTACGATATCTTCCAATGCTTGCGCGCTTAAGGCCGCGTCTGTAGTATCGGCAATGCGGGCGGTAGCTGAATGGGTCATATTGTCCTCGTGAGTCGGCTATATGTTCACAAGGTGGACAAAAAGTGTTTATGATAGACTAATGTCGGGGTGGTACAGGGTAAAAAAGTCAAAGGGGCATGAGGGGTAGCTTATGGATGCGTCGGGCATGAAATTATCTGGCCAGCCAGTGCAAGACGGCGCGCCCAAACGCGCCATCCGCCTGTCCAATGAACAGGCCATTATGCGCGCCGCCGAAGAGGTCTTTGCGCAATTGGGATTCAAGGGCGCGACAACCGATGCCATTGCCCGCTGCGCCGGGGTGCCAAAATCAAACCTGCATTACTATTTTTCCACCAAGGCGGCGCTGTATCGCCGGGTCATAGAAAATGTATGTGATTCCTGGCTTGGTGCGGCGCAGGCACTTGATCATAATGACGATCCGGCCCGCGCCCTTGGGGCCTATATTGACGTAAAAATGGATCAGGCCCGCTCGCGCCCCTATGGCTCGCGGCTCTGGGCGATGGAGGTGTTGCGCGGCGCGCCGGAAATAGAAAGTTATCTGCACGAAACCCTGAAAGGCTGGTTTGATGACCATGTCGATGTTCTGGATCGCTGGGCAGCGGCGGGTAAAATGGACCCTGTTGATCCGCAAACCCTGTTTTTCATGATCTGGGCCACCACCCAGCATTATGCCGATTTTGCCAGCCAGATTGCGGTGTTGAACGGCGACAAACCCTTGTCAGATGCACAATTTCTTCGCGCCAAAGAGCAGGTTCGCCAAATCATTCTGAAAGGTGTGGGGTTAAAATCCTGACCGTTTGGTCAGAAAATGCTTGACCTGCTCTCTCAATATCCCGATAGTGCCCTCTATTATAAAGGCAAATCCGGTCAACGGAGCCGAAGAGACAGGGGTAAGGCGCGCAGATGGGCGAAATTCCGGTTTTCAGCCAATCCGGCGATGCGTTGTCAAAGGCACACATCGCGGCCAATTTTGACGACTTGCATCCGCCTTTGAACGCGCAACAGGCCAGCGTACAGGCCAGCCGCTGTCTTTTTTGTTATGAGGCGCCGTGTGTGACGGCCTGTCCCACCTCTATTGATATTCCAAAATTCATTCGCCAGATCGCCACGGAGAACAAAACCGGTGCGGCGCGGACGATTTTAAGCGCCAATATTATGGGCGGCACCTGCGCCCGCGCCTGCCCCACTGAAATTCTGTGCGAACAAAAATGCGTGCTTGAAACCGGCGAGCATGAGGCCGTGCCGATCGGTCATTTGCAACGCCATGCGGTGGATCATTTGTTGGCCCAAAACGCCCCGCACCCGTTTGCACGCGCGGCCGCGACGGGCAAAAAAATTGCCGTCATCGGTGCGGGGCCAGCCGGGTTGTCGTGCGCTCATGCGTTGGCGCTTCTGGGTCATGAGGTGACCATATTCGAGGCAAGGCCCAAGCCCGGCGGCCTTAATGAATATGGCCTGGCGGCCTATAAAATGGCGCATGATTTTGCCGCCCGCGAAGTGGATTTTATCCTGGGTATTGGCGGCATTGATATGATGTATAACAAGGCTCTGGGGCGTGATGTGAAGCTCGCCGATTTGCGCGAACATTATGATGCGGTGTTTTTGGGTACAGGCCTTGGGCGCCCGCGCGCTTTGGGCATTGCGGGTGAAGATTTGGACGGGGTTGATGATGCCCTCGGGTTTATTGAAGAAATACGCCAGGCCGATGATTTGACGCAACTCGATCCGGGGCAAAATGTGGTGGTGATTGGCGGCGGCAATACCGCCATTGATGCGGCCGTGCAGGCCAAGCGCCTTGGCGCACGCAGTGTGACACTGGTCTATCGGCGCGGGCCGGGGCAGATGGGCGCGACCGGGTGGGAGCAAGAGCTTGCCGCCACCAATGGTGTGGTGATTGAACACTGGGCCAAACCGGTGCGCCTTATTGGTGAAACGGTGGTGCACAGCATAGATTTTGAGCGCACACGACTGGACGGCAGCAAGTTGGTCGGTACAGGCGAGCATTTTACGCTTTACGCTGATCGGGTTTTCAAGGCCGTGGGGCAGGAGCTGATTGCTGATGGTCTTTCGGGCATTAAATGCATGTCTGGCAAAATCGTGGTTGACGGGACCGGCCAAACCTCATTGCCCGGTGTTTTTGCCGGCGGGGACTGTGTCGCGTCTGGCGAGGATTTAACCGTGCAGGCGGTGGCCGATGGCAAAACCGCCGCTGCTGGTATTGATGCTTACCTTGGAGAGACCCATGGCTGATCTGGGGTGCATGATTGCCGGTATTGAAAGCATTAATCCCTTCTGGCTGGCTTCGGCGCCGCCCACTGACAAGCAATACAATGTCGAGCGCGCCTTTGCCGCCGGTTGGGGCGGCGTGGTGTGGAAAACGCTGGGCATGGACCCGCCCGTTGTCAATGTGACGTCCCGCTATGGTGCCCATAAGGATACGGCGCGGGGCATTTTGGGTATTAACAATATCGAACTGATTTCGGACCGGCCTTTGGAGGTCAATTTACGCGAGATCGAGCAGGTGCGTAAAAACTACCCGGACCGCATCATCATCGGTTCGATGATGGCCCCGGTTGAAGAAGAATTATGGAAAGCGTTGGCGGTCAAAATCGCCAATGCGGGCGTGCACGGGATCGAGCTTAATCTTGGGTGTCCGCACGGCATGTGCGAGCGCGGCATGGGATCGGCCATTGGTCAGGTGCCCAAGATGGTTGAGGACACCACGCGCTGGGTGCGCGAAGCGGTTGGTGATTTGCCGGTGTTTACCAAGCTCACCCCCAACACCACCGATATTTTATTGCCCGCCGAAGCGGCGCTTAGCGGCGGCGCCAATGCGGTGGCGCTGATCAATACGGTCAATTCGATTATCGGCGTTGACCTTGATCAAATGGCCCCCAACCCGGTGCTCGATGGCAAGGGCACCCATGGCGGTTATTGCGGCAGCGCCGTCAAACCCATCGCGCTGCATATGGTGGCCGAAATTGCCCGTAATGCCGCGACCAAGGATCTTGATATTTCCGCTATTGGCGGCATTACCACCTGGCGCGACGGGGCCGAATTTATCGCCCTTGGGGCCAATGCCTTGCAGGTCTGTACCGCCGCCATGCTTTATGGTTTTCGCATCATTGAAGATCTGGGTGACGGTTTGTCGGATTTTATGGACGAAAGGGGATATAAATCCATAGAGGATTTTCGCGGCCTGGCCATGAAAAACACGGTCAACTGGAATGACCTCAATATGAATTATGATCTCAAAGCCCGCATAGATCAGAATAAATGCATTGAATGCGGGCGGTGCCATATTGCCTGCGAAGATACCTCGCATCAGGCGATAACGGTAACGGCCAACGCGGAGGGCGGGCGCGCCTTTACGGTGGTGGACGCCGAGTGCGTCGGCTGTAATCTGTGTCTGCACGTGTGCCCGGTGCCCGATTGTATCACCATGGTGCCTCAGGATAATGGCCTGCCCTATATGACTTGGCCGGATCATCCGAAAAACAAAGGAGCAAGCCAATGAATGCCCCCGTTCCTAACGATATGGATGCCTATTGGATGGGCTTTACGCCTAACCGGGCATTCAAGAAAAAACCGCGCCTGTTTGTTGCCGCTGATGGCATGTATTTCACCACCCATGACGGGCGCAAAGTGATGGATGGCATTGCTGGGCTTTGGTGTTGCAATGCCGGGCATAACCAGCCGCGCATCGTCAAAGCGGTGCAAGACCAAGTGGCCGAACTCGATTATTCGCCGGGGTTTCAAATGGGCCACCCCAAGGCGTTTGAACTGGCCAACCGGCTTAAAAATATCATGCCGGGTGATCTTAACCATGTGTTCTTTGTTAATTCCGGCTCCGAAAGCGTTGAGACGGCGCTAAAAATCGCCATTGCCTATCATCGGGCGCGCGGCGAGGGCCACCGCACGCGTCTGATCGGCCGCGAAAAGGGTTATCACGGGGTCAATTTCGGCGGCATGTCGGTGGGCGGCATGCCTGCCAACCGTAAAATGTTTGGCGCGTTGGTCGCCGGGGTTGATCATTTACGCCACACTCACGGCATTGAAGAAAACCTCTTTACCAAAGGTCAACCGGAACACGGCGCTTACCTTGCCGACGATCTGGAGCGGCTTTGCGAGCTGCATGACCCGTCGACAATTGCCGCCGTGATTGTTGAGCCGATTGCCGGCTCTGCCGGGGTGATCATGCCGCCAAAAGGCTATCTGGAGCGCCTGCGCGAGATCACCAAAAAGCATGGCATTTTGATGATCCTCGATGAGGTTATCACCGGCTTTGGGCGCATGGGCAAGCCCTTTGCGTCCAATTATTTCGACATAGAGGCAGACATTGTCTGCACCGCCAAGGCCATCGCCAATGGCGTCATTCCCATGGGGGCGGTGTTTGCCCATGACCATGTTTATGATGCCTTTATGCAAGGCCCGGAAGAGCTGATCGAATTTTTCCACGGCTATACGTATTCTGCCAATCCGGTGGCCTGCGCTGCCGCTTTGGCAGCACTGGATACCTATGAACAAGACGGTCTTTTTTATAAGGGCACGGAGCTTTGGTCCTATTGGGAAGAGGCGGTGCATTCCTTGCGCGGTCTGCCGCACGTCAAGGACATTCGCAATATGGGCATGATCGGCGCGGTGGAGTTGGAATCCATACCGGGCCATGTCACCAAACGGGCCACCGAGGCATTTTTGAAGGCTTATGACAA
Organism: Robiginitomaculum sp.; assembly: GCA_027080345.1. Lineage (GTDB taxonomy): Bacteria > Pseudomonadota > Alphaproteobacteria > Caulobacterales > Maricaulaceae > Robiginitomaculum_B. The sequence continues at coordinate 3,869 of JALWSB010000119.1, read as the reverse complement.
GGGGCTTTTGATCCGCACTACGGGCGATATTATTGCCTTTTCGCCGCCGCTGATTATCGAAAAATCGCATATCGACTTCATGTTTGAAACCATGCGCGATGTGCTCAAAACCGTTGAATAGGAAAGAGAATTGAAAACCATCAAGCATATTATCGGCGGCGCAGAAACCGCTGGCGACAGCGGTGAAACCCAGGGCGTTTACAACCCGGCCACCGGCGAGCAGACGGCCAAGGTTGTTCTTGGCGGTACCGATGAAATCAATGCCGGTGTGCGCGCCGCCATGGAGGCTTTTCCCGCATGGTCTACGACATCACCGGCCCGGCGCGCCCGTATAATGTTCGCCCTACGCGACGTGATGCAGCGCCGCGCCGAGAAGATCGCCAAAACCATCAGCGCCGAACACGGCAAAACCCATGATGATGCGCTGGGCGAGGTCGCGCGGGCTTTGGAAGTGGTGGAATTTGCCGCCGGGATTCAAAGCCATTTGCAGGGCGATTTTTCCCGCGAGGTCGGCCCCGGCATTGATACGTGCGCCGAACGTCAGGCGCTGGGTGTGGTGGCGGGCATTACGCCGTTTAATTTTCCCGCCATGGTGCCTTTATGGATGATCCCCATGGCGCTGGCCTGCGGCAACACTTTTGTGCTCAAGCCTTCCGAGCGCGACCCCTCATCGGCCAATTTGATCTTTGATCTTTTTAAAGAAGCGGGTCTGCCGGACGGGGTGCTGAATATTGTGCATGGCGGCAAGGCGGCGGTGGACGCGGTGCTGGACCATAAGGACATTTCTGCGGTCAGTTTTGTCGGCTCCACGCCTATTGCCGAATATGTTTATACGCGCGGCTGCGCTGCGGGCAAGCGCGTGCAGGCGCTGGGCGGGGCCAAAAATCATATGATTATCATGCCTGATGCCGACATGGATCAGGCGGCTGATGCGCTGATGGGCGCGGGCTTTGGCTCAGCGGGCGAGCGCTGCATGGCGGTATCTGTGGCCGTGCCGATTGGCGCGGATACGGCCAATATTTTGGTGGAAAAACTGGCCCCCCGTGTGGCGGCACTAAAAATCGGCCCGCCCGACGATCCGGACGCCGAAATGGGGCCGGTGATTACCGCCCAAGCCCGGGACCGGATCAATGCCTGTATTGATGCGGGCGAAAAAGAGGGCGCAAAAGTTGTCGTCGATGGCCGGGGCCTGAAACTGCAAGGTTATGAAAACGGCTTTTGGGTGGGCGGCACGCTGCTGGATGGCGTCACCAAGGATATGAGCGTTTATAAGACCGAGATTTTTGGCCCGGTGCTAAGCGTTTTGCGCGCCAATGATTACGGCGAGGCCGTGGACCTGATCAACGCCCATGAATACGGCAATGGCACAGCGATTTTTACCCGCGATGGCGATGCGGCGCGTGATTTTGCCAACCGCATCCAGGTTGGCATGGTCGGCATAAATGTACCCATTCCGGTACCTGTGGCCACCCACAGCTTTGGCGGCTGGAAACGCTCTATCTTTGGCGCGCACGGCATTTATGGCAAAGAGGCGGTGCATTTTTACACGCGCCTTAAAACCGTCACCGCGCGCTGGCCCACGGGCATTCGCTCTGGCGCGCAATTCACATTTCCAAGCATGGGATAGAAGGAAAATCACAATGACAAAATTACGCGGTGGCCTGATCCAGATGGCCCTCAAAGCCTCAACCGATAAAAGCCCGGCGCAGATCACCAAAGCGATGATCGAGGCGCATATCCCCTATATTGAGGAAGCCGGGGAGGCCGGCGTGCAGGTGCTGTGCTTTCAAGAGGTCTTTACCCAGCCCTATTTTTGCCCGTCCCAGGATAATAAATGGTTTGATGCAGCGGAAAAAATCCCCGATGGGCCGACCACAAGGCTGATGCAAAAATACGCCAGGAAATACAATATGGTCATTGTCGTGCCGATTTATGAAGCCGACGATGTCACCGGGGTTTATTACAATACCGCCGCCGTGATCGATGCGGACGGCGAATATCTGGGCAAATACCGCAAAACCCACATCCCGCAAGTGGCGGGGTTTTGGGAGAAGTTTTTCTTCAAACCGGGTAAATCCAACTGGCCGGTATTCCAGACCAAATATTGCAAACTGGGCGTTTATATCTGTTACGACCGCCACTTCCCCGAGGGCTGGCGGGCGCTGGCGCTGAACGGCGCCGAATATATCGTCAATCCATCCGCCACGGTGGCCGGATTGTCCGAATATTTATGGAAGCTGGAACAACCCGCTTCTGCCGCCGCCAATGGCTGTTTCATCGGCGCGATCAACCGGGTTGGCCATGAACAGCCGTGGGATATTGGCGAATTTTATGGCCAGAGCTATTTCGTCAATCCGCGCGGCCAGATCGAGGCCCAGGCCAGCCGGGACAAGGACGAATTGCTGATCCACGACATGGATATGGATATGGTCCGCGAAGTGCGCAATCTATGGCAATTCTTCCGTGATCGCCGCCCGGAGACTTATGGGAAATTGTGTGAGAGTGATTGAGGTTTTGGCGTCACCCCGGCGCAGGCCGGGGTCCATTTTGAGGCCTCAAGATAGATTGCGGCTGGAGCCTGTCCCGGACTGCGATCCGGGGCCGCAATGACGAGAAAAGGCCCTGCCATAAAACCAACCGCCTGGGGAGGGCGTAAAATATGAGTGAAACGATCAAGGGCGCTGACCCATCGCTTTATAATGCCGACATGGCCCCGGCGGGTGATGCAGATCGGACATGGAATATGTGGTCATTTGCCTCTTTGTGGGTGGCGATGGTGGTGTGTGTGCCGACCTATATGCTGTCGGGCGGCCTTGTCGCGGCGGGCATGAACTGGTGGCAGGCGGTGCTGACCGTGTTTTTGGGCAATGCCATTGTGCTCATCCCGATGATGCTGATCGGCCATATGGGAACGAAATACGGTGTGCCTTTTCCGGTTTTACTGCGCGCCGCCTTTGGTACCAGAGGCGCCAAAATCCCGGCCATGGCGCGCGGCCTGGTGGCCTGCGGCTGGTTTGGCATTAATACCTGGGTTGGCGGTTCGGCGATTTATGTGATCCTGAACGCGCTGACGAATAATATGTTCAAAGGCCCGGACTTGCCCGTATTGGGCATTGATGCGGCCCAGACGGTAAGTTTTCTTATTTTTTGGGCCATGCACCTTTATTTTATCAAAAAAGGTACTGAAAGCATTCGCTGGCTGGAGACTTTGGCGGCGCCGTTTCTTCTGGCCATGGGGCTGTCGCTATTGGCCTGGGCCTATATCAAGGCGGGCGGTTTTGGGGCAATGCTCGCGGCTCCGTCGCAATTTATCGAAGGCGGTGCCAAGGAAGGTCAGTTCTGGGGCACATTCATTATTTCCCTGACCGCCATGGTCGGGTTTTGGGCCACCATGGCGCTTAATATCCCTGACTTTACCCGCTATGCCAAATCCCAGCGCGACCAGATGGTCGGTCAGGCGCTGGGCCTGCCCATCCCTATGGCATTGTTTGCCTTTATTTCGGTGGCGGTGACCTCGGCAACGGTCAAGATTTACGGCGAAGCCATCTGGAACCCGGTGGATCTGGCCGGGCGCATGGGCGGTATTGGGGTGATTTTCGCGCTGGCCGCTTTGGTCATCGCCACGCTGACCACTAATCTCGCGGCCAATGTTGTCGCCCCGGCGTACGGGTTTTCCAATCTCGCCCCGTCGAAAATCTCCTATCAAATGGGCGGGTATATTACCGCCGCCATTGGCATTGCAATTTTCCCCTGGAAGCTGGTCGAAGACGCCGGGGCGTATATTTTCACCTGGCTGGTGGGGTATTCGGCGCTACTTGGCCCCATCGCCGGGATTTTGATTGCGGATTATTTTGGCTTGCGCAAAACCG